>SHVN01000049.1 GCA_009694215.1 Xanthobacteraceae bacterium
AGACCAGGCGGCCATCGATCTTCAGATAGACCTCATCCAGATGCCATGTTGTGTGCGGCCTGGGCCGGCGCTTGCGCAAGTCCGCGGCGATCATCGGTCCGAAGTGATCCACCCAGCGCCGGACCGACTCGTACGAAACCGTGATGCCGCGTTCCGCCAGCAGGTCTTCGACGTCACGCAAGCTCAGTGTGAACCGGAGATAGAGCCAGATTGCCCGGTGAATGATCTCAGGCGGGAACCGGTACCCGCTGTAGCTTATTCTCTTCATCGCTTTGGCTACCAGTCCACCAGGGACGCTGCTACACTCCGATCGCCGTGACAATGCCGCGGCGGGAGTTTCTCGGTGTCTTGGCTGGTGCGGCTGTCGGCTTGCCGCTGGCGGCTCACGCACAACAGGTAGACAAGCTTCCGACCCTCGGGAACTAGAGACAAAGAATGAAACGCGAGTTGCCTCTGCATTCGGTTTTTTCTCTTCCCGTTCGTCAAGGGATCGTCCATGGGCTGCATAATGTGACGGCGACGGCGCTCCGAACACTGACGGTGCTCCTGGCATGTGTCGCGCTGCACGTCACCGCAATTGCACAGAACTATCCTGACCGCCCGGTGCGACTGATCGTACCTTTCCCCGCCGGTGGCAGCATCGACATGGTGCCGCGCGCCCTCGGTCCGGCCATGACCGAACTGCTGGGGCAACCGGTCGTCGTCGACAATCGGCCCGGCGCCACTGGCAAGATCGGTGTGCTTGCCGCAAGAGCGGCGGCGCCGGACGGATACGTGTTTGGCATCGCCAACGCCGTGACCCATGGTATCAGCCCGGCGATCAATCCCGATATCGGCTACGACCCCGTCAACGACATGGTGCCGGTGGTCTGGCTCAGCGAGGCTCCTAACGGCTTCTTCGTCAATTCGAAGGTGCCTGCCCGTTCGGTCCAGGAACTGGCGGAGTTGATCCGGAATAGCCCGGGAAAGTACAACTACGGCAGCGGCGGTCATGGTACCGGGCAGCACGTCAATGCCACGATCTTCCTGTCGGCGACCGGAGTGCCCCAGAGCGCCTCCACCCATGTCCCCTACAAGGGCGAGGGCCCGGCGCTCAGCGATCTCGTCGCCGGACACGTGTCTTACATGATTACCAGCGGGAGCAAGGATCTCGTCGACCGCGGCGACCTGCGCATCTTTGCAACAACCGGGCGGACGCGGTGGTCGCGCTACCCCAATATTCCGACCACAGCGGAGGTCGGCCTGCCCAGTATCTACTACACCGGCTGGGTTGGGATCGTGGCGCCGAGGGGCACGCCGCAGGCGATTATCGACAAGATCAATGTAGCAGCCAACAAAGCCCTTCAGGATTCCAAGGTACGCGAAGTGTTGGCTGCAAACGGTTATGAGCCGCGTGGAGGCTCAGCCGCAGATTTTGCAAGGCACCTCCAGAACGAAGCAGACCGCTGGAAGAAACAGGTCAGAGAAACCGGCATAAATTTCCAATCTCAGTGACGGCGGCTACCATCTGGGCAGCGGCCGTGGTCCGTAACTTAGTACTTATCCACTGATGTCGCCTTGGCCAGCGCCGGAGGGCTCGCCGCAGCACTGTCAGGAAAAAAGAAGAGGGCCTTGCGGTAATCCTCCAGAACTCCGGCCACCAGCTTTGCTCCGAATTGCACCCGGCCGTGCACCGGAGCCAGAACGTCGGGACTAATGCGCGAGAACAAGTTATCCCAAGCCGGCAACAGATTTTCTTTGTTCGCCAGCTCGAGCCAGTCGAATTTCTGAAGGATGCTGAAGCGCAGGCCTTCGGGGGCGATGAGTGCATCGCCGCTGCGGCGAATGACGGACTGGTCCTCTGTCGTAAGCATGTCGTTGCAGAAGAAGTCTGCGCTGAACAGAACTTTGGCGTGCTCGTGCCAGAGCCAGGACGTGCCGAGGGTCCGGATCACGGGATCGACTACGGTAAGCTGCGGAAAGCCGATCTCCGCCAACGTGCTGCCAACCAAGAACCGGGTGAAGGGTGCCCGGGGCGTGGTCCAGTCGCGAAGATGGGCCAGTCTGGTCGGTTCGATCGGATTTGCGCATCCGACGATAGTGTTCGGGATTTCTTCCAGAATCCTGCCGAGGTTGCCAATGCTGTCGAGCTCGATCCGGCTGGGATAGATAGCCAGTCGCCGCGATCCGAGAATTTCCTTTAGGGACTGCACCAACGAAGGTCCATGTGCCGCGACGCCGGTTTCGAACAACAGCGCATTGTCCTCCGACAGCACCAGATATTCGTTAAACGGCTCGAATCCTTTCGCGCCGGGCGCGAGCCAGCTAACGCGGCCGTCGATCGGGACCACATCAGACAGGACCAGTATATTGTCCGCAATCTGCTCGACGCGAGACATGCTACATCCTCACTCGCCGCATGCCTTGCTCGAAAACCCGTGTCACCTGTCTGGGGTTGGTGATGACGCCACCATGCGCCGGGCAGATGATATCGACCGGATGGCGTTGCAGAAATGCATTGAGCCTTGCCATCGTCACATCTGTATCAGTGTGGCGGACCCAGTTCAGGGCGAAGCCGATCACCACACTGGTGTCCTCGGGACGAATCTCCTCCGGAAGCTCCTCGGAGGTGAGACCGCATTGGTGCGCTTCGTGCTCGTGCGTATAGGGATAGGCGTCGCTTACGAACAGGATTCGCTGGTCCGGCTCATAGCCCCAGAGAGAGTTAGGGATGTCATGGATGGCGGCCGGAACCATTTGCAGCCGGCGGTCGCCCAGATCGAGCGACTCGCCGGCATGCATCGTTTGAAATCGATCTTGAGCATGCGGGTAATAAAGGTGGTAGTTGCGGAGGTCGCCGACGATCTTCATGCGTGGGTAGAGTTCGAGAAGCGGCCCGATGTTGCCCATGTGAGGCGCTTCAGGATGGGTCGGAAACACAAAATCCAGAGGCCGGCCGTTCAACACTGTTTGCAGTTCGGTGCGCAATTGGGCCCATCCGTAGGGCATCCCCGTGTCGACCAGCACCGTCGCCTTGCTGCCGAGCAGCAGATAGCTGGCATTGTGGTTGTGCAGGATCTTGGGGGGCAGGTGTACCTCGAGACAGCAGCCGAACCAGAAGGTGCCAGAAGCGATTTCGCGCGGCAGGGTCGGCGTCGGCCTCTTGGTTTTGTTCACCATTTGCATCTGCAACATGCTTCTCCGTGGGCGGCTCGAACAGGAGCGGGACTAACTGTTCGGTCTGTGCTCTGATAGATAGCGTGGCGGATGGACAATCACGTCGCCTTCAAGAGACCGGTGTTCTCGCCGAGCCTCTTGTATCGTGCGACCTCACGGACGATGAAGTCGGCGAACTGCGCCGGCGTGCCGCCGCGGGCGTCGAAATCGAACGCGGAAAGCTGCTTCTGGACATTGGCATCGGCGAGGGCCTGGTTGGCCGCTTCATTCCATCGGGTGATTGCCGTTTGCGGCGTTCCTGCCGGAGCGGCAAGGCCGCTCCACGCCAAAATTTCGAAATCCCGGTACCCAAGTTCCATCATCGTCGGCTGGTCCGGAAAACGCGTCAGTCGCTGGTGGCCGGTTACGGCCAGCGCCCGCAACTTCCCGGCGACCACGTGCTGCCATGCAGGTCCTATGCTGGAAATGATGAACTGAACGCTGCCGGCCAGCATGTCGGTGATCGCTAGCGCCTGGCCTCTGCTCGGGACGTGCGTCGCGATGTCGGGCCGCAGACCCGCCTGATCGAGCAGCATGGCCGCCGCCAGATGATGCTGCGTGCCGAAGCCGCCGCTTCCGTAGTTAAGCTGACCCGGTTGCTTGCGGAGCAAATCGAGGAATTCAGGAACCGTGCGCGCCGGAAGTTCGCTGCGCACGAGCAGCACCATGGGAGCATCGGCGAGCAGAATGATCGGTGCAAAATCCTTGACCGGATCATAGCCAAGATCGCTCTTGATGGCCGACGCCGAACCGTGTGTGACACCGTTGATGGCAGTCAGCAGATAGCCATCCGGTGGGGCTTGCTTTCCGATAACAGAGCCCAGTTGACCGCCTGCTCCGGGCCGGTTGTCGATAACGATCGACCAGCCGTGGCGGGCGGTGATTTGTTGAGCGACGATTCGCGGCGCGCCATCCAGCGAGCCTCCCGGAGGAAACGGCACGACGATGTGGACGGGCCTGTCCGGATATTGCTGAGCGGACGCGATCGACGGCAGGCCCTGCAGCCCGCCGAATACTGCTGACCCGCCTATGACCTCAAGAACGGAGCGGCGACTGATCAACATGTTTCCCCAAAGTTCGCGGCGAAATCAAATGTTCTGTGGATGCCACGTGACAACTGCGGTTTGCACAACGGTATCATGCGAAAGCGATCAGGCAAGCCTATTGGAAGCAAGCAGGTTGATCGGTGTCTACAGCGGAAAATTCTCAGAGGCGCCGATCCAGCAGAGTTGCCTGTCGAGCAGCACACAAGAGTCGAGTTTGCGATCAATCTCAAGACGTCGAAGACACCCGGTCTGGCCTTCTCATTACCTTGCAAGGCCGTGCAAACGAGGTGATCGAATAATGGCGTTGTTTGCTGCGGCGCAAAGTGGCACGAATTGTTGCGAATGGCACATCGCTGCATTCGCGACACTTCGAAAATACGGGACGCTCTTGGACCAACAATGGACATCGCGGACTAAAATCCTGCGACGGCAATGACGACCTCCGCCCGCTCCAGTTTTTCTTCAAATATCAGTGATATTTGCTGGTGCGCTAAAAGCGCATTCGGCAACTATCGGCAGAACAAAACGCGAAGTTCCCACCCCGATACGGGGAAAATCCGGGGACTTTGTTCGCGGCCCGTTCGCAGCTACTCCAGTGAGACCCCAACGGCGTGCCGTTGGGTTCGCGTTAGCCGCCGCTCGTTCCAAGCCCACAAGGGCTATCAGGTGAGCGGCGAGCCGGTTGCCATGAAGAGGCATTTCCGCGTCATGGCGTCGAAGGACGGCAAGAACTACGAGTTGCAGGTCCATCGCGACGGCAGGGTCGAGGAGCGCGTGGCGTTCGGCGCGACCGAAGCCAGGAAGCTCGCGGCCGACAAAGGCTATCAGCTCAAGGGCGATGCAGAGCCGGTGCGGCGGCACTACCGGGCGGCCGCCATGAAGGACGGAAAGTCCTACGAGATCGACCTGCACCGTGACGGCAGGATAGTCGTGCGCTGATCGATCGAGAAACTGGAGCCCGGTCCGATTCATTCGAACCGGGCTCCGCTGTTTCGCAACGCTAGTACCCCGCCGCGAGCGCGCCGCGCGTGCGCGTATCTGCGGCGCCGATCAGCCCCTGCGGCGTCACCATGATCGACGGCGCCGACGTGAACGGTGGCCAGACTTTGACATTGTGACCGCGCGCGGCCAGCGCCCTCCCCATCGTTGCGGACACGCCGGGCTCGACCATCGTCTCGTCCGGCAGCCATTGATGATGGATGCGCGGCGCATGCACCGCCTCGCCGATCGTCATGCGGTGGTCGATGACGTTGAGCAGCACCTGCAGCACCGCGGTGATGATGCGGCTGCCGCCCGGCGAGCCGGTGACGATGAACGGCTTGCCGTTGCGCAGCACGATGGTCGGCGTCATCGACGACAGCGGCCGCTTGTTCGGCGCGGGCTCGTTGGCCTCGTAGCCCACGAGGCCGAAGGCGTTTGGCACGCCCGGCGCGGCGGCGAAATCGTCGAGCTCGTTGTTGAGCAGAACGCCGGTGCCCTCGGCGATGAGGCCCACGCCGTAGCTGAGATTGATCGTATAGGTGTTGGCGACGGCGTTGCCGAATCGATCGACGATCGAATAGTGCGTGGTGTTGTCGCCTTCGAAGCCGGCAGGATGGGCGGCCTTGATCTTGTCCGACGGCGTCGCGCGTCGGCGGTCGATCTTCGCGCGCAAAGTCGCGGCGTAACGCTTCGACAAGAGGCCCGCGATCGGCGCTTTCACGAAATCCGGATCGCCAAGCAGATGCGCGCGGTCGGCGTAGGCATAGCGCATCGCCTCGACCACGAGATGCACCGAATCGGGATCGTCGGCCTTGAGACGCAGGCCCTCCAGCACGTTGAGCATCTCGAGCAGCACCACGCCGCCGGAGGAGGGCGGCGGCATGGATATGATTCTCAGGCCGCGATAGTTGCCGCGCAGCACCGGACGCTCGACGGCCTTGTAGTTCTTCAGGTCTTCACTGGTCATCAGCCCGCCGGCGCCGCGCACCGCGGCGGAAATCTTGTCCGCGACCGGGCCTTCGTAGAACGCGCGCGGCCCCTGGCTCGATATTGCGTCAAGCGTCGCGGCGAGATCGGATTGCACGAGCAGCGTGCCGCGCGCGATCAGCGAGCCGTCGGGCTTGAGAAACAGCTTCGCGGTCGACGGCCATTTCGCCATGCGTGCGATCGACGACCGCCCGGTGTCCTCGAACTCGTCGCCAACCTTGTAGCCGTTGCGCGCGAGATCGATCGCCGGCGCGATCAGTTGCGCGAGCCTGAACTTCCCCGAGCCGTATTTCTCCAGCGCCAGCGTCAGGCCAGCGACCGTGCCCGGCACGCCGATGCCGAGGCCATGCTCGCGCGATTTCGCCGGGTCGGCTTGGCCCTGCGCGTTGAGAAAGGTCTCGCGGGTGGTCGCCGCCGGCGCGGTCTCGCGGTAGTCGATGGCCAGGTCTTGCGCCGGGCTGCGCCTGCTCTTGGCGAGATGGATCACCATGAAGCCGCCGCCGCCGATGTTGCCGGCGCGCGGATAGGTCACCGCCATCGCGAAGCCCACCGCGACCGCGGCATCGACTGCGTTGCCGCCGCGCTTGAGCACCTCGGCGCCGATCCGCGCAGCGCGGGTCTCCTGCGCCACCACCATGCCGTGCGGGGCGACGACCGGCTGGACCGGCGGAAATTGCAGGGAGCGTTGCGCCTGTGCCGGCGCAGCCGCGCTTGCCGCCAGCAGCAGGCCCGCAAAAAAGGCGCGGCGTGTCGTCCGAATCATAAGAGCAGTTTACTCGATGCCTTCGTCGAGGAACGCCTGCACCGCGCGGAACAGCGCCTCGCGGTTCTTCTCCAGCATCATGTGATGCGTGCCTTCGGCCAGCATGACGAGCCGTTTGCCCGACGAATTGACCAGCAGCGGGAAAATCGCCTGCGCCATGTACGGCGGCGTGTCCTTGTCCCATTCGCCGATCACGATCAGGGTCGGGACCGTGATCTTCGCCGGGTCGTACATGGTCTTGCCGGAGGTCCAGAACTCCTGGGTGTCCTGCACGGTGCCGTTCGGCGCGCGGACCACCGGCGGATTTTGTTTCGCGCCGACCGGATCGGTCGCCCAGGTGGCGTCGGCCCATTGCTCGAACCAGCCCGGCGGAATGAGCGTGGCCTGCTTGTGCTCGGGCACGCCGTTCATCCAGCGCGCCTTGGCCTGCTCGCGGGTGACGGTCCGGTAGGCGCCGAGCGGGCCGGGGCCTGCGGCGAGCAACGACGGCGCTGTCCGCAGCCATCCCGGCGCATAGAGCATCAGCCGGGCGACCTTGTCCGGATTCTGGACGGCCGTGGTCGCCATCAGGGTGCAGCCCCACGACCAGCCGAGCAGGTTGAGCCTGGCGATACCGCGCCGCTTGAGGATGAAGTTCAGCACTGCGGTGATGTCTTTCACCGCGTCCGGCGTGCGCGCCACCGGCGGATTGCTTTGCGGCGGCTCGTCCATCGCCTTCGGCCGCGTCGAGCGGCCATAGCCGCGCACGTCGAGGCAGTAGATGTCGTAGCCGCGCGAAGCGATGGACTCCATCCACGATTGCCCGCCGAGCGGAATGTCGAAGCCGGTGTGGGCGGGATAGGTCGAGCCGTGCACGAACAGCAGCGTGCGCTCCGGCGTGTATTTCGCCAGATTGGTGGGGCGCTTGTTGCGGACGAAGATGTCGATGCCCGGCTCGGACGGCACCATCATTTCTTCGGTGATGAGTGAGATCATTGAAGCGCTCACACCTTGCAGTCCTTCATGATCTCCGGCTTGAACGCGAGGCCGTGGCCGGGCCGCTCCGGCGCGGTGATTGTGCCGTTGATAACCTTCACTGGATCGACCCAGAGGTCCTCGGACAGGCCCATGTCCTCGATCCACAGCCCGTTGGGAATCGATGCGAGAAGCTGCACGTTCAGTTCCGGGAACAGATGCGGCGCCATCGAGATGCCCCAGGTGTCGGCCAGCACCGAGATCTTGCGCAAGTCCGTGTAGCCGCCGCGCATCGGGTCGGGCTGCAGGATCGGAATCTTCGGGTTCTCGAAGAACGGCCGCAGATCGAAGCGGGTGAAATGCGTCTCGCCGCCGACGATCCGCATCGGCAGCGCGTCGGCGACGCGCATGTAGCCCTTGAAGTCGTCGGCCGGCACCGGCTCCTCCAGCCAGTAGATGTCGTAGTCGGCGATCTTGCGGCCCTGGTTGATCGCCACGTCCGTGCTCCAGCCCTGGTTGATGTCGATCATGATGTCAATGTCGGGGCCGAGCGCCTCGCGCATCCGCTTCACGTTCTCGACGTCGCCGCGCAGGTTGTCGGTGTGCGCCATCTGCATCTTGATGGCCTTGTACCCGCGCTGCTTGTAGTGCAGCGCCTTGGCGATCATGCCGTCGCCGCCGGAGCCGCGGAAGCAGCCGGAGCCGTACACCGGCAGTTCCTTGCGCACATGGCCCCACAGGCGATGCAGCGGCATGTTGGCGCGCTTGCCGATGGCGTCCCACAGCGCGATGTCGAGCGCCGACATCGCCATCGTGACGATGCCGCCGCGGTTGTAGGTGACGGTCGCCTTCCACAGATCGCTCCAGATGCCTTCGACCGCGGTGGCGTCCTTGCCGATCACGCGGGGCAGGATGGTTTCCTCCAGCGCCGCGACGACGGTCTTCAGCCCCGGCCGGAACGAGAACAGATAGCCCATGCCGACGATGCCGCCCTTGGTCTCGACCTCGAGCACCAGCAGGTTGCGCGCCTCGCCGAAGGCATGGCCCTTGAGCCACGGCGTGTCTGGCCACGGCACGCGGATCATGGTGGTGCGGACGGCCTTGATGGTCATGTCGGTCATGTTCGGACTTTCAGTTTGTCATTCCGGCCGAGCGTAGCGAGAGCCAGAATCCATAACCCCTGTGCTGATGACGTACGCGCTGCGGGTTATGGATTCCGGGTTCGTCGCGCCTTCGCCCTTCGGGCTACGGCGGACGCCCCGGAAGGGGTTAGCGTGCCTGCCCATGATAAACCGAATTCGGCCGCATGTCGGTGGCTGATGCGACACGGTTGGTCATGTTGTAGAAGCCCGCGACCGCGGCGATGTCCCAGATGTCGCGCGCCGTGAAGCCCGCCTTGCGCAGCGCCGCGCGGTCTTCCTCCTCCACGGCCCAGGGCTCGGCCGTCATCTTCACCGCGAAATCGAGCATCGCGCGCTGGCGCTTGCTCAGCCGCGCGGCGCGGTAGTTCATCACCATCAGCTCACCTAGCGCCGGATCGCCCGACAGCGCCCGCACCGCCGCGCCATGCGCCACGAGGCAGTAGTAGCAGCGGTTCACCGACGACACCGCGACCGCGATCATCTCGCGCTCAAGCTTGGACAGGCCCGACGGCGCCAGCATCAGGTCGTTGTACATCGCGACGAAGGCCTCGAGCTTGGCGTTATCGAAAGCATAGGCTGCCAGCACGTTCGGGACGAAGCCGAGCTTCTCCCGGCACTTGGCGAAATAGGCCTCCATCGGGGGCGAAAGTTTGCCGCGCTGCAGCGAAAGCGCGGTAATCTTGATGTCGTCTTTCGCGGTCTGGCGCTCCGCCAAGAGCGTGGCCTGCGTTGCCTTGATATTGCTGGGTTTCTTCCGTTTCATCGCCACGTCACGCTCCCTCGATCAAATCGCATTTCTTCCATGATGTTGACGGAAGTCTACAACCCTCCCGCTGCCCGGCGAAACCACTACAGTCCCGCTGGGCGCGCGATTGATTCTCCCGATTTGAATCGCACATGAATCAGCAAGCGATCAGCAACCGTCCCGGTGGTGAGGAGCGCGCCGCGCGCACCCGCATCGACGCGGCCGCCAAGCTTCTGCGCGGCGACAAGACCAACGTGCCTGAGGGTTTCACGGCGCTGCTGCTCGGACGCACAGCGTCGGAGGATCTGGTCGGCTATGAAGCCGTCGAATTGGCCGCGCTTACTCGCGAGGCCTGGGCGTTTCTGTCCGTCCGCCAGCCGGGCGTGCCGAAAATCCGCGTCGAGCTTCCGCGGGCGTTGGACGGCGAACATCTCAAGTCGGTCTCGGTGATTGAGATCGTCAACGACGACATGCCGTTCCTGGTCGATTCGGTGATGGCCGAGCTGACCGAGCGCGGCCTGGCCACGCGGCTGGTCGCCCATCCCATTCTTGCCGTCGAGCGCGACAAGGCCGGCAAGCTCTCGGCGCCGCCGAGCGAGAGCGCCAACAAGAAGGGCGAGTCGCGCGAGAGCTTCATTCATATTCATGTCGAGCGTATCGAGGACGCCGCGCGCCGCGCCGAGATCGTGGCGGCGCTGGAGCAGGTGCTGGCCGAGGTCCGGCGCTGCGTGCAGGACTGGCGGCCTATGGTCCACCGCGTCAACGAGGTCATAGCGGACCTCAAGGCCAATCCGCCGCCAGTGCCGGTGGACGACGTCGCGGAAGCCATCCAGTTTCTCGAATGGCTGGCCGCCGACAACTTCACCCTGCTCGGCGTGCGCGACTATACGCTCGCCGGCAAAAAGAGCGACGCTCAGCCCGACCTCAAGCCGGTGCTGGAATCCGGGCTCGGCGTGCTGCGCGGCGGCGACGTGCCGGTGCTGACGCGTGGTGGCCAGGTCGTGTCGATCACGCCGCAGCTTCGCGCCTTCTTCGACGAGCCGAAGACGCTGATCGTCACCAAGGCCAACGTGAAGTCGCGCGTGCACCGGCGGGTCTATCTCGACTACATCGGCGTCAAGCGGTTCGACGCCGCCGGCAATCCGGCGGGCGAATTCCGCATCGTCGGCCTGTTCACCTCGACCGCCTACATCCGCTCCCCGCGCTCGATCCCGTACCTGCGCCGCAAGGTCGACGCCGTGCTCGCGCGCGCCGGCTTCAACCCGGAGACGCATTCCGGCAAGGCGCTGGTCATGGTGCTGGAGACCTATCCGCGCGATGAACTGTTCCAGATCGACGAGGAGACGCTCTATCGCTTCGCGCTCCCCATCCTGCAGCTCGAGGAGCGGCCCAGGGTGCGCGTGCTGGCGCGGCGCGACCGGTTCGACCGCTTCGTGTCGGTGCTGGTCTACGTGCCGCGCGAGCGCTACAGCGGCCAGGTGCGTGCGCTGATCGGCGAGTATCTCGCCGAGGTCTTCCAGGGGCATGTCAGCGCCTACTATCCGTACATTCACGACGCGCCGCTGACGCGCGTGCATTTCATCATCGGGCGCAAGGCGGGACCCACCCCCGATCCCGACCGCGCGACGCTGGAGGACCGGGTCGGCGCGATCGTGCGCACCTGGACCGATGCGTTCGCCGAGGCGCTGGCCGCGGCCTACGACCCCGGCCGGGCCAACGCGCTGCTGGCGCGCTACCGCAACGCGTTCTCCAACGGCTATCGCGACGCTTATTCGTCGGCTGAGGCTGTTGAGGACATCCGCGCGGTTGAGGCGCTGACGCCGAACCGGCCGCTCGGCGTCGATTTCTATTCGCGCAGCGAGGACGGCAAGCGGTGCGTCGGTCTCAAGGTCTGGAGCCACCGCCGGCCGATTCCGCTGTCGGAGCGGGTGCCGGTGCTGGAGAATATGGGCTTCCGGGTGATCGATGAGCGGACCTTCGAGGTCGGCACGGCCGACGGCGAGGTGGATGCCTGGCTGCACGATATGGCGTTGGAGCGCGCCGACGGCGGACCGGCCGATCTCGACAAGCTGAAGGGCGCGTTGGAGGCGAGCTTCATCGTCGTGATGCGCGGCGTCGCGGAAAACGACGGCTACAACGCGCTGGTGATGGCGGCGGGGCTCGGCTGGCGCGACGTCGCGCTCATTCGCACCGTCTCGCGGTTCCTGCGCCAGATCCGCGTGCCCTATTCGCAGGACTACATGTGGGCGACGCTGCGCAAGCATGCGCCGCTCGCGACCAGGATCGTCGAATTGTTTCACGTGCGGTTCGATCCGCGCGCCAAGGCGGACGAGCGCGGCCCGCGCGAGGCGGCGATCGTCGCCGAAATCGAGACGGCACTGGCCGCGGTCGAGAGCCTCGATGAGGACCGCATCGTGCGGCGCTTCGTCAACGCCGTGCAGGCTGCGATCCGCACCAACTACTACCAGATCGACAATGACGGCCAGCCGAAGGCCGAGATCGCCATCAAGTTCTCGAGCCGCAAGCTCGACAGCGGGCCCAAGCCCGCGCCGCTCTACGAGATCTTCGTCTATTCGCCGCGGGTCGAGGGCGTTCATATGCGCTTCGGCAAGGTGGCGCGCGGCGGCATCCGCTGGTCCGACCGGCCGCAGGACTTCCGCACGGAAATCCTGGGGCTGGTGAAGGCGCAGCAGGTCAAGAACGCGGTCATCGTGCCGGTCGGTTCCAAGGGCGGCTATGTGCCGAAGCATCTGCCGGCCGGCGGCCCGCGCGAGGCGATCGCCGCCGAAGGTGTAGCCGCCTACAAGATATTCATCTCGACGCTGCTCGACATCACCGACAATCTCGATCTCAAGGGCGTGGTGCCGCCCGAGAATGTGGTGCGGCACGACGACGACGATCCCTACCTTGTCGTCGCCGCCGACAAGGGCACCGCCACCTTCTCCGACATCGCCAACGGGATTTCGGAGGAGCACGGCTATTGGCTCGGCGACGCCTTCGCCTCGGGCGGCTCCGCCGGCTACGACCACAAGGGCATGGGTATCACCGCGCGCGGGGCATGGGAGGCGGTGAAGCGCCATTTCCACGAGATGGATGTCGACATCACCACGACCCCGTTCACGACGGCCGGTGTCGGCGACATGTCGGGCGACGTGTTCGGCAACGGCATGCTGCGCGAGAAAACGACCAGGCTTCTGGCCGCGTTCGACCACCGCGACATCTTCATCGATCCCGACCCCGATCCGGCGGCGGCCTTCGCCGAGCGGGCGCGGCTGTTCGCGCTGCCGCGTTCGAGCTGGCAGGACTACGACAAGAGGCTCATCTCCAAGGGCGGCGGCATTTTTCCACGCTCGCTGAAGGAGATCGCGCTGTCGAAGGAGGCGCAGGGCGCGATCGGCCTCGCCAAGGCGAAGGCGACGCCGGCCGAAGTGATGAACGCGATTCTGAAGGCCCCGGTCGATCTGTTGTTCTTCGGCGGCATCGGCACCTACATTCGCGCGGCGGCGGAAACCGACGAGGCGGCCGGCGACCGCACCAACGATCCGATCCGCATTACCGGCGGGCAGGTCCGCGCCAAGGTGATCGGCGAGGGCGCCAATCTCGGCATGACCCAGCGCGGGCGGATCGAGGCGGCGCTGAAGGGCGTGCGGCTCAACACCGACGCGATCGACAACTCTGCGGGCGTCAACACCTCGGACGTCGAGGTTAACATCAAGATCGCGCTGAGCCTGCCGATGCGCGACGGGCGGCTCACTATCAAGACGCGCAACACGCTGCTCGGCAAGATGACCGACGAGGTCGCGGCGCTGGTGCTGCGCAACAACTATCTGCAGACGTTGGCGCTGTCGCTCGCGCAACGGCACGGGCTGGAGGATATGGGCTTCCAGCAGAGGCTGATGCAGACGCTGGAGCAGCGCGGCGAGCTCGACCGCGCGGTGGAATACCTGCCGGACGACGTGGAACTGGCCGAGCGGGTCCGCCGCCAGCAGCCGCTGACCCGGCCCGAGCTGTCGGTGCTGCTGTCCTACGCCAAGCTGTCGCTCTACGCCGACCTGCTCGAGTCGAACGTGCCGGACGATCCCTACCTCGGCCGCGAACTCGGCCGCTATTTCCCCAAGCTCATCGCCGACAAATTCCCCGACGCGCTGGAGAAGCACCGGCTGCGCCGCGAGATCATCGCAACGCAACTTGCCAATTCCATGATCAACCGCGGTGGGCCGTCGCTCGTGGTGCGGATCGCCGATCAGACCGGGGCGCTGCCGGCGGGCATCGCCTTTGCCTTTGCCGCGGTCCGCAACAGCTACGATATGCCGGGGCTGAACGACGAGATCAACGCGCTCGACGGCAAGGTGGCGGGCAAGGTGCAGCTCAGGCTCTACGCCGCCGTCGAGGACCTGCTGCTCGACCGGCTGGTCTGGTTCCTGCGCAACGCCGACCTGTCGAAAGGCCTCGCCGGCGTCGTCGAGCACTATCGCGAGGGGATCGCGGCGCTGACCAAGGCGCTCGACAAGGCGCTGCCGGAGGAGGCCGCGGCCGCGCGCGCGGCGCGCAAGGACGAGCTGGTCAGGGAGGGCGTGCCGGAGGCGCTGGCCCGCAGGCTCGCCGACATCCCGGAGATCGCCGCGGCCCCCGACGTGTTGCTGATCGCCGACCGCACCCAGAAGCCGATCGCCGCCATCGTCGCGACCTACTTCGCCGCCGAGGCCTATTTCCGCCTCGACCGCGTGGTGGCGGCGTCTCGCGGCATCGTGGTGTCCGACTACTTCGACCGGCTCGCGCTCGACCGCGCGCTCGATTCCATCGGCGATGCAGAGCGCCGGTTGACGGCGGCGATGGTCGAGACCGGCAAAACCGGCTCGGCCGCCGTGGACGCCTGGGTCAATCTGCGCAAGACCGAGGTCGAGCGCATCCGCGCGGCGATTCACCAGATCGCGGGCAGCGGGCTGACCTTGTCGAAGCTCACCGTGGCGGCGAGTTTGTTGGGCGATCTGGCGAAAGGCTAGTGCCGGAAATGCCGCGTGCCGGTGAACACCATGGCGACGCCGTGGTCATCGGCGGCCTTGATGACTTCGCTGTCCTTCACCGAGCCGCCGGGCTGGATCACGGCGGTGGCGCCGGCCTCGATCGCGACCAGCAGGCCGTCGGCGAACGGGAAGAAGGCATCGGAGGCGACCACCGAGCCCTTGGTCAAGGGCACCGCGAGCTTCAGCTCCTTTGCCGCGTCCTCGGCCTTGCGCGCGGCGATCCGCGCGGCGTCGATGCGGCTCATCTGGCCGGCGCCGATGCCGACGGTGGCGCGGTCCTTGGCATAGACGATGGTGTTCGACTTCACGTGCTTGGCGACGCGGAAGGCAAACCGCAGCTCGTCGAGCTCGGCGGGCGTCGGCGCACGCCTGGTCACGGTCTTGAGCTGCATTTCGTCGACCGTCGCGTTGTCGCGCGACTGCACCAGAAGCCCGCCCGCGACCGATTTCACCGTTAGGCCGAACGCGCGCGGATCGGGCAATCCGCCAGCGAGCAGTAGCCGCAGGTTCTTCTTCGCGGCGACGATCGCGACCGCCTCGTCGGTCGCATCCGGCGCGATGATCACCTCGGTGAAGATCCCGGTGATGGCGCGGGCGGCCTCGGCGTCGAGCGTGCGGTTGAGCGCGACGATGCCGCCGAACGCCGATGTGGAGTCGCAGGCCAGAGCCTTGGCGTAGGCTTCCACGAGGTTTGAGCCCTCGGCGACGCCGCAGGGATTGGCATGCTTGATGATGGCGACCGCGGCGGTGCGTTTCGGATCGAACTCGGCGACGCATTCATAGGCCGCGTCGGTGTCGTTGATGTTGTTGTAGGAGAGCTGCTTGCCCTGCACCTGTCGCGCGGTCGAGACGCCTGCGCGCCGATCCGGCGCGCAATAGAACGCCGCGCTCTGATGCGGGTTCTCGCCGTAGCGGAGCGCTTCCGCGAGGCGCCCGCCGAAAGCGCGGAACGTCGGCGCCGGATCGCTGAGCTCGCTGGCGAACCAGTTGGAGATCGCTGCGTCATAGCTTGCGGTGCGGGCATAGGCCTTGGCGGCGAGCTTCTTGCGCAGCGCCAGCGTTGTCGAGCCGCCATTTGCCGTAAGCTCGGTGAGCAGCGCCGCATAATCCTCGGGCTCGACCACGACCGCGACATCGGCATGGTTCTTGGCGGCGGCGCGGATCATCGCCGGGCCGCCGACGTCGATGTTCTCGACGCAGTCGTCGTAGGCGGCGCCCTTCGCGACGGTGGCCTCAAACGGATAGAGGTTGACCACCAGGAGATCGATCGGCCGGATGCCGTGCGCTCCCATCGCCGCCGCGTGCTCCTTGTTGCCGCGGATCGCGAGCAGACCGCCGTGCACCTTTGGATGCAGCGTCTTGACCCGGCCGTCCATCATCTCGGGAAAGCCGGTCAGCTCCGAAACGTCCATGACCGCAAGGCCCGCGTCCTTGATCGCCTTGGCGGTGCCGCCGGTGGACACGAGCTCGACGCTGTGGCCGGCAAGGCCGCGCGCGAAGTCGATCAGGCCGGTCTTGTCTGACACCGACAATAGAGCGCGGGTCACACGGCGGAGGTCGGTCATGGCGCAAGGCTCTCCACGTCATTCCGGCCCTCGCTTCGCTCGGCCGGAATGACTTTTTCAGTATCTTGCCCGCGATGACAAGACGGGAAGTAGCGGTACTCAACTACTCACGGCACATCCAATGGCAGTTCAGGCTCGTCGCCGCGCTTGCGGCCCGCGCTGGAGCTTGCCGAGGCGACATAGGTCAAGGTCCAGTGCACGCGCGGGATTTTCCGGGCGCGGCCGTAGATCACGATCTGCACGGCGCGGCGCGGCCCGTCGGCGCCGGACAGGTAGACGCTCTCCTCGATCTCGACGCGGTCCTCGTAGGCGTCGAAGGTCCAGACGTCGCGGTTGGGCAGCATCAGCATGGCGCCGTGGCCGTCGGTCAGCTTGTTGGCCTTGATCACCGGATGCAGGTGGAAGCGCACCGCGAACTCGTCGGGCAGATCCGATGGGATCACGCCGCCGTCGATGGACACGAACTGGTCTTCGCCATCGACGCGGTTGCCGGCGAGCGCGAGCTTCAGGGAGCGCTGATGCACCACTTTGAAGCGGTTGGCGTAGCCGTCGTGCGCCGCGCGCAGGATGATGGCGTCGGAGCGGTCCTCGCGGGCGATCTGGATATCGGTCGGGCCGCTGACGATCGGCGTGCCCAGCAGGCGCTTGAACGATCCGCCTTCGAGAAAGCGGCAGGACGACGTGTCGTTGAACACGACGGTGGAGTGCGCGGCGGTGGCGCGGGCCACCTGGCGCCAGGTCTCGCGATTGGTTCCGGGTAGGCCGCAGTTCACCACGATGCGCTGCAGCCCCTGAGACAGCTCGAACGACAGGCAGCCGGCATGCGCCTCCTGGCTGATGTTGAGTGGAGGCGGCGCGCCGGTGTCCATCAGCAGCACCAGCTCGCCGACCTCGATGCGCTGGTAGCCGGAGTGGGGAGCGTTGGCGAGCGGCGCGCCGCGCGCGTCGTCGTGCGCGAGGATGGTCGCCATGAGGTCGGGCAGGGTCGGGCCCATGCCGTTGAAATGCGCGAACACCCCGTCGCCATGCCGGAAGAAGCGCATCATCGGCATCATTCGGTCGATGGCGTTGTTGAGCTGCGGTGGCGGCGCGATGTTGCGCGCCTGGAAGGCGTGGCGCAGCGGCAGGAAATCGAGCAGCAGCTCGACCAGCGCGTTGGGATTGCGGCTGATGTGCCCGCCGTCCGGTAGGATCTGCCTTTCGATCTCGGCCACGAGCTGCTTGACCGTCCTGCGCATGTGGCGCGCCTGCCCCGCCATGCAGAGCGCGGCGTAGGCGAGCGCGAGCAGCGCCTGCAGCCGTGGAACGCCTTCGCGCGCCTCCACGGCGGTGTGGCGTAGGTAGCGAACCTGGCGAACGAGGCTGCGCACGAAGCGGCGGTAAAACTGGTCGTCGGCGTCGTGCAGGATCAGCGGTGCCTGGCTGAGCCATGCGGTGATCCGGCGCGCCATGATCTCCGGCTGCCAGGCGACGGGATGATAGGAGCCCTGCACGGCGATCCATTCATCCACCAGCGCGCGGGCGTTGGCGCGGGTTATCCCTGACTCGGCCGCGCGCAGATGGCGCAGCCAGCCGAAACCGAGCAGGCTCGCCGCCCAGTCCTCGGACGGTGGTGCGATCTCGAATGGCGAGCGGCCGTCGCTAATGATGACCTTGCCGGCGAAGGCGAACCGGCCGGCATAGATTTCGCTCGCGCGGGTGCCGTCGGCGGTGCGCAGATCCGGCGGCGCGATCAGCAGCCGGTCGGCCTTGCCGGGCAGGAAGCTCAGCCGGATGAACGGATTGCCGCGCAGCCGTCCGGCGACGCTGCGGAGCGTGCGCCGTGCCAAGAGCAGCGACAGCTTGACCCGCTCCCCGATCGACAGGCCGGCCATGTATATACGTTCGCCTCTCTACGGACCGCGGGCGCCCGTCGCCCCGCCTTACCCCGTGTCACATATAGCGAAGGCTGAAACGGCGGCCAACCGCTTAAGCCCTGTCACTTCTCGTGATTCGGCCTGCGTAGAAACCGTCCAGCCCGCCCATGCGGGGTTCGGCCTCGTAGACCCAATGACAGGGCAGGGTTCGTAGCTCCCCTTGCGGCGTCAGGAGTTCGGCGTGGCCCGCGACCTCATCGGGCCGGATCGGATTGAGGCTCAGGCCGGGATTGCGGCCGAGCAGGGCGGCGATCTGCGCCTCGCCCTCCTCCGGCTCCAGCGAGCAGGTGCAATAGACCAGCGTGCCGCCGGGCTTGAGCAGGGAGACGGCGCGGTCGAGCAGGCGGGTTTGCAGGCCCGCCAGTTTTTTCAGATCGGTCGCGGACTTGAGCCAGGGAATATCCGGATGCCGCCGGATCGTACCGGTCGAGGAGCACGGCGCGTCCACCAGCACCGCGTCGAAGGGGCCGCCTTGCCATTCCGCGGCATCCGCCTTGACGATCTCGGCGTCGAGTTGCAATCGCGTCAGGTTCTGCCGCAGGCGGACGAGGCGCGGCTGCGAGCGGTCGACGGCGGTGACATGCGCACCGGCCTGCGCCAGTTGCGCGGTCTTGCCGCCGGGCGCGGCACAGAGGTCCGCGACGGACTTGCCGTGCATGTCGCCCAAAGCGCTGCAGATCAGCCGTGCCGGCAGGGCCGCGGCGGCGTCCTGCACCCACCATGTGCCCTCGTCGTATCCCGCAAGCTGCGAGATGGGTCCCGATGCGATACTGCGCACCGTACCGGTGTCGAGCACGCGGCCGTTGAGCGTCTCAGCCCACGTTTTCGGATCGCCTTTGACCGTGAGATCGAGCGCCGGTTCCTGCGCGTTCGCCGCTGCGATGGCGCGGGTCGTGGTCTGGCCGTAGTGCGAGATCCAGCGCTGGAGCAGCCAGTCCGGGGTGTCGAGCAGCGTCGTATCGAGCCCGGCAAGCTCGCTCTTGCCGTCGCGCGCCAGCTTCCGCAGCACCGCGTTGATGAGGCCCGAGTAATGCGACGCGTGGTGGTCGGCCTGTGCGAGCCGCACCGACAGATCGACGGAGGCATGGTCGGGCACATCGAGAAATAGAATCTGCGCCGCGCCGATCAGCAGGATGTCTTCGACCGTCGGCGCCGACGATGGCATACCGCGCTCGAGCCGGACCGTCAGCAGATGCTGCAGCGTGCCGAGCCGCCGCAGCACGGTCGCGACGATGGTCCGCACCAGGGCGCGGTCGCGCTCGGGCAGCGCGCCGAGGTCGCTGCGGTCGAGCAGTTCGTCGAGCGGACGCCTCTGCCGCAGCACGCCGCCGATGATGTCGGCGGCGATGCGGCGCGCGGCGAGACCGGGCGACGGCGGCGGCGAGGATGGTTTGGGTGCCGGCATGCGCACTGTCATGCCCCGCCCACACCGGGCCTGACAACGCTTAAGTGCGTGTGCCCGCCGGGATCAGCCCCAGGGGCCCGCCGGACGGCGATTCCACGGCCCGGCCGGGGCCTGCCGCGAGGGCCGGGCGGTGCTGGTGTCGGCCCGGCCCATTTCCTGTGCGAGCTGCTGCAGCGCTGCGATGCGGTTCTCGATCGCCGGATGGGTCGAGAACAGGTTATCCATGCCCTGCCCGCTCAGCGGATTGACGATGAATATGTGCGCGGTCGCGGGGTTGCGCTCCGCCGCTCCGTTGGGAATGGCATGCGCCGCCGCATCGAGCTTGCGGAGCGCCGAGGCGAGCCATTCCGGCCGGCCGGCGATGCGCGCGCCGAGATCGTCGGCGGCGTATTCGCGGGTGCGGCTGATCGCCACTGCACCAGCATGGCGGCGATCGGCGCGAGGGTCATCATTGCGATCGTTCCGATTACGCCGAAGCCGCCGTTGTTGTTGTCGCGATGGCCGCCGCCGAAGAACATGCCGAATTGCGCAATCATGGAGATCGCGCCGCCGATGGTCGCGGTGATGGTCATGATCAGCGTGTCATGGTTGCGGATATGCGCCAGCTCATGAGCGATCACGCCCGCCAGCTCCTCGCGGCTCATGTGCTGCATCAGGCCCGTGGTCACGGCCACCGCGGCGTTCTGCGGATTGCGGCCGGTGGCGAAGGCGTTGGGCCGCGGGTTGTCCATGACGAAGACGCGCGGTATCGGCAGTCCGGCGCGCTCCGCGTGCCCACCGACCAGGTCCACGAGATCGGGCGCGGTCGAGCGATCAACCTCCTGCGCGCCGTGCATCGACAGCACGAGCTTGTCCGAGTTCCAATAGCTGATGAGATTCATGCCGGCGGCGACGACGAGCGCGATCATCGCGCCGCTCTGGCCACCGATCAGAAATCCGATGCCCATGAACAGGGCGGTCAGGCCTGCCAGCAGAATGGCGGTACGCACATAGTTCATCGCACGCCTCCCACGAGGGCTCCCGAACGCGGACCCTCCGCGGCGATAAAATGGGTGCGCCGGTGCGCGCTTCAAGCCATTGCGCCGAAGCGTCGCGCCGGCCTTGACGCGGGCCGGCGTGCGGACGTTTAAGAGCGCGATGACCGAGCCGAAAGACCGACCTTCCAAACCGGATGCGGCCAATCCCCCAATCAAGCCGCTGTCGCCCGCGGCCGGGCGGGCGCTGGCCGAGGCCGCCCAGCGTCGCGCCGAGATGGAGCGAAAGGCGGCGGCCCTGCCGAAGGAAGTTGGCGGCCCCAGCGGCCCCGAGCCGACCCGCTATGGCGATTGGGAAAAGAAGGGTCTGACCTCCGATTTCTGATACAATCTTGGAGGGATTGAAGCCGCCGACCGAACCCGGATTGTTGGTGCCGTGGATCGCGTATTGGCCGCCGCCGGACAACGTCAGCGCTGCGACGCCCATGGGATTGTCCGGCGAGCCGCCGGGAATGACCCTTGCCATGTCGGGGCGTTCCTTGGCGATGTCGGGCGGCGGCGCCCAGGCCGGCTTGACGTGCTTGCCATCGATGAACGAGCGGCCCGCCCATTGGCGTCCGGCGCGGCCGACTCCGACCGGGTAGACCATGGCGCGGCCCTGGCCGAGCACGATGATAGAGCCGGCGCTCATTGGGGCGCACAATGATCGTGCCCGGCAAGTCGTCGCCGTTGAATGCAACGACTTCGCGCGTTGACGCGGGCGCTGCAGGAATGGTGAGGATATAGAGAGCGGCAGCCGCGATGGCGGCGGCAACACATCGGTACGCAGCACTCATGACGCAACGTCTGACTAACGTTGCCGCATCTCTTAGCCGTTCATTAACCATAGTTGCTCCGTCGGGACAAGCGCCAAAGCTGTCCCAAAATGGGCCTAACCCACTGATAGAAGTCAATAAAAACGCGCGGCCAGTGGCCGCGCCGTAACTTGCGTCGAACCGGTCCGGCGATCAGGACGCGGCGCCAGCCTTGGCGTGGTTCTTCTTGTTCTGGCGGTTCTTCACCAGGTCGTCGACCACCGCCGGATCGGCCAGCGTCGAGGTGTCGCCGAGCGCGCCGTACTCGTCCTCGGCGATCTTGCGCAGTATCCGGCGCATGATCTTGCCGGAGCGCGTCTTC
>SHVN01000050.1 GCA_009694215.1 Xanthobacteraceae bacterium
ACAAGGTCGATGGCGTCGCGGCAGCCATCAAAGCTGCGGGCGCATCCGTGCGCTATCTGCCGGCCTACTCGCCAGACTTGAACCCGATCGAGATGGCCTTCGCCAAGCTCAAGGCCGCGCTCCGCAAAGGTGCCGCACGCACTGTCGAGTGCGCTCTGGAAACTCATCGGAAAACTCATTAAGACAATTGCGCCCGACGAATGCGCCAACTACTTTCGACATGCTGGATACAAAGCGTGACCCAGATCAAGTGGAAAATGCTCTAGACTGGTCCGCTTGCGGGAGCGCGTGCATTGGGCACGGCTTGGCGCATGCAGCAATCCGCACCGGACCAATCCGGGCGATCATGGGGAGGAATTTCGATGCGTAAACTTGTTCTCACGACACTTGCGCTCTGCGCCACGGCGCTCGCCACACCGGCACTCGCACAGGCGCCGGCGCCTTACGGAGAGACGATCAACAGCGAGACGGCGAAGAAGGCGGTCGCGGCCGCAGTCGAAGAGTCCAAGAAGAACAACTGGACCATGTGTGTCGCGGTCGTGGCCCCCTCCGGCGATCTCGTCCAGTTCGAGCGGATGGACAACTGCCAGTTCGCCTCCATCACCATCTCGCAGCACAAGGCGAAGGCAGCCGCGACGTTCCGCCGCCCCACCAAGGTGTTTGAGGACCGCATCGCCGCCGGCGGTGCAGGCCTCACGTTATTGACACTCGACGGCGTGATCGCCTCCGAAGGCGGCATCCCGATCGTGATCGGCGGCAAGATCGTCGGCGCGATGGGCTGCAGCGGCGGCACCGGCCAGCAGGACGGCCAGGCCTGCCAGGCCGGCGTCAACGCGGTGAAGTAGACCGGATGAATGGTTCGACTACCGCTCTGCCGGGGGCCAAACCCCGGCAGAGCAGCTTTTCAGGCGCCCATCAGCGTCGCGAGCCATTTGATCGTCGTCGAAGTCACGTCGCCGAGCGACAGCAGCACCCAGGCCCAGACAAAAGCCGAGGTGAAGTTGGCGATCTGGAAATTCCAGTACGGCATCGCGAACACGCCCGCGATCAGCGGCACCGACGCGCGCAGCGGCCCCGAGAAGCGGCCGATGAAAATCGCGAACGCGCCCCACTTGCGGATGAAGGCCTCGCCCGCCGGGATGATGTGCGGGTTCTGCGACAGCGGCCACATCTGATAGACGCGGTTTTCGAGCTTGAGGCCGATCCAGTAGGATATCCAGTCGCCCAGTGCCGCGCCGAGCGAGCCCGCGACCCAGATCGGCCAGAAATTGAGGCCGCTCGCGCTGATCAGCGCGCCCAGACCGACGAGGACGCCCCAGGCCGGGATCAGGAGCGAGATGAAGACCAGCGATTCGGCAAAGCACAGCACGAACACGATCGGCGCCGCCCAAACCTGCTGCACCCGGACATATTCGATGATCGGCTGAATGTACTGATCGAGGTCCATCGGGGCTTTCTTGGATCTGCGGGGGTCTCGGCAGGAGCGTAAGGGCGCAGTTCGGAACATCCCTTATCCCGGCGGCCGGGGATTGGCCAGTATCCAAAGGCATGATGACGGGCCGGGCGACGGCCCCCCCCCCCGAACAACCCGCCGGTGCCGTTGCGCCAAAGCGGCGGATGGCATACTCACCGGCGTCAACATCGGCTCCGGTCCATGCCCGCGCTTCGCCATTTTCGCTACCCGATCGGCCCGATTGAGCGGACCGCCCGCAAGCTTTATTCCAATGCGTTGCAGCGGCTGGGCTGCGTCCCACACGTCATGCATGCACAGGGCGCGCGCTTTCTCGTCGATCCGTCCGACTTCATCGACCAGTGCATCGCCCATCACGGCATGTGGGAGGAGGTGCAGCTCGAAGAGCTGGCCGGGTTGGCGCACCGCCGCAGGATCGATGTGTTCCTCGATGTCGGCGCCAACGCCGGCTTCTACAGCATCATGTTCGCCATCAAGCGCCTTGCCGGAGAGATCATCGCGTTCGAGCCCGACCCCGGCAATTACGCGCGCCTGATGGCCAATCTCGACGCCAACGATCTGGCCTCGCGGGTCGCGGTGGTGCCGCTCGCGCTCGGCGACCGCGCGTCCGAGGTCACGCTCTACGAAGGCGCCAAGTGGAACCGCGGCGAATCGACCATCGTGGTGCCGGAGCAGACGCCGCAGGAGGTCACCTTCACGGTGCGCCAGGTGCGCTTCGACGACGAATATTCGTTCGCGGGCAAGGCCATCATCGTCAAGATGGACGTCGAGGGCTACGAATTCCATTCGCTGGCCGGCATGGAGCGCACGCTGCGCGACAACGAGTGCTACCTGCAGGTCGAGCTCTATTCGGAGCGGATCGAGGAGTTGAAGGCGCTGCTGGCGGGGTACGGCTACCGCTACCTGCACACCCACGATATCGACCACTTTTTCACCAACATGGCCGGCCTAGAATAGCAGCCGCGCCGCGGCTCCCCGGCCGCCACAATCCCAAGTGCCGCGCCAAGTGCCGCGCCATGCGCCCGCTTACCGTGGCATATTTCGCCCTTAAGTGATTCGCTCCCTCTCCGTCCGACCGAGAACGCATGGCCAAAACCGTCAACAAAGCCTCGAAAAATCCGAAGAAGACCGCGGCCGTCGGCGACCTGTTCGCCAGCATGGACAAGCCGCAGCGCGCCGCAGCAAAATCGCGCGGCACCAACGTTTCGAGCGCGGGCGAAGCCGGATACACGGCCAAGCACATCGAGGTGCTGGAGGGCCTGGAGCCCGTCCGCCGCCGTCCCGGCATGTATATCGGCGGCACCGACGAGAAGGCGCTGCATCACCTGTTCGCCGAGGTGATCGACAATGCGATGGACGAGGCGCTGGCCGGCCACGCCTCCTTCATCGAGGTCGAGCTCGACGCCGACGGTTTCATCGCCGTGACCGACAACGGCCGCGGCATCCCGGTCGATTCGCATCCGAAGTTCAAGAACAAGTCGGCGCTCGAAGTCATCATGTGCACGCTGCACGCCGGCGGCAAATTCGACTCCGAGGTCTATGAGACCTCGGGCGGCCTGCACGGCGTCGGCGTGTCGGTGGCGAACGCGCTGTCCGACCGCATGGAGGTCGAGGTCGCGCGCGGCCAGAAGCTCTACCGGATGGTGTTCGAGCGCGGCAAGCCGAAGGGCAAGCTCACCGACGCCGGCAAGGCGCCGAACCGCCGCGGCACCACCGTCCGCTTCCACCCCGACCCGGAGATTTTCGGGCCCAAGGCGCGCTTCCAACCCGAGCGCGTGTTCAAGATGACGCGCTCGAAGGCCTATCTGTTCGGCGGCGTCGAGATCAGATGGTCCTGCGCCAAGGAACTGGTCGAGGGCACCGACGTGCCGGACAAGGCCACGTTCCATTTCGAGGAAGGGCTGAAGGATTATCTCGCCGAGACGCTCAAGGACGCTACCTTGATCAATCCCGAGATCTTCACCGGCCAGTCGGGCAAGGTGGGAAAACACGGCGGCGCGCAATGGGCGGTCGCCTGGACTGCCGACGCCGACGGATTCCTCAACTCCTATTGCAACACGATTCCCACCCCGGACGGCGGCACCCACGAGTCCGGCCTGCGCACCGCGCTCCTTCGCGGCCTCAAGGATCACGCCGAGCGCGCGGGGCAAGGCAAGCGCGCGGCGGCGATCACCAGCGAGGACGTGATGGTCGGCGCCGGCTGCATGCTCTCGGTGTTCATCCGCGAGCCGGAGTTCCAGGGCCAGACCAAGGACCGCCTCGCCACCGCCGACGCCCAGCGCATCGTCGAGAACGCGATCAAGGACCCGTTCGACCACTGGCTCGCCGGCAATCCCGCGCAGGCCAATAGGCTCCTCGACTTCGTCGTCGACCGCGCCGAGGAGCGCATCCGCCGACGCCAGGAAAAGGATATTTCACGCAAGGCCGCGACCCGAAAACTCCGCCTGCCCGGAAAGCTCGCCGACTGCACCAACGGCCAGGCGGCGGGCTCGGAGATTTTCATCGTCGAAGGCGATTCCGCCGGCGGTTCCGCCAAGCAGGCGCGCGACCGCGCCTCCCAGGCTGTCCTCCCGCTGCGCGGAAAAATCCTCAACGTGCAGTCCGCCGGCAAGGACAAGCTGTCGCAGAACGCGCAGCTCTCCGACCTCGTTCAGGCGCTCGGCTGCGGCACCGGCGAGCGCTACCGCGACGACGATCTGCGCTACGAGAAGGTCATCGTCATGACCGACGCCGACGTCGACGGCGCACACATCGCCTCGCTGCTGATCACGTTCTTCTACACGCAGATGCCGGACCTGATCGAGCGCGGCCACCTCTACCTCGCGGTGCCGCCGCTCTACCGCCTCACCCACGGCGCCAAGACCTTCTACGCGCGCGACGACAAGCACAAGGACGAGATTCTCAAGAAGGAGTTCCACGCCAACGCGCATGTCGACATCGGCCGCTTCAAGGGGCTGGGCGAGATGATGGCGCAGCAGCTCAAGGAAACCACGATGGCGCGCAAGACCCGCACGCTGCTCCGGGTCCGGATCGCCGACGCCGACCGCAAGGACACGGCAAAATCGGTCGAGCGGCTGATGGGGACGCGGGCCGAGGCGCGGTTTGAGTTTATTCAGGAGCGCGCGGAGTTTGCGAGCGATGAGATGCTGGATGTGTAGGAGCAGCGCGCGTTAGCCTCCTCGCATACCGGTCGCCGATGTGTCGCGCTGCCCTCTCCCCTTGTCATGCCCAGTTGCTAAGAAAGACATGGATTGCCGGGTCAAGCCCGGCAATGACGCGGCGAGGTCGGGGCCGGAGCACGCGCGCATCACGCCATCGGCAGCCCGGCGTAGTTCTCCGCAAGCGACGTCATCGCCGCCTCCGAGCCCGTGACGTAGTCGATCTCGGCGATCTGGCGCTTGGTGTCGAAATCCATCGTGTCGCTGTGCCGGTGCAGCATCTGCGTCATCCACCAGGAGAACCGCTGGCCCTTCCACACCCGGCTCAAGCAGGTGGCCGAATAGTCTTTCAGCAAATCCTCGCGGCCGGATTTGACATGCGCCTCGATCGCCCGCGACAGCACGCGCACATCGGCCATCGCAAGGTTCATGCCCTTGGCGCCGGTCGGCGGCACGATGTGGGCCGCGTCGCCCGCCAGGAACAGCCGGCCCGACTGCATCGGCTCGGTGACGAAGCTCCGCATCGGCGTGATGCCCTTCTGCAGGATTTTTCCCCGCGCCAGCGGCCGCACGCCGCCGAGGCGGGTTTCCAGTTCCTCCCAGACGCGCCGGTCGGACCACGTCTCGATGTCCTCGTCCGGCGGCACCTGCACATAGAGCCGCGACAACTCCGGCCCGCGCATGGAGAACAGCGCGAAGCCGCGCTCGTGGAAGCAGTAGATCAACTCGTCGTCCGGCGGCGGAGAGTCCGACAATATCCCGAGCCAGCCGAACGGATAGACGCGGTCGTAGTCGCTGCGCACGCCGGCCGGAAAGCTCGGCCGGCAGACGCCGTGGAAGCCGTCGCAGCCGCCGATGAAATCGCATTCGATCTCCTGCGCTTTTCCCTGATGGCGAAAGCGGATTTTCGGGCTGCGGCCGTCGAATTCATGGACGCTGGCGTTCTCGGCCTCAAACAGGATCTGCCCGCCGTCGGCCAGGCGCTTGGCGATCAGGTCGGTGACGACCTCCTTCTGGTCGTAGATGAAGACCTGCTTGCCGATCAGCTTGTGGAAGTCGATGTGCCGGGCCTCGCCCTTGAAGGAGATATAGATGCCGTCATGCACCATCGCCTCGCGCTGCAATCGCTCGCCGACACCGGTGTCGATCAGCATCTGCGCGACCCAGTTCTCCATCAGGCCAGCGCGCACCCGCGCCTCGCAGTAGACGCGGCTCCTGTCCTCGATGACGATGCTGGAAATGCCGGCGAGATGCAGCAGATGCGACAGCATCAGCCCGGCCGGCCCCGCCCCCACGATGCCGACCTGCGTTCGCATCGCCCCTCCCTGCTGTTCTCACGATGATGCGACGGCCCCGCCATGCCGCCAAGGGACGGATGCCGGATTTGCTGGCCCGATCCGAGCCGCCCGCGCAAAAAATCATGCCCGCTTGCGGCGGGGCATGACCGGCAACGATGGCGCCCGGGCGGGCCTAGTTGTCGAACTTCAGGTTCGCCGCCTTGATCACCTCGGCGATGCTCAGGATGTCCTTGTCGATCATGGCACGGAAATCGGCCGACGAATTGCCGCCCGGCGTGACGGCCATCGCCTTGAGCTTCGTGCTGACATCGGCGTCCGTGATCGCCTTGCGGAGCCCGGCTTCGAGCTTTGCGACAATCGCGGGCGGGGTGTTCGCCGCCGCGAAGTAGCCGCTCCAGAGCTTGATGTTGACCTCGGGATATCCCGCCTCGGCCATGCTGGGCACGTCCGGCAGTTCGGACGAGCGCTCCGACCCCGTGACCGCCAGCGCCTTCACCTTGCCGCCCTTGATCTGCGGAATGGCCGGCGGCCCGTCGGAGATCGCGAGCAGGGTCTGGCCCTGCATGATGCTCAGGATCATCTCGTTGCTGCTCTTGTACGGAATCATCTGTCCCGGCATGCCGCTCTTGAGCTTGAGCAGCTCGCTCGCGGTGGTGAAGGCCGGCGAGGTCGAGGCGTAGTTGGCCTTGTCCGGATTCTTCTTCGCCCACTCGACGAGTTCCTTGACGGTCTTCGCCGGGTGATCGATCGGGATCACCATGATGAGCGGGAAGTTCGCGATCATCGACAACGGAATGAACGTCTTGGTCGGATGGTACGACAGGTTCGGATAGGCGGCCGCGGCAATCGACATCACGCCGCTTGCGCCGACGAACAGCGTGTAGCCGTCGTGCGGCTGGTTCATCACGTACTCGGCCGCGATCCGTCCGCCGGCGCCGGGCTTGTTCTCGTTGATCACCGGCTGGCCGAGGATGTCGGACAATTTCTGGCCGACCAGGCGGGCGAAGATGTCGTTGCCGCCGCCGGCCGCGAACGGCACGACGACGCGGATCGGCTTGTTGGGATAGCTCGCCGCATCGCCCTGCGCGGATGCCGGCGCGATCGCGGCCAGCACCCCGAATACCGCGCCCATCAGCGCTCCGCCCAACTTAAGCTTTCTCATCGACGTCCTCCCTTACGTTCCGCCACTCTGCGGCCGGCGCCAAACCTAGCGAAATTCGCGTCAAAGTCGATTGCCTGCCATGCCGTCGGCGCGGCCATGCGCGTATGCGCCGCATCGGTGCCTACGGCGTGACCAAATGAGCGAAAAGCAGAGGCGGCAATTTAACTTAAGCAGGGCCGGAGCATTGACTTTCGGCCGTTCGCGCCTATGTTTCCGCCCAACGGTACGAATGTAGATTCCTACCGCCCTCCCGCGCATTACCGTCATTTTTCGTGATCCGGCGCGGTTCCGGGCGGTCCTTCATAGAGGCTATATGCCCTTTTCCAAGCTCGGCTTGTCCGAAAAAGTTCTCGCCGCCGTCAAGACGGCCGGTTACCCCAATCCCACTCCCATCCAGGAACAGGCGATCCCCCACGTTCTCGCGCGGCGCGACGTGCTGGGCATCGCGCAGACCGGCACCGGCAAGACCGCGGCATTCGTGCTGCCGATGCTCACCATGCTCGAGAAAGGCCGCGCGCGGGCGCGAATGCCGCGCACGCTGATCCTGGAGCCGACGCGCGAACTCGCGGCCCAGGTCGAGGAAAGCTTCGACAAGTACGGCAAGAACCACAAACTCAACGTCGCGCTCATCATCGGCGGCGTGTCGTTCGACGATCAGGACGGCAAGCTGATGCGCGGCGTCGACGTGCTGATTGCGACCCCGGGGCGCCTGCTCGACCATTCCGAGCGTGGCCGGCTGCTGATGTCCGGCGTCGAACTGCTGGTCATCGACGAAGCCGACCGCATGCTCGACATGGGCTTCATTCCCGACATCGAGCGCATCTGCAAGCTCGTGCCGTTCACGCGCCAAACGCTGTTCTTCACCGCCACCATGCCGCCGGAGATCCAGCGCATCACCGAGCAGTTCCTGCACAATCCGGTGAAGGTCGAGGTATCGAGACCCGCTACCACGGTCGACGCGATCCTGCAGCAACTGGTGAAGACCGGGCGCGAGCCGCACGACAAGCGCGACACACTGCGCCGCACGATCCGCGCGGCGGACAACTTCAAGAACGCCATCATCTTCTGCAACCGCAAGCGCGAGGTCGCGCAGCTTCACCGCTCGCTGGTTCGCCACGGCTTCAACGCCGTCGCCCTTCATGGCGACCTGGACCAATCGGCGCGCACCGCCGCGCTGGATTCGTTCCGCAACGGCGAATCGAAGCTTCTCATCGCCTCCGACGTCGCCGCCCGCGGGCTCGACATTCCCGACGTCAGCCACGTCTTCAATTTCGACGTGCCGCACCATGCCGACGACTACGTTCATCGCATCGGCCGCACCGGCCGCGCCGGCAAGACCGGCACCGCATACACCATCGTCGGCCCCGGCGACGGCAAGGCAGTGGCGGAGATCGAAAAGCTGATCGGCCAGAGCATCGCCTGGGCCGAGCCTCCGGCCGGAGCTCCGGTCCACGCAGAAACGCAGGACGAAGCCCGCGAGCCCCGCCGCGAAGGCCGTGGCGGCCCCCGCAACAGGCATCGGGGCCATCGCAACGAGTCGCGCGGCCCGCGCGAGGAGCGCGTTACCCCCGATCGGACCCACGCGCCGCAGATCCAGGCGCCACAGGCTCACGTGCCGCCGCCCCAGGTCCAGTCGCCCCGGCGCGAGCAGCGCCAGCCCGCCCCAGTCGCCCGGATCGAAGAGGCGCGGCACCGGCCCTCCAATGCACCGGCGCGTGAGCCGGCCGACCACGGCAACGACCATTTGCCGGCTTTTTTGCTCCGCCCGGTGCGCGGCAAGGCCTGAAAGCGCGTTATCCGGCTGGCATTTAACCCGCCTTTTACCTGTCCATGAAAATGGTCCCGGACGGCTTTCTTTCGCCGCCACAACGATTTGATTCATGGTTTGCCGCGCACCGCCCGCGCGGCGCGGCACGGGGACAAGAAATGTCGGAACCCGCCGGAGAGCACGAACGCACGATGGCGTTCGCGGAGATCGCGTTCGGACAGATCAAGGCTCTTCACCAGCCTACCACGCCTCGCAACTACGAGGTCTGGTACACGTATGCTACCGGCTACAACCCGTCGCTCAATTAGACCATCAACGAGACGCTGGCACAGAACGGCACGCTGGCCGATGCCGATCTGGAGCGGCTCTACGCCACCTATATTTCCGCCACCCGCTTCACCGACAAGATCGACAGCGTCGGCACCCGCGTGATGGACGAGATCAATCAGGTCATGGCGATGATGGACGCGGCCGTGGGCTCGGCCAGCAGCTACACCGAAAGCCTGACCACCATCAGCGACAAACTCGGCAACTCCAAGGACCGCGAAGGCCTGCGCGCCATCGTCGAGAGCCTGGTGGCGACCGCCAACGAGATGAAGCAGAACAACCACGCGCTGGAGCAGCGGCTCAACGCGTCAAAGGAAGAGATCAATCAGCTTCAGGAGAATCTCGAGGTCGTCCGCAACGAGAGCTTGACCGACCCGCTGACGTCGCTTTCCAACCGCAAGCATTTCGACGAACGCCTCGCGCAGTCGATCGTGGACTCGGCCGAGCGCAGCAAACCGCTTTCGCTGGTGATGACCGATATCGACCATTTCAAGAACTTCAACGACACCTGGGGCCATCTGACCGGCGAACAGGTGCTCCGTCTCGTCGCCATGTCGATGATCGCGCGCGCCGACGCCTGCCTCTACGCGGCCAAGCGCAACGGCCGAAACCGGCTGATCTGCGAGACCGATCCCGAGTTCGCGAACGCCGCCGAAGCCAAGGTCGCCTGATCTCTTCGCCCTGAAATTACCTTTGCTTTGCGGGTTTGGCGCGCGCCCTCGCGGCGGAGCGCCTCGCCGCCTCCATCGCCCGCCGGGCCCAATCCGCAAGCTCGTCCGGCTCGTCGTAGAGCCGCTCCGGCATAAGCCAATACGAGTTCAGCGTGCGCGTGCCGTCCTTGGTCCTGTAGCTGAACGGGCGCAGGCCCTCGCGCTCGAATTCCGGGATGGTGCCGGAGTCGGCCTTGAGAAAAATAGCGCCGTCGACCGAGAGCGCGATCATCATGCCGTCGGCAAAGACGCCGGAGCCGCTGAACATGCGGCGCACCGTCACCGGCCCAAAGCCTGAAAAGAGTTCCTCGATATGGTCGGTATCTTCCGCGCGGCCCACGGCACGATCCCGGACGAGCTAGTGCGCCTCGGCGCCCTCGCCCTTCGCCGGCGTCAGCAGCACCGACTCGCCGCAGCCGCAGGCCGAGGTCTGGTTGGGGTTGTTGAACACGAACTGGGAGGCCAACTTGCCCACCTTCCAGTCCATCTCGGTTCCGATCAGGAACAACACCGCCTTGGGATCGATCAGGAGCTTCACGCCCTTGTCGTCGACCACCTCGTCGGTCGGGCCAATGTGCTCGACGTATTCCATGGTGTATTCCATGCCAGCGCAGCCGCCGTTCTTGACGCCGACCTTCACGCCCGCGATCGGGCGATCCGCCTTCACCATCAATTCCTTGATCCGCGTGGCGGCAGCCTCGGAGAGGCGCATCACCTGGGGTCGGGGCCTGGCCGTGGCCATCGCATGGTCTCCTTGCTTCGGTGGTCGAAGCGCCGTCTGGACTTATAATAACTCAAAAATACCAATCATTTCGCTAACAGCTATGTAGGGCGTTACCCGCGGTGGCGCAACTCACCACATATTCAACACGAGCCGCGCCTCGTCCGACATCCGGCTCTGATCCCACGGCGGGTCCCACACCACGTTGCACTTGGCGCTGCTCACTCCCGGCACGCTCGCCACCGCGGTTTCAACCATGATCGGAAGTTCCGCGGCCGAAGGGCAATTCGGCGTGGTCAAGGTCATGTCCACCTTGACCGAGCGGTCGTCCTCGATATCGACCTTGTAGATCAGGCCGAGCTCGTAGATATCGGCCGGAATTTCCGGGTCGTAGACCGTCTTGAGCGCCGCCACGATGTCGTCGGTCATCCGGGCGATTTCCGCCTCGGACAGCGACGCCGCGTTGTTCCCAATGTCCACGTCTTCGCGTTTGCGGATCGGTTCGTCGGTCATGCGAGAATCTCCTTCGCCTTGGCCAGCGCGCGCGCCAGGCTGTCGACTTCGTCCCTGGTGTTATAGAGCCCGAACGACGCCCGGCACGTCGCTGTAACGCCATAGCGATTGAGAAGCGGCATCACGCAGTGGGTGCCGGCGCGCACCGCGACGCCTGACCGGTCGATGATGGTCGCGACGTCGTGCGGGTGGGCGCCCTTCATCTCGAACGAAACGATCGGCCCCTTGTCCTTGGCCGCGCCGAAAATCCTGATCGAGTTGATCTCGCGCAGCTGCTCGTGGGCGTAGTTTGAAACGCTCACCTCGTGAGCCCGGATGCGGGCTTTGCCGATCGAATTGACGTAATCGATGGCGGCGCCAAGCCCGATCGCCTGAACGATCGACGGCGTGCCGGCCTCGAAGCGGTGCGGCGGCTCGCCGTAGGTGATGCGGTCCTCGAACACGTCGCGGATCATCTCGCCGCCGCCGTTGAACGGCGGCATGGCGGCCAGGAGATCGTACCTGCCCCAGAGCACGCCGATCCCCGACGGGCCATAGATCTTGTGGCCGGTGAAGGCATAGAAGTCGCAGCCAATGTCCTGCACGTCCACATCCACATGAACCGCGGCCTGGCTGCCGTCGACCAGCACGGAGATGCCGCGCGCCTTGGCAAGCTTCACCACGTCCTTCACCGGCACGAGCGTACCCAGCATGTTGGACATGTGCGTGATCGCGACCATTTTGGTGCGCGGTGTCAGAAGCTTTTCGAATTCGTCGATGAGAAAGTTTCCATCCTCGTCCACCGGCGCCCATTTGATCACCGCGCCCTGCCGTTCGCGCAGGAAATGCCACGGCACGATGTTGGAATGATGCTCCATAATCGAGAGCACGATCTCGTCGCCGGGCTTGATGCGCTCGCGCGCGAACGTATAGGCGACGAGGTTGATAGCCTCGGTGGCGTTGCGGGTGAAGATGATCTCCTCGGCGCGCGGGGCGTTGAGGAATGCCCGCACCTTCTCGCGGGCGCCCTCGTAGCCTTCGGTCGCGGCGTTGGCGAGGTAGTGCAGGCCGCGATGCACGTTGGAATATTCCGACGTGTAGGCCTGCTGGATGCGGTCCAGCACCACCTTGGGCTTCTGCGCGGACGCGGCGTTGTCGAGGTACACCAGCGGCTTGCCGTAGACCTGCATGGCAAGGATCGGGAAATCCTCGCGAATCCGGTTGACGTCGTAGACGCCGTTGCTCACCGCCGGATGCAAGAGACCGGACATGGCGTCAGCCTCCGCGCGCCCAGAGCCAGGCAACGACCTGCTCCATCAGCGCGTCGCGCAGACCCGCATGCTCGATGCCCTCGATCGCCTCGCCGACGAAGGCCTGCACCAGCAACGCCTCTGCGTCGGTCTCCGGAATGCCGCGCGCCATCAGATAGAATTTCAGGTCCTCGTCCAGCGCACCCGAGGTGGCGCCGTGGCCGCACTGCACATCGTCGGCGAAAATCTCCAGCTCCGGCTTGCTGTCGGCCTCGGCCTCGTCCGACAGGAGCAGCGCGCGCGTCATCATCCTGGCGTCGGTCTGCTGGGCGTGCGGCCGCACCACGATCTTGCCCTGGAACACGCCGCGGCTCTCGCCGTCGAGCACGGTCGCGAACACCTCGCGGCTCTGGCAGCCGGGCGCCTGGTGATCCACCACCAGCGTGGAATCGACGTGTTGCTTGCCATTGAGCAGGCTTGCGCCGCGCAGACCCGCCAGCGTGCCTTCGCCGTCGAAACGCACGAAGGTCTGATTGCGCACCACGCCGCCGCCGATGTTGAAAGCGAAATCGTTGAAGCGCGCATGCGCGCCGACCGAGGCCATCAGCGATGAGACATGGACCAGATCGCTCGGGCCGCCGGTGATCTTGATGTGGTCGACGTGGGCCTTGTCGCCGACCACGAGTTCGAGCGCGGTGTTGACCTGATGCCCGGCCGAGGCGTCGTGGCTCTCGACCAGCATGACGCGGGCGCCCGCCTCGATCACGACCAGCGAACGGGTGAACACCGAGGCCGGCGTCTGGCCGGTCGTGGCGAATACGAGATGAATCGGCCGCTCGACCGTCGCTCCCTTGGCCACATGAACGACGGCACCGTCGCGCATCAGCGCGGTGTTGAGCGCGACCACTCCCTCGCGCTCCGGCGGCACGACCTTGCCGAGATGGGCCTCGACCAGCGGATCGCAGGCCGCAAGCGCCTGCGCCATGGAGCGGATGGTCAGACCGGGCGACAGATCGGCGAGGTCAGAAAGCTCCGCCACGAACGTGCCATCGACAAAAACAATCCGGCGCGCATCCATGTCGCCGATGCGCTTGCCCGCATCCTTGGCGCGAGCAATTCCGGCGGCGTCAGGGGCGCCGGCGATCGGCCGGGCCTCGCGCATCAGCGCGCGCAGATCGGTGTATTTCCATTCCTCGACCCGCCGGTGCGGCAGGCCGAGCGCATCGAAGCGGGCGGCCGCCTCCTCGCGCAGCGCCACGACATTGCGTCCGCCCGGCAGCCTGGTCTTCCCGGCCGAATAGGCCTCGGCCAGCGCCAGCTCCGCATTGGTCTTTATGTTGCGGATTTCAGCGTTCATGACGCGTGCGCGGCCTCGCCCTGGAATTGCGCGTAGCCCGAGGCTTCGAGCTCGAGCGCGAGCTCCTTGCCGCCGGTCTTCACGATGCGGCCGGCGGAGAGCACGTGCACCACGTCCGGCACGATGTGATCGAGCAGCCGCTGATAGTGCGTGATGACGAGCATGGAACGGTCGGGCGAGCGCAGCCGGTTGACGCCGTCGGAGACGATCTTGAGCGCGTCGATATCGAGGCCGGAGTCGGTCTCGTCGAGCACGCAGAGCCGCGGCTGCAGGAGCGCCATCTGCAGGATTTCATTGCGCTTCTTCTCGCCGCCGGAGAAGCCGACGTTCACGCCGCGGCGGAGCATTTCCATATCGATTTCGAGCTTGCCCGCCGCATCGCGAACGAGCTTGAGGAATTCCGGCGTGGACAGCTCAGCCTCCCCGCGCTTCTTGCGCTGCGCGTTCAGCGCGGTGCGCAGGAACGTCATGGTGGCGACGCCCGGGATTTCCAGCGGATACTGGAACGCCAGGAACAGGCCCTTGGCGGCACGCTCGTCGGAATGCATCGCGAGGATGTCTTCGCCGTCGAGCAGGATCTGGCCTTGCGTCACCTCATAGCCAGGCTTGCCCGCCATCACATAGGCGAGCGTGGACTTGCCCGATCCGTTCGGGCCCATGATCGCATGCACCTCGCCCTTGTCCACGACGAGGTCGAGACCGTTGAGGATTTGCTTGCCGTCGACGGTGGCGTGCAAATTCTTGACTTCCAACATCGGCACTTCGCGTTTCCCTTCTGACCTACAGGCTGAAATGCGAGATGATCTCGGCAACCAGCTCTTTCTTTCTCGTTTCCTTGTCTTTGGCGTACACCGGCCCGAGCGAACGCCCGCTCACGTCGATCTCGCCCTGCTCTCCGACAACGATCATCATTCCTTCCGCGTACACACCTTCTTCCGGCTTCGTCAGCAGGATGCGCTTGCCGTCGAACGCCGCCTGCACCCCGTGACCCTTCAGGCTCGTCGAAGGCGACAGATCGGCCTCGAAGAACTCTTTCAGGAACGCGATCGCCGCCTGCTGGCGCGCGCGCCGCTCGGCGTCGTCCCTGCTGCGCTTGGCGTCGAGCTCCGCAACCGCCTTATCGAGCGCAGACATGAGACTTCCCTCGCTCGACACCAGGCTCAACCGACCGAGCCTTCGAGGCTGATCGAAATGAGTTTCTGCGCTTCGACCGCGAACTCCATCGGCAACTGCTGGAGCACGTCCTTGACGAAGCCGTTGACCACGAGCGCCACCGCCTCCTCGGCCGAAAGGCCGCGCTGGCGGCAGTAGAACAGCATCTCGTCGGAGATTTTCGAGGTGGTTGCCTCGTGCTCGAACACCGCGGACGAATTCTTCGCCTCGATGTAGGGCACGGTGTGGGCGCCGCACTTATCGCCGATCAGGAGCGAGTCGCAATTGGTGAAATTACGCGCACCCTTGGCCTTGCGGTGCGCCATCACCTGGCCGCGATAGGTGTTGTTGGATTTGCCGGCGGCGATGCCCTTGGAGATGATCCGGCTCGATGTGTTCTTGCCGAGGTGCAGCATCTTGGTGCCGCTGTCGACCTGCTGGCGGCCGTTCGAGATGGCGATGGAATAGAACTCGCCGCTGGAATTGTCGCCGCGCAGGATGCAGCTCGGGTACTTCCAGGTGATCGCCGAGCCGGTCTCGACCTGGGTCCAGGAAATCTTCGAGCGGTCGCCGCGGCAGTCGCCGCGCTTGGTGACGAAATTGTAGATGCCGCCCTTGCCGTTGGCGTCTCCCGGATACCAGTTCTGCACGGTCGAGTACTTGATCTCGGCGTCGTCGAGCGCGACCAGTTCGACCACGGCGGCGTGAAGCTGGTTCTCGTCGCGCATCGGCGCGGTGCAGCCCTCAAGGTAGCTCACATAGGAGCCCTTGTCGGCGATGATCAGTGTGCGCTCGAACTGGCCGGTGTCCTTCTCGTTGATGCGGAAGTAGGTGGACAGCTCCATAGGGCAGCGCACGCCCGGCGGCACGTAGACGAACGAGCCGTCCGAGAACACTGCCGAATTGAGCGTGGCAAAGAAGTTGTCCGAGGTCGGCACCACGGTGCCGAGATACTTCTTCACCAGATCGGGATGCTCGCGCAGCGCCTCCGAGATCGGCATGAAGATCACGCCGGATTTCTTCAGCTCGGCCTGGAAGGTGGTGGCGACGGAGACCGAATCGAACACCGCATCGACCGCGACTCGCCGCTCGCCTTCGGGGCGCACGACGCCGGCGAGCAGTTCCTGCTCGCGCAACGGAACGCCGAGCTTCTCATAGGTCCTGAGGATTTCTGGATCGACCTCGTCGAGCGAGGCTAGCGCCTTCCGCTTCGGCGCCGAGTAATAATAGTAGTCCTGGTAATTGATCTTCGGGTAATCGACCCGTGCCCAGGTCGGCTCGCGCATGGTCAGCCAGCGGCGATAGGCTTCGAGCCGCCAGGCGAGCATCCACTCGGGCTCGCTCTTCTTGGCCGAGATGAACCGGACGATGTCCTCGGACAGCCCCTTGGGGGCCTTGTCGGATTCGATGTCGGTGACGAACCCGTATTTGTATTGGTCGACATCGATGCGGCGAACCCGCTCGATCGTCTCTTGCACGGCCGGCATTACTTCCTCCGCTCACGGGTCAAGGCCGTGGCTTGGGTTGTCGGTTATGGTCGGTTTCGGTTCCCGGTGGGACTACCTCCGCCTCAGGCGGCGATTTCCTGATGGTTTCCCGACTTATATAGGCTTTCCGAGAGCTTCTCCCAAGCCTTTAGAATCGTCCCAACATCCTCATCGGAGGTTGCATAGCCGAGACTTACACGGATTGCGCCACGTCCGATTGCCTCAGGCACGCCCATTGCCGCCAAAACGTGCGATGGGCTCACCTTGCCCGACGAGCAGGCGGCACCCGAGGACACCGCCACGCCTTCGAGGTCGAAGGCGATGACGGCGGTTTCGGCCTTCATTCCAGGGACCGAGAACAGCGTGGTGTTGGGCAGCCGCTCAGCCTCCGCGCCGAAAATGACCGCCTGGGAGGCCACCGCCTTGATGCAGGCCTCGAGCTTGTCGCGGAGGATCGCCATCCGGGCGGCCTCCTCAGTCCAGCGCTGCCGGGCCACGTTGGCCGCCGCGCCAAATCCGGCGATCCCCGCCACATTCTCGGTGCCGGCCCGCAATCCCCGCTCCTGGCCGCCGCCCTTGATCAGCGCATCGAGCGGCAGGCCGTCCCGCCTGATCAGCGCGCCCGCGCCCTGCGGCCCGCCGATCTTGTGCGACGACAGCGTCATTAGGTCGGCGCCGAGCGCCTGGAAATCGCAAGCGATGCGGCCCGGCCCCTGAACGGCGTCGACATGAAGGAGGCCACCGGCCGCGTGAACCATTGCCGCCGCCGCCACGACCGGCTGGATCGCGCCGGTCTCGTTGTTGGCGAGCATGAGGGAAACGAGCGGGCGCGAGCGGCCCGCGAGCAGGCGTTCCAGCGCTGCGAGATCGGCGATGCCCGCGGGCGTCACCGGAATTTCCTCGGCTGCGGCAAATCGCCCGCCGCCCCGCACGGAAGGATGCTCGATCGCCGAAACGAGCAGCGTATCGCCGAGCGCGGCTGACAGCGCCAGCATGTTGGCTTCGGTGCCGCCCGACGTGAACACCACGTCGCGCGCGGTCACGCCCACCAGCGCCGCGACCTGCTCGCGCGCGGTCTCGACAAGACTGCGCGCCGCGCGGCCGGCTCCGTGCACCGACGACGGATTGCCGGTGACGTCCAGCGCCGCCGCGACGGCGACCCTCGCCTCCGGCCGCAGCTGCCCGGTCGCATTCCAGTCGAGATAGGCGTGCATTCGTGCCAAATCCTGAAATTCATCCGGGGGGCCGGATCGCCTGCCCAACCCCCTGACCATGCTCATTTTACTTGCTTTTGGCACCCGGGATCATGTTAAGAACCCGCGCCCACCCGAGCGACTCCGTCCACGACGCGATGCGCCGGCCAGCGGAACTTCCCGAGATTCAAGAACAGTTTTAATCAGTTACGTGCGCCACCCATCGCCGTCAAGCACGCCCAAGTTTGTGCCTAAATCCCGCTTCCACGCGCGCCTCACAGCCGCCGCCGGAACATCGTCGATCAAGGTTTGGAAAGCTCATGCCTGAAGTCATCTTCACCGGACCGGCCGGCCGCATCGAAGGCCGCTATCACCCGGCGCCGCAGAAAAACGCCCCGATCGCCATCGTGCTGCATCCGCATCCGCAGTTCGGCGGTACGATGAACCATCAGATCATCTACCAACTCTACTACGCCTTCGTGCACCGGGGCTTCGCCGCCATCCGCTTCAACTTCCGCGGCGTCGGCAGGAGCCAGGGCAGTTTCGATCACGGCACCGGAGAGTTGTCCGACGCCGCGTCCGCGCTCGACTGGGCGCAGTCGATCAACCCCGAGGCGCGATCCTGCTGGATCGCCGGCTTCTCGTTCGGCGCCTGGATCGGCATGCAGTTGCTCATGCGGCGGCCGGAGATCGAAGGCTTCATCTCGGTCGCGCCGCCGGCGAACCTCTACGACTTCTCGTTCCTCGCGCCCTGCCCCTCGTCCGGCCTGATCGTGCATGGCGACAAGGATGCGGTGGTGCCGCATAAGGACGTCACCGGCCTCGTCGACAAGCTCAAGACCCAGAAGGGCATCATCATCGAGCAGAAGGTGATTCCCGGCGCCAACCACTTCTTCGACGGCAAAGTCGAGCCGCTGATGCAGTCGGTCAGCACCTATCTCGACAAGCGCTTGAAGGGCGATCGAAGGGATTAGGGCCGCGCCACCACGCCGCCCTGCATCGGCTTCGGCGCGCCGCTCGTCGTCGGGAACGTGATCGGCAGTCCGCGCATCGAGCGCACCGCCAGGAACGCGAACGCCTGCGCCTCCAGCGCATCCGCGGAAAAGCCCGCCTGATCGGCGGTCTCCACCGTCGCGGGCTTCAGCTTCTCCGCCAGCATCTTCATCAGCGTGCGATTGCGCGCGCCGCCGCCGCCGACGATCCAGGCGCGCGGCCGTTCCGGCAGATGTGGCAGCACCCGCGCCACCGCCTCCACGGTCAGCGCGGATAATGTCGCCGCCCCGTCCGCCACCGAATATCCCGGCAGCCCGATGTTGGCGAAGGCGAAGGCATTGCGGTCGAGCGACTTCGGCGGCTTCAGGTCGAAGAACGGATTTTCCAGCACGCGCGCGATGAAGGCGTGGTCCGGGGTACCGTGAGCCGCCGCGTCGCCGTTGTCGTCGTAGGGCGCGCCGCTGCGGGCGCGCATGAAATCGTCGATCAGCGCGTTGCCAGGCCCGGTGTCGCAGGCGATCGGATCGGGCCCGCCGTCCACGAAGGTCACGTTGGCGACGCCGCCGATGTTGAGCACCGCGACCGGATGCGGCCGGTCGATGGTGCTGACGATGGCGCGATGGAACACGGGCACGAGCGGCGCGCCCTGCCCGCCGGCGGCGATGTCGGCCTGGCGAAAATCATGCACCACGGGAATGCCGAGCCGCTTGGCGAGCTTGAGCCCGTCGCCGACCTGGATGGTGAGCTTGTCCTGCGGCCGGTGAATCACGGTCTGGCCGTGAAAGCCCACCACCGCGATGTCGCCCCGCGCGATGCCCTTGCCCGCGAGCAGGCGCTCCACCACCTCGGCATGGGTCCGCGTGGTCAATTCCTCGGCCTGAGCGATGACGCCGGGCCGCGCGGTCCGGTCGGTCAGCCCAACCGCCTCCGCCAGCGCCTGGCGCAGCACCGCCCGTTCGGTGTCCTCGTAGGGGCGATAGAAGGTCGGCCCGAAGCTCAGGATGCGCTCGCCGTCGGTCTCGATGACAGCCGCGTCCACCCCGTCGAGCGAGGTGCCGCTCATCAGCCCGATGGCCTGGACCACCGTTCCGGTCATCGATCCCCCATTCCCGCCGTTGAATCCCGCGTCGGACCTGTTACACCAGCCGCCGCGACGAGGACAGCCGATGAGCGCTTATAAGTCCGATTTTCTTAACGTCCTGGCCGAGCGCGGCTTCATCCATCAGGTGTCGGAGCCGGATGCGCTCGACCAGCTCGCGAAATCGCAGGCGATCACCGCCTATATCGGCTTCGACTGCACCGCGGCCTCGCTGCACATCGGCTCGCTCCTGCCGATCATGATGCTGCACTGGCTGCAGCAGACCGGCCACCGGCCGATCGCGCTGATGGGCGGCGGCACGACGCGGGTCGGCGACCCGTCCGGCAAGGACGAAAGCCGCCGCATCCTGACCGACGAGATGATCGGCGAGAACCTCAAGGGCATCCGTGCGGTGTTCTCGAAGTTCCTCAAATTCGAGGGTTCGGGCGGCAACGCCGTCATGGCCAACAACGCCGACTGGCTCAATTCGCTCAACTACATCGACTTCCTGCGCGACGTCGGCCGGCACTTCTCGGTCAACCGGATGCTCGCCTTCGACTCGGTGAAGATGCGGCTCGACCGCCAGCAGGAGCTGTCGTTCCTCGAATTCAACTACATGATCCTGCAGGCCTACGACTTCGTCGAACTGAACAAGCGCACCGGCTGCGTGCTGCAGATGGGCGGCTCCGACCAGTGGGGCAACATCGTCAGCGGTATCGACCTCGGCCGGCGGATGTCGAACGCGCAGATGTTCGCACTCACCTCGCCGCTGATCACCACGTCGTCCGGCGCCAAGATGGGCAAGACCGCGGGCGGCGCGGTGTGGCTCAACGCCGACCTGGTGAGCCCCTACGACTACTGGCAGTACTGGCGCAACATCGAGGACGGCGACGTCGGCCGCTTCCTCAAGCTGTTCACCGTGCTGCCTCTGAGCGAAATCGGCAGGCTTGCGGCGCTGCAAGGCGCCGAGCTGAACGAGGCAAAGAAGGTGCTCGCCACCGAGGCGACCGCGCTGGTTCACGGCCGCGCCGCGGCCGACGCCGCGGCCGATACGGCGCGCCGCACCTTCGAGGAGGGGGCGCATGCGGAAAACCTGCCGACGATCGAGATCGCCAGCGCCGACATGCAGAGGCTGGGCATTCTCGCAGCCTTCGTGCGCGCCGGCCTCGTCTCATCGAACGGCGAGGCGCGCCGTCAGATCAAGGGCGGCGGCCTGAAGGTAAACGACACAACCGTCACTGACGAGAAGATGGTTCTGACGCCGGCGACGCTGACGCCCGAGGGCGTGATCAAGCTCTCGCTCGGCAAGAAGCGGCACGTCCTGCTCAAGCCTCAGTAGGGCTTCAGCGCTTCGTCGGCTCGGCGAAGGTGCGGTCGCGGTCGAGGATGTCGCGGAACTCGAAGAATTTACGCAGCAGGCCCGGCGCAATCGCCGAGATCGGATTGACCATCTGGCGCGGGTTGCTGGTGGGCCCGCTCACCTCATAGGTGATACCGAAAATGCCCTCGTTGCTGCCGCCGCCGAGGAGCAGGCCGACGATCGGTATCTGGCCGAACATGTTGTTGAGGCCGTACAGCGGCACCAGCGTGCCGCGCATCTGCACCTGGTCGCGGATGTAGTCGATGTTGCCTTCGACGGTGGCGCCGATCATCGGCCCGCGCAGCACGCCGTCCTTGACCATCATGTGCCCCGGCGCGCGGGTGAAGTCGGCGCGCGCCTGACTGAATTCGATGTTGTTGTTCTGCGCCCCATTGGGCGCGTTGGACATCACTTTATCGAGCGTGCCTTCGCCGCGGATGGAGAAGGAGCTGATGTTGATGATGCCCTCCTGCATCGAACCGTCCTGCGTCGGCGGATCCATTCCGACCCACATCTTGCCGCCGAGCATGCGCTGATAGATATCGGTGAAGCGGAACAGGGCGCCGGCGTCGCTGGTCTCGAAATAAAGCATCGGCTTTCCGTTGTTGACGCGCGTGCGCATCTCGCCGACCAGCGGCGTATCGCGGCCGATCTTAGCATTCATCTGAAATGTGCGAACCCGGCCATTGCGGCGCGACATCCGCCACTCGAACCCGCGGACAGTTTCGCCGAAATGCCCGGCCACCACGCCGAGCTTGATATCGATATCGAGATCGGGATGGC
>SHVN01000051.1 GCA_009694215.1 Xanthobacteraceae bacterium
CTGCTTGTTCATCACGCCGTAGAGCCTGTTCACCTCGTTGCGATAGCGGTCCATCGCGTACTGGATCTTGTCCACGGCGTAGTTGCTGAAATGGTTGTTCTGCCCGGACATGGGGCCGAGCCCACCCATCTGCCAGAACAGCCACTGCATGACGTCGGCGCGCGACGCAGGCTCCTTGGGCAGGAACTTTCCCGTCTTCTCGCCGAGATAGACCAGCATGGCGCCGGACTCAAACACCGAGATCGGCACACCACCGCCGGGCGGATCGTGGTCGACCATCGCCGGGATGCGGTTGTTCGGGGAAATGGCAAGGAAGTCCGCCTTGAACTGCTCGCCTTTGCCGATGTTGACCGGGAATATCTTGTAGGGAAGCCCGGTCTCTTCGAGAAACATCGTCACCTTGTGGCCGTTCGGCGTGGTCCAGTAATGCAGGTCGATCATCAATCTATTCCTCGGTTCGGCAGAAAGACTGTCGCTATGATAATCATTGACGGTGGCAGCGGCCATGCCCTCCCGCTATGGAAGAAAATGCCAGGAATGAAGCGGCAAACGAAAGACCACCCGCCGCAATGCCGTCACGACGTCATGATTGATCTTCCCGGCGATGACGCACAATAATGCAGCGATGATCGCTGCTCCGACTCAGCCGAAACTGCCCCTGCGGCGCCTCGCCTGCGGACGCTGCGGCACGACGTTCGAGTGTGGCACGGGCGGCAGCGGCGGCGGATGCTGGTGCATGGACGAGGCCACGCGCCGGCCGATGCCGGATGCCGCGGGCGAGGATTGCCTGTGCCCCGCGTGCGTACGCGAAGCGGCAACGAGCGGACGCAGCGCATGACCGCATCGAGCCTGTGCTGCGCAGCGCTCGCCTTCGCCGCGCTTGCCGCCCTCGCCCCGAACGCGCGTGCCGCCGGCGTCTCGATCCTCGGCACATGGGAGATCGTGGAGGCCGTGCCTGCGCCGTGGAGCCAGCCCGCGGAGCAGGCGGCACTGGCGGCCGCGGGCCGCCGCCTTCTCAAGACCGAAGTGACCTTCGCGCCGGGTTCGGTTAAGTCGAAATTCAAGCCGTTCGATTGCAAGAGCAAGGTTCTGTACGAAACGAACTCGATCGAGGTCGATGCATTGTTCCAGGGTAATCTGCCGGAGCCCAATCCGGCAGAGGCGGCCGCGCGGCTTGGATTCCCGAGAGGCGACATTCCAAGCACCGACGTGCGGTGCCAGAAGGCGCTGCACACCTTCCACTTCCGCGATCCAGGCACCGCACTGATCAACCTCAACATCGTGATCTACACGCTCAAGCGACGGTAAGGCGCCCGCCGACCCTGATCGCGCGGGCCGGCGAAGAGATCGAATAAACCTCTGAGCAGCCGCCGCCTCGGTCTGGCCAAGAACCATGGTTAGGTGCATTCCTTCGCCATGTTCCGCCTGTTCGAAAACGCCCTGAACCCCACCGAGCCGCCGGCGCAATCGCAACCGCCGGCCGGGCTCGTCGCGTTCTATTGGCACTTCGCGCGCCAGGCCAAGGGCCTGTTCGCCGCGCTGTTCGTGGCGGGCTTCGTCGTCGCCGTGCTCGATTCAGCGATCCCCGCCTTCATGGGCCGCATCATTACGCTGGTAACGTCGAGTGAGCCGCAGCGGCTCTGGACCGACAACTGGCCGATGCTGGTCGGCATGGCCGTGGTGCTGCTGGTGCTCCGCCCGCTCGCGCAGATGGCGCAAAACCTCGTCAGCAACCAGGCAATCACGGTCAATCTCTCCAACATGATCCGCTGGCAGAACCACTGGCACGTCGCGCGCCAGTCCTGGGCGTTCTTCCAGAACGATTTCGCCGGCCGCATCGCCAACAAGGTGATGCAGACCGGGCCGGCGGTGCGCGAGAGCCTGGTCGCGCTGATCACCGGCGTCTGGTACATCCTGGTGTACGGCACCGCCGCGCTGATCCTGCTCGCCTCCGCCGACGCGTGGCTCACCCTGCCGATCCTGCTCTGGTTCGTCGGCTACGTCGCGATGCTGCGCATCTTCGTGCCGCGCATGCGCGACCGTTCCAAGGAAGTCTCCGAGGCGCGGTCATGGCTCGTCGGACGCATCGTCGACACCTACACCAACATCCTCACGGTGAAACTGTTCGCCCGCGCCCGCGACGAGGACGCCTATGTGCGCGAGGCGTTCCAGGAGCACACCGGGCTGTTCTACATCTCGCTCCGCCTCAACACCCTGTTCGCCTTCTGCCTCTCGACGCTCAACGCCATGCTGGTGACCGGCACCACCGCGATGGCGATCTGGCTATGGATGCACGGCAAGGTCGATGTCGGCACCGTGGCGATGGCGCTGCCGCTGTCCTGGCAGATCATCTCCATTGCCGGCTGGGTGGCGATGCACGTCACCGACATATTCGAGAACATCGGCGTGGTGCAGGAGGGCATGAGCGCGATCGCCCGGCCGATTACCCTGACCGACCGGCCGGATGCGAAAGCGCTGACTGTGCCGCGCGGCGAGATCGAATTCCAGGACATCCGGTTCGGCTACGGCCGCGAGAACGGGCTGATCGACGGGCTGTCGCTGACCATCCACCCCGGCGAGCGCATCGGCCTCATCGGCCGCTCCGGCGCGGGGAAATCCACGCTGGTCAATCTGATGCTGCGCTTCTTCGATCTCGAGGACGGGCGCATCCTGATCGACGGCCAGGACATTTCGCACACGACGCAGGAAAGCCTGCGCACGCAAATCTCGGTGGTGACGCAGGACACCTCGCTGCTGCACCGTTCCATCAGCGCCAACATCCGCTACGGCAAACCCGACGCCTCCGAGGCCGACATCGTCGCCGCAGCGAAGCAGGCGCAGGCCCACGATTTCATCCTCGAGCTGGAAGACTGGCGCGGCCGGCGCGGCTACGACGCCCATGTCGGCGAGCGCGGCGTCAAGCTCTCCGGCGGCCAGCGCCAGCGCGTCGCCATCGCCCGAGTGATCCTCAAGAACGCGCCGATCCTGGTGCTGGACGAGGCCACCTCCTCGCTCGACAGCGAGGTCGAGGCCGCGATCCAGGCGAGCCTGGACACGCTGATGGCCGGCAAGACCGTGATCGCCATCGCGCACAGGCTCTCCACCATCGCGCGGATGGACCGGCTGGTGGTGATCGACCGCGGCCGCATCGTCGAGCAGGGCACCCACGCAGTTTTACTGCAACTAGGCGGCCACTACGCCGATCTGTGGCGGCGGCAGTCCGGCGGCTTCATCGATTCCGCGCCGCCGGCGCAGGCGGCGGAATAGCAGCATTCGTACGAGGGCAAGATCATGAAGGCGGTGTTCTACCAGAGCATCGGGCCCGAGCTTGCCCGCTACGACATCGACGTGGACGGCGCGGCGCTGACCCGGCGCGACGCCGTGACCACGCCCGGCGCCAACGTGCAGTACGTCTGGCCGCATCCGTCGAAGAAATTTCTCTACGTCGTGTCGAGCAACGGCGGCCCTGGCACCATTCCCGGCACGAAGCACATTGCGTCTGCGTTCCGCATCGATCCGGCGTCGGGAGCATTGACGCCGCATGGAGCCATCGCGACGCTCCCCTCGCGGCCGGTGCATTGCAGCGTCGACCGGTCGGGCGAGTATCTGCTGACTGCCTACAATTATCCGAGCAACATCACGGTCCATCGCATCAAGGCCGACGGCACCATCGGCGAGCAAGTCCCGCCGCGCGAAAAACCCGACGCCGGGATTTTCGCCCATCAGGTTCTCACCACGCCGGGAAACAAGACCGCGATCCTGGTCACGCGCGGCAACAATCCGGAGGCGAACCGGCCGGAGGACCCCGGCGCGCTGAAGATCTATGGCTTCAGGGACGGCGTGCTAAGCAACCTCGCGTCGGTTCAACGCGGCAACGGTCTGGGCTTCGGCCCGCGCCACTTCGATATTCATCCAAACGAGCCTTGGCTGTTCCTCTCGGTCGAGCGCCAGAGCGAGCTTCACGTCTATAGACTCAACGACGATAGCACCCTACCCCGCGACGCCATGTTCATCAAAAACGCGCTCGCCAACCGCGCCAACCAGGGTCACACCCAGATGGCCGGCGCCATCCACATCCATCCGAACGGCCGGTTCGGCTATATGACCAACCGCAACTCCGGCACCGAGGAGATCGGCGGCAGGAAGGTGTTCAAGGGCGGCGAGAACAACGTCGCGGTGTTCTCCATCGATCAGGCGAGTGGCGAGCCGACGCTCATCCAGAACATCGAGGCGCGGACCGTGCATCTGCGCACCTTCGCCATCGATCCGGCGGGCCGGCTGCTGATTGCCGCCAGTGTCCTGCCGATGGCGATGCGAGACGGCGGCACCATGCCGGCGGCCCTCGTACTCTATCGCATCGGCGCCGACGGCCGGCTCGAGTTCGCGCGCAAATACGACGTGGACACCGGCCGCTTCATGCAGTTCTGGACCGGCATCGTCACGCTGCCGTAGCGAACGTCTCCGCCGTCCCGGAATGACGGAGCGCGATTGTCGCAACCGGTGGCGGGGCGCGCGGAAACATGCTTGGCTTCGCCCCAATCAGGGAGGAATGCCATGAAAAAAATCACCATCGCCGCCGCCGCGCTTATCTGCAGTTTCGTCACAGCCGGCGCGCAGGACTATCCGAACGCGCCGGTGCGCCTCATCAGTGGCTTTCCCGCGGGCAGCACCGCCGACATTTCCGCGCGCGTGGTCGGCGCCAAGATGGGCCAGATCCTCGGCCAGCAGTTCGTGGTCGAGAACCGGCTCGGCGCCGCATCGAGCATCGCCGGCGCTCAGGCCGCACGCGCGCCGGCCGACGGCTACACGCTGTTTATCTCCTCGGCCGCCAACATGATCAACGCGGCGATGAGCACCACCCTGACCTTCGACATCATGAAGGACTTCGTCCCGATCACGCTAATCACCTCGACCCCGACGGTGCTGGCGGTAATCCCCGAGATCGGCGTGAAAAGCGTCAAGGAGCTGACCGCGCTGGCCAAGGAGAAGCCCGACACGCTGTCGTTCGGTTCTTCCGGCACCGGCAGTTCCACGCATCTCGCGCTCGAACTGTACAAGTCGCTGGCCAAGGTGAAGATCACCCACGTGCCCTACACCGGCAGCCCGCAGGTGATCACCGACATGCTCGCCGGCCGCATCCACGGCTATTTCTCGCCGGCCTCGACCGTGGCCGGCCACGTCGCCGCCGGCAAACTCGTGGCGCTGGGCATCACCGACGCCAAGCGCAGCGTGTTTTTCCCCAACCTTCCGACCATGATCGAATCCGGCGTGCCGGACTGCGAGTCGGTTCTGTGGTTCGGCATCTCCGCGCCGGCCGGCACGCCGCAGCCGATCATCGACAAGCTGTCGCGCGCCGCCAACGAGGCGCTCAAGTCCGACGATGTGGCAAAATCGCTCCAGGGACAGACCGTGATGGCGATGGGCGGCACGCCGGAGCAGTTCCGCAAGCACATGGAAGCCGAGCAGAAGCGCTGGAACGCGGTCGTCGAGGCGGCGGGCCTGCGGAAATAGAGGACCGCCCGGCCGGCGCCGATGATCCACACCGAGAAGCCCGTCATTGCATCGGATGGATCGCGCCGCTTCGACGGTCATTTCGCACGGCCGCAATCCGGCACGGGCCCGGGCCTTCTCATCTTCACCGAGATGTGGGGCGTCGCGCCGTCAAAGACCGAGATGGCCGACGACTACGCGCGGCGGGGCTGGTGCGCGCTCGTCCCCAACATGTTCTGGCGCTCGGAGTTCACCGGTGTCGCGCCCTTCGACAAGGCCGGCCTCGCGTGGGAGCGGCTGAAGTCGTTTGACTGGGATCGCGCCGTGGATGACGCGCGCACCGCGGCGCTTTGGCTGCGCGCGTCGGCGCATTGCACTGGGAGAGTCGCGGCGATCGGATTCTGCATGGGCGGGCGCACCGCATTCCTGGCCGCGTCGCGCGCCGGCGTCGATGCCGCGATCTCGCTTTACGCGCTCGGCATCGCCAGACATCTCGACGAGGTTCGCAGCGTCGCAGCGCCGGTCCAGTTCCATTATGGGCTGAACGACGAGCACATCCCGAAATCCGAGATCGATGCGGTCGCCGCGGCCGCCAAGGGCAATGGCCAGGTCGAGATGCATCTCTATCCCGGCGCCGGCCACGGCTTCTTCACCGCGGGCCGGCCGGCCTATCACACGGAGGCGGTCGCCGCGGCGACCGTTCACATCGACCGGCTGCTCTCGCGGATGAAATAGGCCCGCTGCCGGCACAGACCCATCCGGCGGCAGGCCTGAACTAGCCAAGCTGCCTCAGCCGCCGATCTTGATGCCGGCCTCGCGCACCACCTTGCCCCATTTCTCGGTCTCGGCGGCGACGAAGGTGAGGAACTCACCGGGCGTGTTCTGCCTGGAATCGATGTTGAGCGATTTGAACCGCTCCACGATGTCGCGCTGGCGAATGAACTCGTTCAGCCCGGCGTTGAGCTTCCTGACGATCTCCGCCGGCGTGCCTATCGGCACGAACACGCCGTTCCATTCATAGGCCGCCGCCGGGGCCGGATCAGCTGTTCGAGATCACGCTTGAGCCTGCGACTGGCTCGCCCACCGGACGGCCGACCGGGCCGGTGCTGTTCAAGGGCAACACCGCTCTGGCGCTATAGGCGCGTTGCTGCGACAGGCGATTCGGACCGCGTGAGTTAGCGTGAATTAGATGGAGGGATTAAGCTTCCGCTCGGCGACGCCGGGGAAGCTCAGATTGTCCCCGAGCATCCGGCGGCCGCTGAACAGCGCCGAGCGCGCGGCGCGGGCGTCGGCGACCACGCGCAGCAGCGCGAACACCTGCCGCGGCTGCTGGCACAGCGAGCGGATCACGGCGAAAGCATCCGGCCGCCCATCGGCGCGCATGCCGACCAAAGCTGCCGGCGGCAGCGTCCGTTCGGCTGGATCGATGATGACGCGGCAGGCCACGAACGGCACCCCGTGCCGGGCCGCGATCTTGGCCGCGATGTGGGATTCCATGTCCACCGCCACGGTGCCTGTGGATTCATGAAGGGCGCACTTGTCGGCCCGCGCCACCACCGGGGCATCGACCCCGGAAATGTCGGCATGGACCGCGCTCGGCAGCGCCTGAAGGAGCCGCTGCGACCAACGGTTATCGGTCGGAATACGGACGCCCTCGGTCACCACGCCCGAAGCGACCACCCAGTCGCCCGGCGCCAGTCCCGGCACCAACCCCCCGGCGATACCGATGCTGATGATGCCGCTGCTCCCGGCCTCGACCGCCGCCTCGAGTTGGTCGATGTAGCGCTGGGCGGTGCCGCAAAGCACGACAATGCCCGGGCCAGCCGCGACCCGAGCCTCGAAAGACAAGCATGTGACGGCTATTATGGGTCGATTATTCATAGCGCGGCGCATTGAAAGGACACGATCACGATCAGCAATCGCATATCTTGTCCCCACCCCAATCCCGGCAACGTACACCGTAGTCAATGCTCAGCCGCATAGCAATTTGCTGCAATGCAAAAAACACGCAGCGCCTGTGACGATTAGGCCACACCCTGTGGATAGCCGCCCCAGGCGGTCTGACGCCGCCGCGCCCCCTCCGCCTACAGCTTCGTGACGCCGGCATCCTCGATGATTTTCTTGAACATCGGGATTTCCTTGGCGACCCGCGCCGCGTGGCCCTTGCCGTCCTTGGCGGTCACGTCGAAGCCCGCGGTCACGAGCTTCTTCTTGAAATCATCCTTCGCCAGGATGTCCAGGCAGACCTTCTCGATCCGGGCGACGATCTCGGCCGGGACCTTGGCCGGCGCCATCAGCGCGCAATAGGTGTCGAACACGAAATCCTTGAAGCCCTGCTCGCCCATGGTCGGAACGTCGGGCAGCCCGACGAAGCGTTTTTCTCCGGTCTGCGCCAGCGCCTTGAGCGTGCCGGCCTGGATTTGCGGCAGCGCCGGCGCCAGCGTGCCGGAGTTCAACTGGACAGTGCCGGCGAGCACCGCCTTGACCGCGTCGCCGCCACCCTGGAACACCACCGTCGCCATCTTCTGGATGCCCTCGCGCAGCTTCAGCACCTCGGCCTGAAGCTGCGGCGTCGTCCCGATCGGCGGCGTCGAGACGTTGAACTTGTCCGGGTTTGCCTTCACCAGCGCGATGAACTCCTTCATGTCCTTGGCCGGAAGGTCCGACTTCACCGCGAACACATGCGGCGTCACCACCGGCTCGCAGATCGACACGAAATCCTTGAACGGGTCGTACGGGATCGAGTTGTAGAGGCTCGGGTTGACCACATAGGCGCTGGTGGTGAGCAGGATCGTGTAGCCATCGGGCTCCGAGCGCGCGACATAGCCATAGCCGATGTTGCCGCCGGCGCCGCCGCGGTTTTCCACGAACACCGAGCCGCCCATCACCTGCTGCATCTCGGCCGCCAGCATCCGGGCGGAGATGTCGGAGGGGCCGCCGGGCGTGTTGGCGACGACGATCTTGAGCGGCCGATCCGGATAGGCGGCAAACGCCGAACTGATCCGCAGAAAAGTCGGCACCGCGAGACCGGCCGCAATCGCTCCGGTCGCCTTGAGCAGGCGGCGCCGCGAAGTCCCGGTCTTGTCGTTCGTGCGTGTCATTCGGAGTCCTCCCACATGGCGGCTTTAATTGGGCGCCATGCTAGGAACTTGCCACGCCTGCGGCAACTGTATGCCGCGCCGCAGGGGGCCTTGTCGGTTGAACTTCGCTGCCCCGGTCTGGTTTAATCCTTGGAGGCGGCATCCGAACCGGAGTGCAAGGACATGACCTCAACACGGCTGACGATCGGCGCCATGACCCTCATACTGCTGTCGGCGGCATCCGCGGCCGCAGGTCCGGCCTATGTGGCATCGACCGTGAACCTGCGGGCAGGCGCCGGCACCGACACCGAGATCATCGGGAAAATCCCGGCCGGCAGCCTGATCGACGCCGCCAATTGCAACGACTGGTGCGAGGTCGAGTGGCAGGGCAAGAAGGGCTTTGCGATCGCGAGAGCTCTTGACCGCAACGGGCGGGTGCCTGCGCCACGCGCGGCGGCGCGGCGGGCTCCCGGCCCCGGCGCCTATGTCGAGGATGACGACTACGTGCCGGTCGGGCCGCCAGTGGTCTATGGAGCGCCCGGCCCCTATTATTACGGCTACGGCTACCGCCCCTATCGTTACGGCTATGGTTGGGGCTGGGGCTACGACTATCGCCGCGACTACCGGCGCTGGTGAGCGTCAAGCAGCCGCTGCCAGACGAACACGATCAAGGCGCCGCCAAGCATCGCGGCCGCGAGCCAGCCGCCGAAGAACACAAGCTGCGAGACCGGCATTACCGCTCCATATCAGGCTTGACGAATATCATACCGGCGGTGCGTGATGACCACACCATTTAACAGGGACCATCGCATGTTTCTTGAAATCGCACAGATCGACATCAAGTCCGGCCAGGAAGCGGAATTCGAGGCCGGCGTCGCCAAGGCCGCGCAGTATTTCAAGCGCGCCAAGGGCTGCAAGGCCATGTCGCTGCAGCGCTCGGTCGAAAAGCCTTCGCGCTACCGTCTGTTCCTCAGCTGGGAAACCGTGGAAAATCACACCGTCGATTTCCGCGGCTCGGCCGATTTCCAGGAGTGGCGCAAGCTCGTGGCGCATACATTTGACGGCGCACCCGTGGTCGAGCATGTGCACGAGACATTGAAGCCATTCTAGAGCGCGGCTTGTCCGCCCGGCGGCCGCGGCCTACGCTCGCGTCCAAGAACCAAAAGCTTCGGGAAGACATCATGAGCGCCGTTCGCTGGCTTCTGGCCGCGTTGCTGCTCGCGGCGCTTGTCGCGCCAGCCTCGGCGCAGCAGTTCCCATCGAAGCCGATCACGCTGATCGTGCCCTATGCCGCCGGCGGCAACGTCGACATCAGCACGCGCATCTTGCAGGCCGGCATCGGCGATGCGCTCGGCCAGACGATCATCGTCGAGAACCGCCCCGGCGCGGGCGGCACCATCGCCGGCGACTATGTCGCGCGCTCGGCCCCGGACGGCCATACGCTGTTCGTCGGCTCCAACGGCCCGGTGATGCTCGGGCCCATGACCATGCCGAAGCCGCCCTACCAATGGCAGCAGGCGTTCGCGCCGGTGAGCTCGCTGGCCGTCGCCACCAACATGCTGCTGGCGACGCCCAGGCTGCCGGTAAAATCGGTCGCGGAGCTCGTCGACTACGCCAGGAAGAATCCCGGCAAGCTCACGCTCGCCACGTCGAGCGGCGCCAGCATCAACCACTTCATGGCGGAGCTGCTCAAGCTTAAGGCCGGGATTGCCTGGACCGAGGTGCATTACCGCGGCAACGCGCCGGCGGTGAACGACCTGGTCGCCGGCCACGTCGACATCGGCCTCCAGCAGCTCCTCGACTCGCTGGAGCACATCAAGGCGGGACGCCTCCGCGCGCTGGCGGTTCTGGGGCCGAAGCGCGCGCCTTCGCTGCCGGACATTCCGACCAGCACCGAGTCGGGCTTTCCCGACGTCCAGGGCGTCACCTTCAACGGCATCTTCGCGCCAAAGGCCACGCCGACCGCGGTGGTGGAGAAGCTCAGCGCCGCCATCCGCGTGGCGCTGGCAAAGCTCGCCGTGGTCGAGAAGCTCGCGTCGGTCGGCTCCGAGGCGCGCGGTGCGACGCCCGCAGAGTTCACCCGGTTCATGGAACAGGAAACCGCCAAGTGGACCGACGTCATGCAGAAGGCCAACATCAAGGTGCAAGAGTGAATAGCCCGGTGAACAACAAGCCCACGCGCCCCTTCTCTCCGAAGATCGACCGCACCTATCCCAAGCCGAAGCTCAAGCTGCCGCCCGGCGCCTGCGACTGCCATTTCCATTTCATCGGGCCGCAGAAGCAGTTCACGCTCAAGCCCAACCACGTCTTCAGCCATCTCGAATTCGAGGACACGACGTTCGAGGACTGGGAAAAGATGCAGGCGGCGCTGGGCCTTTCTCGCGGCCTGCATGTGCTGTCGATGATGTACGAGCACAACTACGAGATCGCGCTGCACGCGCAGAATCGATACGGCAACCGCATCAAATCGGTGATCGTGCCGTGGCCTGGCATTACCGACGGCGAGCTCGACATTCTCACCAGGTCCGGCGTGGTTGGCTATCGCATCACCTGGCGGCTGACCAAGGAGATCGACCAGAAGATGGTCGCGCGCACCACCGAGCGCAGCTGGTCGATGCATTATCTGCATCGCGCCGACGAGGAGCAGATGGATGGCTGGAAGCCGCACATCCTCAAGACGCCCGGAAAATTTGTGCTGGAGCACATGGGCGGCGCCGATCCCTCGAAGGGCATCGACGGCGAGGGCTTCAAGTTCGTGCTGCAGGCGCTCGACACCGGACGCTGCTGGGTGAAGCTCAGTCCGCGCATCTCCAAGCAGAACAACTTCCCGTTCTCCGACACCGACCCACTGGTGAAGAAGCTCGTGCAGCACGCGCCGAACCGGCTGTTGTGGGGCTCCGACTGGCCGCACCCGCAATACTTCAAGCCGATGCCGAACGACGTGGCGCTGCTCGACCAGGTTCTCGACTGGGTGCCCGACGAGGCTACGCGCAAGCTGATCTTCGTCGACAACCCGGCGGAGGTGTTCGGCTTTCCGAAGCTATAGATCACGCAGCGCACGCTCTCGCCCTCTCCCCTTGAGGGAGAGGGAAGCGAGATCGTCGCATCGCTTGTTCTACTCGTGCCCCGCCACCCTGCGCATGATCTGTGCGGCGTCGGCCGGCGCGCTGTCGCCGATCCAGACGATGAACTGGTCGGGACGAACGAGGATCATACGGGCCTCATATTTCACGCGTCCCTCGGCATAGGTGTCGCGCACCACCTTCAGCGGCACCTTCAAAGACGCGGCCGCTTGCTCGAAGCCCCGCACCGCCGCATCGTCCACATCGAACGCGAACAGCGTGAACCCCCGCCCCAGCTCCTCGAACACGTCTTTGCCGGATGATAGTTTCTGCGGCACCAGATGGTGCCCGGCCCGCGCCTTGAACACATGCTTGCCATGCGCGGTGGATTTTCCGCCCGGCGGACCGATCATCACCGGCGAGCCCTCATAGCTCGGCTCGTAGACCTGCGCGCGGTTGCCGACGTCGCTCTCCTGCCCCTTCCAGGCTGCCTCGAACTCCGCCTTGTCCCGCGCCGGGTTGTAGCGGTGAAGGAACGCGCCATCGTTCCGGATGCGCGCGGCGATGAAATCCTCCGCCACCTCCTGAAAGATAGGCCGCCGCTCGTCGGTGTAGGACTGCAAGAGCGTCTCGCCGCCCCAGCCGTTGAGCCTCGCCGCAAGCTTCCAGCCGAGGTTGACCGCGTCTTCCAGCCCGTTGTTGAGGCCGAAGCCGCCGTAGGGCGGATGGCTGTGCGCGGCGTCGCCGGCGATGAACACCCGTCCGACCTGGTATTTTTCCGCGACCGCCACGCGCAGGTCCCAGAAGCCGACGTGATCGAACTCAGCTTTGAAGAGGAATCCCGTCGCCTCGTGCAGCAGCCCCATGAAATCGAAATTGTCCCGCGTGGTGCCCTTCGGCACCGGCGCGTGGAAGAACCACCCCTCGCCGACATCGATGCGGCCGAAGAACTTCCAGTAGCCGCTGAGGTCCGGATGCATCGCCCGATAGATCGACTTCGGCGGGAAGCGCTTGCCGAGCTCGTCGTGCAATTCTCGCGAGCGGAACACGATCAACGCCATGAGCTGATCGAAGTCATGGCCGCTGCGCGGAATGCCGATCTGCTCGCGCACGATGGAATGGCCGCCGTCGCAGCCGACCAGATAATCGCCCTCCATAACCTCGGTCGCGCCGTCTTTGGCGATGGTGACGTGCGCGCTGTCCTTGTCCTGCTCCACCTTGGTCGCGGTCCAGCCGAAGCGGCTCTCCACATTGGACAGGGTCGCCAGCTTCGCCCGCAGCACCTTTTCCATCTGGTACTGCGGCAGCCGGTCGTTCTTCTGAAAATAATAGTCGTGGACCAGTTCCCGGCCCGCCGGCGCGAACCAGTATTGGCCGTTCAGGTCGCCGTAGCTGGTGATTTCGCCGATCGCGAAGCCGGGCGGCAGGAAGCGCGCGGCGCGCAGTTCATCGACGATGCCCATGAAGTAGAAATGTTCGAGCGTCCGATGCGTGAGGTTCTGCCCCTTGGGGATTCGCCCCAGCTCGGTGCGGCTTTCCACCAGCGCGCAGGAAATGCCCCGCATCCCCAATTGCACGGCGAGCGCCACGCCAACCGGCCCGCCGCCCACGATCACCACCTGAAAACGCTTTGTCATTCCACCCCTTCGCCGCCATCGATGAACCTATCGACAAGATAGGAGAACACTGCAAATCATGGCTGCCTGCTCGCGGCAACCTGTTCGGGACACGCCATGTTTGAAAACCTTTTTCGCCTCGACGGCAAGGTCGCCGTGGTCACCGGTGCCGCCAACGGCCTCGGCCGCTCGTTCGCGCTCGGCCTCGCGGCCTTCGGTGCCACCGTGATCTGCGCCGACCGCAATCTCGACGGCGCCGACGAAACCGCCTCGCTCGCGAAGCAGTCGCGCGGCAAGGCCGAGCCGGCCCATGTCGATGTCGCCGATGAGACCTCCGTCGACGCGATGTGGACGAAGATCGCGGAGAGCCACGGCCGCATCGACATCCTCATCAACAACGCCGGCATCAACACCAATTCCATGCGCACCCACGAATACAGCGTCGCCGACTGGGACCGGCTGATGGCGATCAACCTGCGCGGCGTGTTTCTCAACACCCGCAAGGGCCTTGCCCTGATGCTGCCCGGGCCCGGCTCGATCATCAACATCGCCTCGATCCTGGGCCTGCGCGGATTCTGGCCGGGCTCGCCCGCAGGCTCCATCAGCTATTCGGCGGCGAAAGCGGGGGTCATCGGCTTCACGCGCCAGGTCGCGGCCGAATACGCCGTGGAAAAAATCCGCTCCAACGCCATCGCACCCGGCTGGCACGGCGGCACGGCGCTGGGCGCCGAGCGGCGCGCCGCGGCCAGCGCCGAGGAGATCAAGACCTTCGAGCAGGCCATCCACGCGCGGATACCGATGAAGCATCGCGGCGTGCCGGACGATCTGGTCGGCCTCGTCATCTATCTCGCCAGCGATGCCTCGCACTATATGACCGGGCAGGTCATCGCCCATGACGGCGGCTGGGACGGGGCAGTGGCGTGAGCACTCCGCGATTCACAGTCGAGTTCGGCAAGAACGACCCGCTGCCGCAAGATGGCCGGCTCGACGCCGCGGCGTTCCATCGCAATCACGCGGCGATCGCGCCGGTGCTAGGGGTCTTCCTGCGCGACCGCACCGGCGACGTTCTGGAGATCGGCAGCGGCACCGGCCAGCACGCCGTCGCGTTCGCCAGCAAATTGCCGGCGATCGCCTGGTGGCCGACCGATCTCGACGACAACCATCTTCGCAGCATCAAGGCATGGCGCGCGCACGCCCGGCTCGCCAACCTGCGCGCGCCCGTCCGCCTCGATGCGAGCGAAGCCGACTGGCGTCTGCCCGCGCTCGGCCTGCCCTCTGCGTTCGTTGCGATGTTCTGTGCCAATGTCATCCACATTTCGTCGTGGGCGGTGGCGGAAGGGTTGTTCGCCGGCGCAAGCCGTCATCTCGCCGCCGTCGGTACGCTGTTCCTCTATGGCCCCTTCAAGCGCGATGGCCGGCACAACGCAGCGAGCAACGCCGCGTTCGACGAAAGCCTGCGAGCACGGGATCCGGCTTGGGGTGTGCGCGATACGGCGGATTTGAAAAAACTCGGCAGGGCGAATGGGCTTCGCCTCACCGAGTTGATCGAAATGCCGTCAAACAACGCCATCATGGCGTTTGAGCGAATCAATCCGGCTTGAAGTTCATCGCCACGCCGTTGATGCAGTAGCGCAGGCCGGTCGGCGGCGGGCCGTCCGGAAACACATGGCCGAGATGGCTGCCGCAGCGGCTGCAATGCACCTCGGTGCGGATCATGCCGTAGGCGCGGTCGACGGTCTCCTCGACCGAACCAACCTCCGGATCGTTGAAGCTCGGCCAGCCGGTTCCGCTTTCGAACTTCTTCTTCGACTTGAACAGCACCTGCTCGCAGCCGGCGCAGGAGAACGTGCCGGCGCGCTTCTCGAAGTTCAGCGCGCAGCTTCCCGGCCGCTCGGTGCCGTGCTCGCGCATGATGTGGAACTGCTCGGGCGAGAGCAGCTTACGCCACTCCGCCTCGCTGTGCGTCACCGGATAGGTCTTTGTGTTCAATTTTGCATCCATGGGTTTGCTCCTCGACCCAAAGATAAGATCGCGCAGGCTCATGTTGTAGAGCCCTGCGCTAGACCGTCCGGTCGAGCAACTCGATCGACACGCCCTGCGGCCCACGGATGAAGCAGACGCGCGTCCCCGGCCGCACCGTGGTCGGCTCGCGGGTGAACTCCACGCCCTTGGCCTTTAAATCGGCCGCGATGGCGTCGATCCCGGTGACCGAAAGGCCGAAGTGGTCGAGACCCTGGTACGGCGTGACCGGCGGCGCATTGACGCCGTCGCCCGCCTTCACCGGCGCGAGGAACACGTTGGCTCCGCCGATCTTCATGTCGATGCGGGGTGCACCCTGCTGCATGCTGCGGGTGATTTCGGCGCCCAGCATCTTCTCGAACCAAACCGCCGTCGCCTCCGGATCGGGGGTGCGCAGGTGAATGTGGTCCCAGGTGAATTTGGTCATGACGGTTCCTCCCATGTTTTGGGAGAACGTTAGGACATGGTGAGGGAGGTCGCCAAGTGCGATTATGCATGGGCGAAGCGACGCAAGTCGAGTTTCCCCCGCTTGCGCAACGCTTCGCGGCCCCTTGAGAGGAAGCTCTACAAAGAGAGCTTACGTCCTGCCGTAGACGAATTTCTTTTGCGCCGGAGTGAGCGGCTTCACCGCTGTGGGCGCGGACTTCACGGAATCCGAAGCCGTGGCCCAATGCGCCTCGTCCGAACCGTCGCCCCAGTTGCGCGGGCGGTAGAAGGTGTGCAGACCGTGCCGCACCATCACGTTCATGTCGCGGATCCAATTCGGCCGGACATAGGCCGCATGATAGTGCGTCGCCTTGTTCACCTCGGGCAGCCAGATCTTGGCGTCGAGCGTCTGCTTGGCGATCCGGTTGGCGCGAGTCCAGGCGCCCCGCTCGTTGACCGCCTCCGGCTTGCCGTCGTAGGCGAACGTGAACTGGCACGACAGGTGCCGGTGCGCGTTCTGATACACTACCGAGCACACGTCCTTCGGGTAATACGGCGAGAACACGCGGTTGAGCACCACCTGCGCCACCGCCTGCTGGCCGCGCGCCGGCTCGTTGCGCGCCTCGAAATAGATCGCCTGGGCGAGGTACTTCTCGGCCTTGTCATAGTCCTTGCCGATGAGGTCGAGCCGCTGCGCCGGCGTCAACGGCGGCTTCGCCACCGGCAGGCGGATCGACACGGCCTTCGGAAACTCCGCCGGGGCCGGCTCCGAGGGCACGCAGGTCTGCGGCAGCGGCGCGAACGCTATCACCGGCTTCTCGGAGGCCTTGGGAGCTTCCACGGCGGGCGACGGCATCGGCGCCTCGGCTGCCTGCGGCGCCACGACGATCACTTCGGTCTTCGGAAGCGCGGTCAGCACCTGGGCGTCGGCGGGCTTCGGGATCTCGAACACCAGCGGCGCGGCAAGGAAAGGGCGCTCTTCGCTGACATTCGGCAGGGCGCGCGGCGCGAGGCTCACGACCACGGCCGGCGCGGGATCGCGATCGGCAAAGGGATTCGACACCGGCGCGGCCCCGGCGACGGGCGCCGCCTGCGGCGCGGCTGGCGCGGCCGGTTCGTCGGCCGCGTCCGTCACCGACGACACCGCGAGAATTTTCGCGCTGGCCACCTTCACCGGCTGCTCGGCGGCGGGCGCTACATGCTCCGCCTTCGGCGCGAACTTCACGTTGAACTTCGCCATCGCGGCGTTGAACGCCTGCGCCGTCAATTTCTCCGGCATGCCGTAGGCGCCGGCGGCGCCGACCACGGCCAGCATGACCGTGCTGCCGGCCACGCTGCCGATGAATATCCGCCGCACCGAACGCGCGGCTTCGTCCAGGATCGCTTTGTTGTTGCGCATCGAAGGCCCCCTCGAATGCAGATTTGATCTGGGTTCTCGAGGCACGCTCATAGCGCCGCCGCGCGCGGGCGCAACGACGTTCGCAAATTAACGTAAAGTCGAATGGCTAATCTTAACGATGAACGCGGGGACGATGCCGGTTTGCTGGCGATCCCAGCGTCAAATCCATCCCGCGCCGCGCGCCGCGCTCCACAACAGGCGCAGGCCGAGGATCGTTAACGCGACCTGCAGCACTCGGCGGAAGTGCTGTTCCTTGGTGCGAAGCAGCGCCACCTCGCCGATCCAGTTGCCGACCGCGCCGGTCGCGATCATCGCCACCATCAGCGGCACGTAGCGGCCGATCGCGAAGCCGATGAGGCCGAAGGCCGCAACCTTGGCAAGATGCGAGAACATCATCAGCGCGCCCATGGTCGCGACATGGACGCGCCGGTCCGGCGTCGACGCCGCCACGAACGGCGCCAGCAGCGTGCCGGTGGCGCTGACGAACACGCCGACGAAGGTGGTGATGAAGCCGAGCACGCCGAAGCGGCCGCGCTCGCCGCCGAACTGGCCGAGCTTCGGCATCCACGTCACCAGCAGGATGAACGCGCCGAGGATGAACTCCAGCCACATCGTGGATAGCGCGATGAACACCCGGGCGCCGGCCGCCGCCCCGATCAGCGCGCCGATCATGAACGGCAGCACCGCCGGGCGCATCACGTTTCGCCACATGATCATGGTGCGGGTGACGCCGGCGCCGAGCATCACCACGGTGTGCACCGGGATGAGCGCCAGCGGCGGCATGACCATGGCCATCAGACCGAGCAGGACGACCCCGCCCGCCGCTCCGGTGAACACGCCGATGAAGGCGGTCACCAACGACGCCACCATCAGGCCGAAGAACGTGAGCGGCCCGATGTCCGGGGTTCCGAGGAATTCCATGCTTTACCTGTACAGAATCAGAACCGTCATGGCCGGGCTTGTCCCGGCCATCCACGTCTTTCTTGCCGCAAAGGAAGACGTGGATGCCCGCAACAAGTGCGGGCATGACGAACGAGAGATCCAGTCTGATTGAACTTCACCCGCCCACGCTGGCGGAACTGCCGCGCGCAATGCCGAGCGCCATGATCCGGTTGAGCAGGTCGGGATATTTCAGTCCGTCGTGCAGCGCCGATTTGGCGAATTCCTCGACCTTGGCGATCTCGGGATTGGGGTTGGCCTCGATAAAATACGGCGTGCCGTCGGCCGCGAGCCGGAAGTCGATGCGCGCGTAGCCGTCGAGATCGAGGGTGCGGCAAATGCGCTTGACCATGTTGTTGATGCGGGCGGCGACCGCGGGCGACAGGCCCTTGGCCGCGCCCTCCACGACGCCGTGGCGCTGCTGGTATTCGAGGTCGTGCTTGACCTTCTCGGTGGCGATCGGCCGCGTGCCCTGCGCCAGATCGCCGAACTGCAGTTCCCAGATCGGCAGCACGCGGCGGCGGTCGTTGCCGAGCACGCCGACGTAGATTTCGCGGCCCTCGATGTACTGCTCGGCGATGGCCGCGGTACCGATTCGCTGGTGAATGAAGGTGACGCGCTCGGCCAGCGCCTCGTCGCTCTCCACCACCGAGGCCTGTGCAATGCCCATCGAAGCGTCCTCGATCAGGCTCTTGACGATCAGCGGCAGTTGTAACCGCGGCGGGCGCTTGATCTTGCGCCCCATCGGGAACACCGCGAAGGCCGGCGTCGGTACGCGGTGGTAGTGCACGAGCTTCTTGGCCAGATCCTTGCCCCGCGACAGCACCAGGCCGCGCGGGTTGCAGCCGGTGTAGGGCACCCGCAGCAATTCCAGATAGCTCACCACGCTGTGGTCGTAGACCGCCTCGCCGTGAAACTCCTCGAGCAGATTGAACACAACGTGCGGCTTGAAGCTCTCGACCGCCTCGCGGATCGGGAGAAGTTCGTCGTTGACGCCGAGCGGCATCACCTCGTGGCCGCGGCCGCGCAGCGTGCTGACCACGTCGTACTCGGTCTTCCAGGTCTGGATGTCCTGCTCGGTGGCGCCCTTGAGCGAATCCGGCGGCACCAGGTCCGGATGGGTGAGCAGAAGGACGCGAAGACGTTTCATAGCGCGATCCACTGCCGCCGCAGCGGGCTGTAAAGCGAGTGCACGGTCTTGGCGGTCAGCAGCACGGTGAAATCGGTCCGCAACTGCCGCTCGTGCCCGACCGCGCGGAGCTTCAATTCGCGGCAGCGCTCGACCATCTCGTCGAGCACCTGGTCGAGCGTGAGCTGATACTCGCCGGTCCACTTCGAAACGAGCCGCCGGATGTCGCCGCGATGATGCCGGATGAAGGCCGCCGCCGGCGGAGAATGCCGGTGCCGGGGATTGTTCGAGAAGATACGCAGCAGATCGCGGTCATAGGCGCGCGGCGCATCGACCGAATAGTGTTCGAGCTTCTTCTGGTAATGCTCGCCGAGCGTCGTGCGCAGGCTTCGCAGCGGCTCCACCTCGCGCTGCCGCGTCAGCCTGGGCTTCTGCCTGGCGATCTCCGCCATCAGTTCGTCCACGTATTGCAGCTTCTTCAACGCCGGCCAGCCCTCGTAACGCTTGCGCCAGTTCGAGCGCGGGGTGAGCCAGACCGCGAACGTCTCGGCGAAATCCTCATCCGGATGACTCTGCGCATACCAGAGCCGGAGATGCTGGACGAAGTCCCGACTCGCCGGATCGGGCCGATAATAACTCGGATAGCGGGTCGATGAACGGCCGAACAGGCGCTGCCAGCGGCGATGGCGGTGCAGCGCATAGGAGTGCTGCATGACGTGGCCGGCCTCGTGGCGCAGGATGCGCATGCATTCGGCGTGCGTGCCGCCCTCGACGTCGATGATCATCTTGCGTTCGAGCCGCATCAGGCGCGGATGCGCCAGGTAGAACGGGAAGGCTATGCCCGGCGTGTCGCTCGGGCTGAACCACTCGCTGGACAGCCAGGCGTGCGGCCGGACGCTCAGCCCCCTCTCCTTCATTTCCCCGTGTAGCTCGCGCAGGCAGTCCGCCAGCCAGGTGCCCCGCAGCGGCAGCTTGAGGTCCTTCAGCCGCAGCGCCAACAGCCGCTCGTCGGGCCACGCGGCCCAGCGCGGCTGGCGCTTCTTCTTTCGCGGCTTACGCGGCATGACGATGCTCTTCCTCCGGCAGCGTGCGAGCCTGCCACAGCGACGCCCGCCAGCGTAAGGCAATCAGGATCGTGAAGGCGAGACCGACCAGGGCATAGAGCGAGGCCGTGGCGCTGAAGCCGATCCAACCGATCAGCAGACCGGCGGCGAGCAGGCCGAGCGGCAGGCTGTAGATCGCCAGCATCCGCACCCCCATGATCCGGCCGCGGTAGCGCGGCGTCGAGGCGCTGAGCAAAATGACCGTGTGGCAGACCATGGTCAGGCTCTGGGCGAAGCCGCAGAGCATCAGCATGACGATGCCGGCCCACAGCGTCACCGTCTGGGCAAACACCAGCACCAGGAGGTGCCAGATCACGGCGGCGACGATCATGATGCGGGCGAGCTCCACCCTGATCCCCGAGCGGGTCATGATGATGGAGCCGATGAAGGCGCCCGCGGCCACGCTGGCGATCAGGTAGCCCAACCCGGTCTGGTCGGTGTGGAAGATTTCCTTGGCGGCGTAGGGCATCAGGCCGTTGGTCAGCGGAAACACCGCGAAGTTGAACAGGAAGGCGTACCAGACGATGGCCAGCAGCCGCGGCGTGTTCCACACCAGCACCACGCCCTCGCGCAGCTCGCTCCACGGAGACGGCTTCAGTTCGGCCGCTTCCGACGCCGCCTCCTCCGCCACCTTCGGTGCGATCGCATTCCAGGTCAGCACGGCGCCCAGCAGGTAGATCGCGGTGATCGCCGCATAGCTCGGCCCGATACCGATGGCCGCGAACATGCCGGCCCCGGTGAGCGCGCCGAAGATGCGTGCGGTGTCCGTGGTGGTGCGCGCGATCCCCATCGCGGGGGTGAGCGCGGCCGGCGGCATGGTGTCGGCAATGAGCGCGCCGCGCAGCCCCATGTCGGAGGGCCGAACCAGGCCGGTAATCGCCGCAAGCGCCACGACGATGACCGGGTTGAGCGTGCCGGTGAAGGCGAGTGCCGTGAGCGTCGCCGCGACCAGCGTGTAGATCGCCCGCATCGACGACAGCATGGTGCGGTGCCCGATCCGGTCGCTCCACACCCCGACGATCGGCGCGATCAGCGTGCCGCCGTAGAGCAACGCGCCGAACAGGGTGAGCATCACGACGGAGCCGGTCTCGACCAGGACGTACCAGCCGAGGATCAGCGTCTCCATCTCGAACGCCCACGACGTCAGCAGATCCGCCGGCCACTGGAAGCGGTAGCTGCGGATGCGGAAGGGAGCGAGCGCGCCAAAGGCAGGCATGTCTGGGGGATCGCAGTCCGGCTGGACGGGAAGGGTCGAGAGTCGCGCCCGGAACCATAGCAAATCCTGCCTTCCGCGCGGGCACCCGTTCCGCCCCCAAATACCTGTTCCGGCAGGAACCCCTCGTCGCGGCGGGCGTTGAGGCAGCGTTGGATGGGTGAGGGAGGTTTTGCGCTGCGTTCGTGAGCTGCCCGGCAGGCTTGGATACGGAGGGACTTATGGCCAAGAAATCGAGC
>SHVN01000052.1 GCA_009694215.1 Xanthobacteraceae bacterium
GCTGAAAAGGGGGTGTCCTTCGTCTCACGCGCGATGGCGCTCAACCCCGATCTGCCCGGCGGGCACTATAACCTCGGCACAATGCTTCAGAAGCTCGGCCGCAACGATGAGGCCATTTCCCAGTACAAGCGCGCCCTCGCAATCAACCCGAGCGACTTCGAAGCCTGCAATAATCTCGGCGCCGCGCTCAAGGCGCTGAAGCGGTACGACGAGGCCCTTGAGTGCTACGAGCGATCGGTGGCTTTGAAGCTCGATTATGCCGAGACCTACTACAACCTCAGCAACCTGCTTGTGGCGACCGGCCGTGACGCCGAAGCCGTCGAGAAATTCGATCGGGCGGTCGCGCTCAATCCGGAGTTTTCCGAAGCGATCTACGCCCGCGGAAACTCGCTGATCGACCTCAATCGCCATCGGGACGCGGTCGCCGCGTTCGATCGTGTGCTCGCCCTGAATCCGGACCAAGCGGCGGCCAAGTTTGGCCGTTGCATTGCGGAGATTCCGATCCTCTATATCGACGAGGCCGAAGTCGCCACCCGCAGGATGGCCTATTAGGTACGCCTACAGGCGCTGCACGATGAAGTCGCGCGCCACGCGACGCCGAAGGACTTCGCCGACGGCCTGGCACGACACCGGCCCGTTTACCTCGCCTATCAAGGCTCGAACGACCGTGAATTGCAAACGCTGTTCGGAGCGATGGCTTGTCGAATCATGGCGGATCGCTATACGCCGGTCCAGCTCGCGCCGCCACGCGGACCGGGCGAACCGGTCCGCGTGGGTTTCGTGAGCGGACATTTCCGGCATCATTCCGTTTGGAAGATTCCGGCCAAGGGCTGGCTCGGCCAGCTCGATCGCAAGTGGTTTCGCATCTTCGGTTATGACACCGGCGACGACCAGGACACGGAAACGGTGGTTGCCGCCGCGATGTGCGAGCGTTTTGTGCGCGGTCCGCTATCAATCGACCAATGGCGTGCAGCCATCCTGGCCGACGCACCCCATGTGCTGATCTATCCGGACACCTGCATGGACGGCGCATCCGCCCAGCTCGCGGCACTGCGTCTGGCTCCGGTCCAATGCACCTCCTGGGGTCACCCCGAAACCAGCGGATATCCCACCCTCAATTATTTCCTCAGCAGCGACCCCATGGAACCGCCCGCCGCTCAGGAACACTATTCCGAGACTTTGATCCGGCTTCCCAATCTGTCGACCTACTACGAACCGCTCGAACCGCCCGCGGCCTTCGCCGCGCCGGCCGGACTGCAATTGCGCCCGGCGGCGACAGTGTTCTGGTCCGGACAATCCCTCTTCAAATATTTGCCCCGATACGACCAGGTATTCCCGCGCATCGCACGCGAGGTCCCCGACAGCCAATTCGTCTTCATCGACCCCAAAGGCCTGGCCGGTGTTTTCCTGCAGCGCCTTGACGCCGCCTTCGCGGCCCACGGCCTGCGCTCCGCCAAGCACTGCATTATTTTGCCGGCTCTCAGCCGCGATGACTTCCTGTCCACGATCGGACAGTGCGACATCGTGCTGGACAGCATCGGCTAGTCGGGCTGCAACACCACCCTGGAAACCATGCTGTATGACCTGCCGATCGTGACGATGGCGGGCGATCTGATGCGCGGGCGCCACAGCGCCGCCTTTCTCAGTATCATGGATGTGCCGGAAACGCTTGCGGCGACGATGGACGACTATGTTTCCGTGGCGGTTCGTCTGGCCCGCGATGCGGCCTGGCGTTCGACCATCGAAGCCAAGATGGCGGCCAAAAAACATCGGCTCTACCGCGATCGCGCCCCGGTTGCGGCGCTCGAGGACTTTCTCGACCGCGTCGCCCGCGAGCACCGATCGCCTTGAGCAATGGCGCGGCGCCCATTCCGCGACGGGGCCGTTGGTTCCATCGTTTTGCGGCGACGCACGGGCGCAGCCAGCGCATGAGCGCGCGGTTGACATCGTGCGCTCTCGGGAGGCGCATTCTATCGTGTGGAGCGCGTCGCCGAGGCGACCGCAACCCCATCACAAACTGAACAACGGAGGTCACAATGACGCCACCGGGTCAGTTCCGCCGCTAACCGCCATCGCTGACGTTTGGACGATGGCATAGCGGCCAACCCACGAACGGCATCCCGGGGAGCGGACTTAAGCGGGCCGCATCAGTGAGGCATGGCCCCTTGTCCCTCCCGGGCGCTGCACGCTCCCCGCGGCTATCTCCCGCCTGCAAAACGAAGATCCCAACCCTGCGCACAGAGCAGGATTGATATTCTACGGAAGGCTGGCGCCGCGCGAGATTTTGCGTGAAAATGGGCATATGCGTGGCATTTAATTTCGCCAGGGAGCACAGCATGACCTACGAGCTTGACCAGTTCATCGCCGACTGCCGTAACTTTCTGAAGCGCGATCCTGGCCCGGCCGGCCGCGAGCAGGTCCGCGCCAATCTCGAGCGGCTTTTGAACAACAAGGACTTCGTCGAGAAACATTGCGGCGACAATGCCGAGCGCGGCCTGAAGGTGTTGTATGAGGACCCCGAGCTGAAGTTCCAGGTGCTCGCGCACATCAACGACAAGGCGCGCGTCTCGCCGCCGCACGATCACGGCGAATCATGGGCGATCTACGGCCAGGCCAAGCTGTGGACCGACATGATCGAATGGAAGCGCGAGGACAACGGCGCGGACCCCAAGCACGCCAAGCTCACGCCGGAGAAGAAATACCGGCTCGAGCCCGGCCACGCCGGCATCTACCAGGACGGCGCGATCCACTCGATCGACTATCCGGACAAGTCGCGCTTCGTGCGCGTGACCGGCACCAACCTCGACAACATCAACCGCATCCGGATCGACCTGAAGTCCGGCGAGGTGCATCAGATGACGCCGCAGCAGACGACCTAGCGGCAAGTCGCGCCAAAATTGTACTGTCATGGCCGAGCCATAGCCGTCCAAAGGACGGCGTGCTTCGCACGCCTGTAGCGCCGGCCATTTTGTTCGAGGCTCACATGCAATCTCAAACGCCCCTCAAGCCGCTCGATCCGCACGCCGTCAAAGCCATGCTCTCCGATGGCCGCGAGCTGGCGCTGATCGATCTGCGCGAAGAGCTGATCTTCTCGCGCAGCCATCTGCTGTGGGCGCGATCCATTCCGCTGAGCCGGCTGGAGTTGCGCTTCGCGCGCCTTGTGCCGCACAAGGACACCCGTATCGTGTTGTGCGACGAGGCCGATGGCCTGGCGGAGCGCGCCGCAGACGTCCTCGCCGCCGCCGGCTACACCGACGTGTCGTATTTGCAGGGCGGCATCGCCGCCTGGGACAAGGCCGGCCTCGAACTGTTCTCCGGCGTCAACGTGCCGAGCAAGGCTTTCGGCGAGCACGTCGAACACGCCTGCCACACGCCGAGCGTCTCGGCCGAGGAGCTCGACGCGCTGATGAAGAGCGGCACCGACATGGTCGTGGTCGACAGCCGCCCGTTCGACGAATTCCAGCGCGTGTCGATTCCGAGCGCCACCAACGTGCCCGGCGCCGAGCTCGTTCTGCGCATCCACGACATCGCGCCCTCGCCCGATACGCTGGTGGTGGTCAATTGCGCCGGCCGCACGCGCAGCATCATCGGCGCGCAATCTCTGATCAACGCCGGCGTGCCGAACAAGGTGGTGGCGCTGCGCAACGGCACGATGGGCTACACGCTGGCCGGCTTTGCGCCCGACAGCGGCAAGACCAGGCGCTACGCCGACCCGTCCGCCGGCGGGCTCGCCTGGGCTAGATCGGCCGCCGAGAGCGTCGCTAAAAAATTTGGCGTCATGCGCATCGACGCCAAAGGACTCGAAAGCTTCCGCGCCGACACGACGCGCACGCTCTATGTGTTCGACGTGCGCGATCCGACCGACTACGCCGCGGGCCATTTGCCTGGCGCAATCAACGCGCCCGGCGGCCAACTCGTCCAGGCCACCGACCAGTATGCCGGCACGCTCGGCGCGCGGCTGGTGCTGGTCGACGACCGCGAGGTGCGCGCGGTGATGACGGCGTCGTGGCTCAAGCAAATGGGCTGGCGCGACGTGTTCGTGCTGGCGGCGAGCGGCAGCGAGACGGGGCGGCCTGCGGCCCCGGTGCTCGGTCCCGCCCCTCCGCCCGAACTCGGCATCGACGCGAAGGAACTGTCCGAACTCGTGGCGAAGGACCGCGTCACCGTCGTCGATCTGTCGCTCAGCCCGGCCTACCGCAAGGGCCACATCCCCGGCGCATGGTTCGCCATCCGCACGCGGCTCCGGCAGGCGCTGGCGAAAATCCCGGTGAACGGCACGCTCGTCCTCACCTCGGAGGACGGCGTGCTCGCGGGGCTGGCGGCAAGCGAAGCCCACGTACCGGCCCGCCACCTGCGCGGCGGCAACACCGCTTGGCAGGCGGCCGGCTTTTCGTTTTCGACCGAAGCGCGCATGGGCGACGAGCCGCTGGATTATTGGCCCAAGCCCTACGAGCGGCCCGGCAACACGACGGACGCGATGAACGAATATCTCTCGTGGGAGGTCGACCTCCTGCCGCGGATCGCGCGCGACGGGACGACGCGGTTCATGGCGTGACGGCCGCTACGGCGGCAGCTCGGAGAACGACGCCTCGCGCCGCGCCAATTGCCGCTCGCGCACGAAGATGAACAGGCCGGCTCCGATGATGATCGCGGCGCCGGCCGCCATCCAGCCGTCCGGCACGTCGCCGAACACCAGATAGCCGAACAGCACCGCCCAGACGATCGTCGTGTACTGGTACGGCACCACGACGCTGGCGGGCGCAAGCTTGAGCGAGCGGTTGACGCAGACATGCGCCACCATCGCAACCATACCGAGCAGCGCCAGCAGCGCGGCATCGCTGGGCGTCGGCGTCACCCAGGCGACAGGGGAGAGCGCCGCTCCGAATACGAGCGCGGCCACGGTCTGCGCCGTCACCAGCACGGTGTCACCGGTACCGCGCAAGGTGCGCGTCGAGATCATCGACAGCGAGAAGGTGAAGCTGCCGGCGAGCGCGATCAGTGCGGGCCAGCTCAGCGCCGTGCTGCCGGGCCGCAGGCAGACGATCACGCCGAGGAACCCGACCGTCACCGCCGACCAGCGCCGCCAGCCGACCGGCTCGCCGAGCATGGTCCCGGCGATGGCGATGACGAAGATCGGCCCCGCCAGGTAATAGGCCATGACGTCGGCCAGCGGCAGATAGACCACCGCCCAGTAGAAACAGGCGACCTCCACGGTGGCGAGCACCGCGCGCACGGCCTGCATGCCCCATCGGGGCGCCGTCGCAAAGGATGCCCGGTCGCGCCAGATAAAGTGCGCCAGCAGCGCCAGCGCGGCAAGACTGCGGATCAACAGCACCTGGCCGACCGAATAGGTCGCCACCAACCACTTGCCGAGCGCATCGTTGACCGCGAACAGCAGATGCCGGCGACCATCAGGCCGATGCCGGCCAATGCGGCGCGGCGGTCCGGGAGGCTGGATTGTGCGTCGGAAACCATAGGAAGCGTGTATGCCGCAATCGATGGGCCGCGTCCTTTCCAAGGACGGCCCCGATGGCTACTTATAGCCCATGAAGTTCCTCGACGAGGCCAAGGTCTACATCCGCTCCGGCGACGGCGGCAACGGCTGCGTCGCGTTCCGGCGCGAGAAGTTCATCGAGCACGGCGGGCCGAGCGGCGGCAACGGCGGGCGCGGCGGCGACGTCGTGGTCGAGGCGGTGGACGGGCTGAACACGCTGATCGACTACCGCTATTCGCAGCACTTCAAGGCACGACCCGGCGTCCCCGGCATGGGCAAGGATCGCCACGGCGCGAGAGGCCCCGACGTGACGCTCAAGGTGCCGGTCGGCACACAGATTTTCGACGAGGACAAGGAGACGATGATCGCCGACCTGACCAAGATCGGCGATCGCATTGTACTGGCCGAGGGCGGCAACGGCGGCTTCGGCAACGCGCATTTCAAGTCGTCGACCAACCGCGCGCCGCGCAACGCCAATCCAGGCCAGCCGGGCGACGAACGCTGGATCTGGCTGCGGCTGAAGCTGATTGCCGACGCCGGCCTGGTCGGACTGCCGAACGCGGGCAAGTCCACCTTCCTCGCGGCGGTGAGCGCGGCCAAGCCAAAGATCGCCGACTATCCCTTCACCACGCTCAACCCGCAGCTCGGCGTGGTCGAAAGCGATAGCCGCGAGTTCGTCCTGGCCGACATTCCCGGATTGATCGAGGGCGCGCACGAAGGCTCAGGCCTCGGCGACCGCTTCCTCGGCCACATCGAGCGCTGCCGGGTGCTGCTGCATCTCGTGGACGGCACCGGCGAGCATGCCGGCGAGGCCTACAAGACCGTGCGCGCCGAGCTGCAGGCCTATGGCCAGGGCCTCGAGGACAAGCACGAGATCGTGGCGCTGACGAAGATCGACGCGCTCACGCCCGAACTCATCAAGCAGCAGGCCGCGCGATTGAAGCGCGCCAGCAAGAAGACGCCGCTGCTCCTGTCGGCGCAGTCCGGCAAGGGTGTCATCGAAGCCAAGCGGGCGCTGCTGGAGATCATCGACAGCTCCGGCGGCACCACCGCCGCCCGCCGCCGCGCCGAGGCCCCGGCCTGGCAGCCGTGAAGTATTGGCAGCCTTAAAGTCTGCTATAGAGCAGCCCATCCCAATCGGCCCCGCCGGGCCTGCCGCAACCGTTTCACCCATGTCCGCCAAAGCCCCCGCCCTCGCCGACTTCCGCCGCATCGTGGTCAAGGTCGGCTCGTCGCTGCTGGTCGACGCCAAGGCCGGCCGGCTGAAGGAGACGTGGCTTGCTTCGCTCGCCGATGACATCGCCCGGCTGCACAAGGAAAAGCGCGACATCATCGTGGTGTCTTCGGGCGCAATCGCGCTCGGCCGCTCGGTGCTCAAGCTCGCCCCGGGCGCGCTGAAGCTCGAGGACAGCCAGGCCGCCGCCGCAGTCGGCCAGATCGCGCTCGCCCGCACCTGGTCCGAGGTGCTGGGCCGGCACGGCATCACCGCGAGTCAGATCCTGGTCACACTCGACGACACCGAGGAGCGGCGGCGCTACCTCAACGCCCGCTCGACTATCGACAAGCTTCTGGAGTGGCGGTCGGTCCCGGTGATCAACGAGAACGACACCGTGGCAACGTCCGAGATTCGCTATGGCGACAACGACCGCCTCGCCGCCCGCGTCGCCACCATGGCCAGCGCCGATCTGCTGGTGCTGTTGTCCGACATCGACGGGCTGTACGACGCGCCGCCGCATCTCGACGCCAAGGCCAAGCACATCGCGCTCGTTCCGCGCATCACCGCCGAGATCGAGGCGATGGCGGGCGAGGCCGCGTCCGATCACGCCCGCGGCGGGATGCGCACCAAGATCGAGGCCGGCAAAATCGCCACCACCGCCGGCACCCACATGGTCATCTCCTCCGGCCACATCGATCATCCGCTCAAGGCGATCGAAACTGGCGCCCGCGCGACCTGGTTTCTGACTCCGGGCAATCCGGTGACGTCGCGCAAGAAATGGATCGCGGGCTCGCTCGAGCCCAAGGGCACGCTCACCATCGACGCCGGAGCCGCTGCTGCCTTGCGCCGCGGCAAGAGCCTGCTCCCGGCCGGCGTGATCCGCGTCAACGGGGACTTCGGCCGCGGCGACGCGGTGGTGATCCGCGGCCCCGACGGCGCCGAGATCGGGCGGGGGCTCGTCGCCTACGACGCGGAGGATGCCGCCAAAATCGTGCGCAAATCGTCCGGCGACATCGTGCTGATCCTCGGCATCGAAGGCCGCGCCGAGATGGTTCACCGCGACGACATGGTGCTCGTCGGCGCGTAACCGCGCCTGACCGATCGACTGCGACGAAGGTCTGCGGTGAGTTGACGCGCAGTGACCTGCCGCGCGGCAATCCAACACGTTGCCGCTACGGCCGGTATTCCGTTGATTGAGGGCACAAAAATTCACCGCGCCCACGCCCCAGGCGACGCAGGCTAACCGGTCACAAAGAAGAGCAAGAATATTCAGAGCTCGCATTCGTTACGTTTGCGAATCGCGGGGGCGTCCTAACCGACGCTAATCCCCAGAAGTCTTCGGGGGGCCAATCGTGCCCCCGCTTTTTTTACCGTTGCGCTGGAACCGCAAAGCACGATGCGCATTGTTCCGGCGCGACGTGACACAATCGACTCCGAAGGCGACCGACGGTCGCCCGGAAAGACCCGGCCCTTGAGGGCCGGGTCTTTCCGTTTTCGCGCTGGGCCAATGGCCTACTTCAGCGCACCGAAAAATCGAAATAGCTCTGCGGATATGGCTCGTGGCGCAGCGTGAAATGCCACCATTCCTTGTTGTAGGGAATGAAGCCGCGCCTGCGCATCGCCTGCGCCAGCAGGGCACGGTTGGCCTGCGCCTCCGCGCTCACGCTTTGGTCGGACGGCCATGAGCGCGGGCTGAAGAAATCGAACGGCGTGCCCATATCGAGCTCCTCGCCGTCCGCTCGCCGTGCCACTGTCAGATCCACCGTCGAGCCGCGCGAGTGGCCGGAGCGCGCGGCGATGTAGCCGTCGCTGAACAGGCTGCGCTTGTCGACATGCGGATAGAACTCTGCCTTCATCTTGGCGTCGCCGACATTGCGTGCCCAGCGCACGAAATGCGCGACCGCCCGCTCCGGGCGGTAGCAGTCGAACACCTTCAGCGTCAGCCCGCGCGGCTCGAGATCCTTCACGACCTGCGCCAGCGCCGCGGCGGCTCGCCTCGTCAGGTAGCACAGCGGCCTCTCGTAGCCGTCGATCGGGACGCCGACGAAGTTGTTGGGTCCAGCATAGCGCGCCTCGACGACGAGATCGGGCGCGACAATCGCGGCATCGACGAAGGTGTCGGGACGCTCCGTCCTGCCTTGCGCGAAGGCAGGCCCGGCCAGCGAAAGCACAAGCATTGCGGCGAGTGCCGGACGGATCATGCGGTTGTTTACGCTTGGGTCCATTCAACCGTCAAGCCACGCCACCGCGCGGATCGGCGCGCCGGTGCCGCCCTTGATCTTGATTGGGAAGCCGATGAATCGGAAGCGGCCCTTGCCGACGAGCTTGTCGAGATTGACCAGTCCTTCCATGTGGGTGAAGCCGAGATCGCGGCAGACGTGATGTACCTCGAAATTGCTGCGGCCGGTCCGCCCGGGGCTCACCGCCTCGACGCCGAACATGCCGATGCCCTTCTTGCCGAGCCAGGTCGCGGATTCCTTGGTCAGCCCGGGGAAGTCAGTGATGAACCCCGGCGTGCCGTGGGTGCGGCGGAAGAAATCCATGTGCAGCAGCACAGTGTCCTTCGGCTTGATGGTGACGCCGGCGGCCTTCTCCGCGGCCTGCAGATCCTCGATCGAGATGTCGGATTTCAGCGGCTTGTGCGAAAGGTCGAGGCAGACCGCCTCGGTGAAGAAGTACTCCAGCGGCACCTCATCGATCGAGGCCGCCTTCGGGTCAGCGTTGAAATGCTTCGGCGCATCCACATGGGTGCCGGCATGGTCGCCCATCACCAGCACCATCGTCGCAGACGAGAAGCCGTAACCATCCACCACCCGCACCTCGTCGTGGGTGGCGAACGGCGTGACGATGACCTGCGGATGGTTCGGCAGCACCGCCATCTTGTGTTCGATGTCGCGGCTGAGATCGATCAGGATCATCGGCGTTCCCTGCTGGTTCATTGGCCTACATGCGCCCCCACCGTGGAAGACAGGAGCCATGCCGGGCAAGGGGTGAGAATGGCTTCAAGACGTGATAGAACATAGGAAAATCATCGGATTGAGCATATCTACCCCATGACCGCGCCGCTGAATACCATCGAGGGGTCGGGCGATATCGCCGCGACGATGCAGGACATCGGCCGCCAAGCGAAGGCCGCCGCGCGCGTGCTGGCGCTGACCGCGACCGCCCAGAAGGACAGCGCGCTGGCCGGCATGGCCGCGGCAATCCGCGCGGGCAAGGCAGTTATCCTCGCCGCCAACGCCGAAGACATGGCCGACGGAAAAGCCGCGGGCCTCAACGCCGCAAGCCTCGACCGGCTGGAATTGAGCGACCAGCGCGTCGAGGCGATGGCGGCGGGGCTCGACACGGTGCGCGGCCTCGCCGACCCGGTCGGCAAGGTCACCGAATCCTGGACCCGGCCGAATGGCATGACCATCGAGCGCGTGCGGGTGCCGCTCGGCGTCGTCGGCGTGATCTACGAGAGCCGACCGAACGTCACCGCCGACGCCGGTGCGCTCACACTCAAGGCCGGCAACGCCGTGATCCTGCGTGGCGGCTCCGACAGCCATCGCTCGTCGCGCGCTATCCATGCGGCGCTGACGAAGGGCCTGCGCGAAGCCAACCTGCCGGAGGCGGCGATTTCGCTCGTGCCGACGCGCGACCGCTCAGCCGTCGGCATGATGCTGCAAGGTCTCGACGGCGCCATCGACGTTCTGGTGCCGCGCGGCGGCAAAAGTCTCGTTGCGCGTGTGCAGACCGAGGCACGCGTGCCGGTATTCGCGCATCTCGAAGGCGTCTGCCATGTGTACGTGGACAAGGCGGCTTCCCTCGACATGGCCAAAACCATCATGATGAACGCGAAGCTGCGCCGCACCGGCGTCTGCGGCGCGGCCGAGACCCTGCTGGTGGATCGTGCCGCGGCGGCGACCCATCTGAAGCCGCTGATCGGAATGCTGCTCGACGCCGGCTGCGAGGTCCGCGGCGACCCGGCCGTGCAGAAGACTGACGCGCGCGTAAAACCCGCAAGCGAGTCTGACTGGTCCACCGAATATCTCGATGCGATCATCACCGCCGGCGTGGTCGACGGCGTCGATGCCGCGATCGAGCACATCGAGCGCTACGGCACCCACCACACCGACGCCATCGTCACCGCCGATAAGCAGGCTGCGGAAAAATTCCTCAGCGAGGTCGATTCCGCGATCGTGCTGCACAACGCCTCGACGCAGTTCGCAGACGGGGCTGAGTTCGGCTTCGGCGCCGAGATCGGCATCGCCACCGGCAAGCTGCACGCACGCGGCCCGGTCGGCGTCGACCAGCTCACCAGCTTCAAGTATCGCGTGCGCGGCACGGGGCAGATCAGGCCGTGAGTCGCTAGCGTGCCATTACCTCCCCGCCTCGTCCTTCCTCCGCATGCCCGCGGCATGCGGATCGGCCTGTTCGGCGGTACCTTCGACCCGCCGCATCTGGCCCATCTCGGCGCAAGCCTGCTCGCCATGAAGCGGCTCAAGCTCGACCGGATGTGGTGGCTAATGACACCGGGGAACCCGCTGAAGGACACCCGCGGCTTGCGCCCGCTCGCCCAGCGCATGGCCGACGCCCGAGCGCTAGCCGGCCATCCCCGCATCGACGTGACCGGTCTCGAAGCCGTCATCAACACGCGCTACACCTGCGACACGCTGGAATATCTGGTGCGCCGCTGCCCGGGCGTGCGATTCGTGTGGGTCATGGGCGCGGACAACCTGCGGAGCTTCTACCGCTGGCAAAGCTGGCGCCGCATCGCCAATCTCATGCCCATGGCGGTGGTCGACCGCATGGGATCGAGCCTCTACGCCACCGGCGGCCGGGCGGCCCAGGCGCTCCTGCGCTACCGCCTGCCGGAACGGCTTGCGCCGGAACTGGCCGAGTACGACGCGCCGGCCTGGGTCTATCTGCACGGGCTGAAGTCCCCTCTGTCCTCAACCGCGCTCCGGGCGCTCCGAAAGGGCGCGTGATCCCAACAAAGCTTGTCCCGGACTTGATCCGGGATGGGAACCGGTTTTTGGACAAGATCATGCGCGAACAGAGGGTGAAAGGTTGAAACCCCTGGGGGAGCGTGCCTATCTTAAGCGTCGTGACGCCGGCGATTCCGAACGTCACTGGCAAGCGATTTCTGCAACCGAAAGGAAAAGACGCCCCTGACCACCACCGCAGCCCCACGGGCCAGAGCCCGTCGTGTGCCCCAAGCCGTCTCCACGCGCCCGGACGCCAAGGAGACTCTTCGCCTGATCCTCGCGAGCTTGGACGATATGAAGGCCGAGAACACCGTCACCATCGATCTCACCGGCAAGACCTCGATCGCCGACGCTATGGTCGTGACCAGCGGACGGTCGAACCGTCATGTCACCTCGATCGCGGAGAGCGCGGTCGACGGCCTGAACAAGGCTGGAATGAAAGGTATCCGCGTCGAAGGCAAGAAGAACGGCGACTGGGTGCTGATCGACGCCGGCGACGTCATCGTTCATGTGTTCCGGCCTGAAGTGCGCGCCTTCTACGATCTCGAAAAGATGTGGGCGGGCGTCGGCGCTCGCCGGCAGAAGCCGGCCTGAGCCCATGTTCCGGAACATGCGCAACAGGTGAGCCATGCGGCTGATGGTTGCCGCCATCGGCCGGCTCAAGGACGGCCCGGAGCGCGAGCTCGCAGAGCGCTACAGGAAGCGCGCCGAGCAGACCGGCCGTCGGATCGGCTTTCAGGACACGGAAGTTGTGGAAATCCGGGAGAGCCGCGCCCAGGAAGTGGGCAAGCGCATGATCGAGGAATCGATCGCGCTGGCCAACATCATCCCCGACAAGGCCGTCATCCTCATCCTGGACGAGCGCGGCGAAAGCATCGACAGCGCCACGCTGGCATCACGGCTCGGCCGCTGGCGCGACGATGGCCGCCCCGCGGCGGCTTTCATCATCGGCGGCGACGACGGCCTGGCGCCGAGCCTGCGCGACAAGGCGACGGTGCGGCTCGCGTTTGGCGCCGCCACCTGGCCGCACCAGCTCGTCCGGATCATGCTGCTTGAGCAGATTTATCGCGCCGTCAGCATCCTTTCCGGGCACCCTTATCACCGCGCCTGATATTGCTTTTGCAATGCCGCGGCATTACCTCACTCGGCGATGAGAGCATCGGACCGGTTTACCGATTCGTCTCGCGTGCTGGCCGCCACGCTTGTTCTTGCTCTTGGGCTGTCGCTCCCCCTCACCACCCCCGCCAACTCCCAGTCCGCGCTCGACGCGCTCCGCCAGCGCGACCAGGAGCTCGAGGCGATCCGCATCGAGCAGAAAAAGGCCACCGAAGCCCAGACCAGGCTCAAGGACGAAATCGACGCCATCGGCGAGGATCGCCGCAAGCTCAATGCGGCCTTGATCGACGGCGCCGCGCGGTTGCGTGAAACTGAGGATCGGATTGCCGAATCCGAGGGACGGCTCAAGCCGCTGGACGACAGCGAACGCTCGCTGCGCCAGTCGCTGGAAGGCCGGCGCGCCACCATCGCCGAGGTGCTGGCCGCGCTTCAGCGCATCGGCCGGCACCCCCCGCCGGCCATCATGGTGCGGCCCGAGGACGCGCTGCAGTCGGCACGCACGGCAATCATGCTCGGCGCCGTTCTGCCGGAGATGCGCGTCCAGGCTGAAGCGCTGGCGTCTGACCTCGCCGACCTGCTGCGCATCAGGAAGGAGATCGCCGACGAGAAGGACCAGCTGGTTCGCGACGTCGCCGCGCGGGCCGAGGAGCGCCAGCGGATCGCGCTGCTGATCCAGGGGCGGCAGAAAAAGCAGACCGAGACCGAGCGGGTGCTGGAGGCCGAGCGGCAGAAATCGCTCGTGCTCGCCCGTCAGGTGGACGATCTCAAAGATTTGATCGGAAAGATCGAGCAGGGCCTCGACAGCGCCAGCCGAGCCGCCCGCGCCGCCGCGCGTGCGGCCGAGGACAAGTCCAGGGACAGCCGAATCGACCTGGCGGCCCTGAACGACCCTGGCCGGCTGACACCGGCGGTTGCATTTGCCTCCGCCCGCGGGCGATTACCGGTTCCGGTTAATGGCGCCCGGATCAGGGAGTTCGGGGTTCCCGACAGCCTGGGCGGCACCGAAAAGGGCATTTCCATCGCGGCACGGGCCTCAGCCCAGGTCACCGCGCCCTGCGACGCCTGGGTGGTTTATGCCGGGCCCTTCCGCAATTACGGCCAAGTCTTGATCCTTAATGCCGGGGGCGGATATCATGTGGTACTCGCCGGGATGGATCGGATATCAGTGAATGTCGGCCAGTTCGTGCTGACCGGGGAGCCTGTCGCGGTGATGGGCAGCGGTTCGCAAGCGACGTCAACCCAAATTGCTGGGAACATCGCGTCGGGCCCCGACAAGCCGGAGCTATACGTCGAGTTCCGAAAAGACGGTACTCCCATCGATCCCAGCCCGTGGTGGGCGGCAAGTAAAGGCGAAAAGGTTCGCGGATGATGCGCAAGACAATTCTCATTCTGCTCGGTGCAGCTTCGGGCGCGGCCCTGACGTTGCTGGCGACCCAGCCGAGGATGGTGTCGATCGGCTTCGGCTCCAGCGCCAAGGCCGCCGCGGCGGACACCTACCGCCAGCTCAATCTGTTCGGCGATGTGTTCGAGCGCGTCCGCGCCGACTACGTCGAGAAGCCGGACGACGGGAAGCTGATCGAATCCGCGATCAACGGCATGCTCTCCGGGCTCGACCCGCATTCGAGCTACATGGAACCCAAGGCATTCCGCGACATGCAGGTGCAGACCCGCGGCGAGTTCGGCGGGCTCGGCATTGAAGTCACCATGGAAGACGGCCTGATCAAGGTGGTGGCACCGATCGACGAGACGCCCGCCGCAAAGGCCGGCGTCAGGGCCAACGACATCATCACCAAGCTCGACGAAGAGCAGGTCCAGGGACTTACCCTGAACCAGGCGGTCGAGAAGATGCGCGGCGCGGTGAACACCAAGATCAAGCTCACCATCATGCGCAAGGGCACGGACAAGCCCATCGAACTGTCGATCACGCGCGACGTCATCCGGGTGCGGGCCGTGCGTTCGCGGGTCGAGGACGATGTCGGCTACATCCGCGTCACCCAGTTCAACGAGCAGACCACCGAGAATCTGAAGAAGGCTATCACCGATCTGCAGGCCCAGATTCCGGCCGACAAGCTCAAGGGCTTCGTGCTCGACATGCGCAACAATCCGGGCGGCCTGCTCGACCAGGCGATCTCGGTGTCGGACGCATTCCTGGAGCGGGGCGAGATCGTCTCCACGCGCGGCCGCAACGCCGAGGAGACCCAGCGATTCAGCGCCCGCGCCGGCGACCTGATCAAGAACAAGCCGGTGATCGTGCTGATCAACGGCGGTTCCGCCTCGGCCTCGGAAATCGTGGCTGGCGCGTTGCAGGACCACAAGCGTGCGACGCTCGTCGGCACGCGCTCGTTCGGCAAGGGCTCGGTGCAGACCATCATTCCGCTCGGCGCCGGCAACGGCGCGCTGCGGCTGACCACGGCGCGGTACTTCACGCCGTCGGGCAAGTCGATCCAGGCCAAGGGCATCACCCCCGACATCGAGGTGCTGCAGGACGTGCCGGAAGATCTGAAGGCGCGCACCGACACCAAGGGCGAATCCTCGCTGCGCGGCCATCTCAAGGCCGAGGGAGACGAGGCGACCGGCTCGCAGTCCTACGTGCCGCCGGACCCGAAGGACGACAAGGCGCTCAAGCTGTCGCTCGACCTGATCCGCGGCGTGACGACCAATTCGGCCTTCCCGCCGAGCCCAAAGCGCGCGGCCAACTGAGACAAATCGGCTCTATTGGACGAGGGGCGGCCCCAAAGGCCGCCCCTTTTTCATTGGCCTTCCTCGCAATGAGCCAGTCGCCTGGGGTCTTACGGTGGCCGCGGCATCGTGCTGGTGCCGATCACCGCGGTCGCCATCAAGCCGAAGTCTTCGTAGCAACAAATCTCTCGATTCGAATTCAGACTGGGGTTATGGATTTCGGGCTCGCGACGTGCGCTCCCGGAACGACGGAACTCCCATGCCCCGCTATGAAGACCTGCCCTATCGGCCGTGCGCGGGCCTCTGCGTGATCAATCGCAAGGGCCTGGTTTTCATCGGCCGGCGCGCCGACGGGCCCGAGCACATCGACGAAACGCACGTCTGGCAGATGCCGCAGGGCGGCATCGACGAGGGCGAGAAGCCCTATCCGGCGGCGCTGCGCGAGTTGTACGAGGAGACCAGCATCACGTCGGTCGAGAAGCTTGGCGCCATCAGGGAATGGCTTACCTACGACATCCCGAAGAAGATCGGCACCAAGGCCTGGAAGGGCAAATACCGCGGCCAGAAGCAGAAATGGTATGCGCTGCAATTCACCGGCAAGGACAGCGAGATCGACATCGAAACGCCCGGCGCCGGCCACGATCCGGAGTTCATCGACTGGCGCTGGGTGCGAATGGACAAGCTTCCGGACCTAGCAGTGCCGTTCAAGCGCGAGACCTATGAGCAGGTCGTAAAGGCATTTTCCAGGTTCGCGAAGTGATCCGGCCCTGAAATGAAAAACGCCGCCGGGAGGCGCCGCATTTACTTTTCGTCCTGCGCAAAGCGTCAGTGCATCGCCGTGCCCTGCAGGTGGGTATCGAGCGCCTTGAAGTGGTCGAGCCTGGCTATCTCGCGGTCGAGCAGCGAGCCCTGCTCAATGGTCTTGACCCGCTCTTCCATGCTGGCGATCTGAGCCTTCAGCGCGGCACGATCCAGATCCTCAAGCGAGGTTACGACATCGGCCAGCACGGTCAGGCCGTCCGGGCCGACCTCGGCGAAGCCGCCGAGCACGACGAGCCTCGTCTGCTCGCCTCCGGAATAGACCGTCATGATGCCGGGGCGAATGAGCGCGATCAGCGGCGCGTGACCGGCCAGCACGCCGAAGTCGCCCTCGGCGCCCGGCACATCGACCTGATCGACCTCGCCGGAAAACGAGAGCTTTTCCGGCGACACAAGTTCGAAGTGGAACGTGACCATGCTCGATCCCTGAAACTAAGCCGCTTCCGCGGCGAGCTTCTTTCCCTTCTCGATCGCTTCTTCGATGTTGCCGACCATGTAGAAGGCTGCCTCCGGCAGATGGTCGTACTTGCCTTCGACCAGCCCCTTGAAACCCTTGAGGGTGTCGGCCAGATCGACCAGCTTGCCGGGCGAGCCGGTGAACACCTCGGCGACGAAGAACGGTTGGCTGAGGAAGCGCTCGATCTTGCGCGCGCGCGACACCGCGGTCTTGTCCTCTTCCGAAAGCTCATCCATGCCCAGGATGGCGATGATGTCCTTCAGCGCCTTGTAGCGCTGCAACACCTGCTGCACCTGCCGCGCGATGCCGTAGTGCTCCTCGCCGACGATCAGCGGCGAAAGCATGCGCGAAGTCGAGTCAAGCGGGTCCACCGCCGGATAGATGCCCTTGGCCGCGATGTCGCGCGACAGCACCGTGGTCGCATCCAGATGGGCGAACGAGGTCGCCGGCGCCGGGTCGGTCAAATCGTCGGCCGGCACGTAGATCGCCTGCACCGAAGTGACCGAGCCCTTGTGCGTGGTGGTGATACGCTCCTGCAGCGCACCCATGTCGGTGGCGAGCGTCGGCTGATAGCCCACCGCCGAGGGAATGCGGCCGAGCAGCGCGGAGACTTCCGATCCGGCCTGGGTGAAGCGGAAGATGTTGTCGACGAAGAACAGCACGTCCTGGCCCTGGTCGCGGAAGTGCTCGGCGACGGTCAGCCCGGAGAGGCCGACGCGGGCGCGGGCGCCCGGCGGCTCGTTCATCTGGCCATACACCAGCGCACACTTAGAGCCGGCGGTCGAGCCGTTGTTCTTCTTCGGATCCTTGTTGACGCCGGACTCGATCATCTCGTGATAGAGATCGTTGCCCTCGCGGGTGCGCTCGCCGACGCCGGCGAACACCGAATAACCGCCGTGCGCGCGCGCCACGTTGTTGATCAGCTCCATGATCAGCACGGTCTTACCGACGCCGGCGCCGCCGAACAGGCCGATCTTGCCGCCCTTGGCGTAAGGCGCCAGCAGATCGACGACCTTGATGCCGGTCACCAGGATTTCAGCTTCGGTCGATTGATCGGTGTAGAGCGGCGCATCCTGGTGAATGGCACGCCTCGTCTTGGTGTTGACCGGACCGGCCTCGTCCACCGGATCGCCGATGACGTTGATGATGCGGCCGAGCGTCTCCTCGCCGACCGGAACCGAGATCGGCGCGCCGGTGTCGGTGCAGGACTGGCCGCGGACCAGACCCTCGGAGGTGTCCATCGCAACGGTGCGAACGGTGTTCTCGCCGAGATGCTGCGCGACTTCGAGAACCAGGCGGTTGCCGCCGTTCGTGGTCTCGAGCGCGTTCAGGATCGCCGGCAGGTGATCTTCGAACTGCACGTCGACGACGGCGCCGATGACCTGGGTGATCTTTCCGACTGCGTTGGGGGTGGTGGCCATATCGTCCTCGTTACCTGACTTAAAGCGCTTCCGCGCCGGAAATGATCTCGATCAGTTCCTTGGTGATCATCGCCTGGCGCGTACGGTTGTATGTGATGGTCTGCTTGCGGATCATTTCGCCGGCGTTGCGGGTGGCGTTGTCCATCGCCGACATGCGGGCGCCCTGCTCGGACGCGGCATTTTCCAGGAGCGCGCGGAACACCTGCACCGCGATGTTGCGCGGCAGCAGCTCGGTAAGGATGTCGAGCTCGTCCGGCTCGTATTCGTAGACCGCGGACGGAGCGCCCTCCGATGCGGCTTCAAACACCGGCGGGATGATCTGCAGCGCGGTCGGGACCTGCGAGATCACCGACTTGAAGCGCGAGAAGAACAGCGTTGCGACGTCGAACTCGCCCTTCTCGTAGAGTGCGATGAGCTTGTTGCTGACCTGCTCGGCATGCTCGAAGCCCAGGGTCTTCACGCGCAGCTCGACCACCTCGATGATCTGCGCCGAATATTGCCGGCGGAGCTGGTCGGCGCCCTTGCGACCGACGCAGAGGATATTGAAGGTCTTGCCGGCCGCGGCCAGCGCATTGATCCGCTCGCGGGCGAGCCGGACGATCGACGAGTTGAACGCGCCGCACAACCCGCGCTCGGCGGTGCAGACCACCAGCAGATGCACCTGATCCTGGCCGGTGCCGGCCAGAAGCTTCGGCGCCGAATTGATGTCGGCGACGGTCGAGGCGATGTTGCCCAGCACCTTCTCCATGCGCTCGGCATAGGGGCGTGCGGCCTCGGCCGCGGCTTGGGCGCGGCGCAGCTTCGACGCCGCGACCATCTGCATGGCCTTGGTGATCTTCTGCGTCGCCTTGGTCGAGGCGAGGCGGACACGCATGTCCTTGAGGCTGGCCATCGCGGGCTAGTTCCTGTTTCTCACGCTGCCCGGGTTACGCGAAGGTCTTGGCGTAGGTTTCCACGACGCCCTTGAGCTTTGCCTCGGTGGCGCTGGAAAGATCGCTGGTCTTGCGGACGTCTTCCAGGATGTCGTTGTTCTTGGTGCGAACGAGCGTCAGCAGGCCGTCCTCGAACGCGCGCACGCGGTTGACCGGCAGCCGGTCGAGATAGCCGTTGACGCCGGCATAGATGACGACGACCTGCTCTTCCATCTTCAGCGGCGAGAACTGCGGCTGCTTCAGGAGCTCGGTGAGCCGGGCGCCGCGGTTGAGCAGGCGCTGGGTCGTGGCGTCGAGATCGGAGCCGAACTGCGCGAAGGCCGCCATCTCGCGGTACTGCGCAAGCTCGCCTTTGATCTTGCCGGCGACCTTCTTCATCGCCTTGGTCTGCGCAGCGGAGCCGACGCGCGACACCGAGAGGCCGACGTTCACCGCCGGGCGGATACCCTGATAGAACAGGTCGGTCTCCAGGAAGATCTGGCCATCGGTGATCGAGATCACGTTGGTCGGGATGTAGGCCGACACGTCGTTGGCCTGGGTTTCGATCACCGGCAGAGCCGTGAGCGAACCTGAGCCCGCGGCGTCGCCCATCTTGGCGGCGCGCTCGAGCAGGCGGGAGTGCAGGTAGAACACGTCGCCCGGATAGGCTTCGCGGCCTGGCGGGCGGCGCAGCAGCAGCGACATCTGGCGATAGGCGACGGCCTGCTTGGACAGATCGTCGTAGATGATGACGGCATGCATGCCGTTGTCGCGGAAGTATTCGCCCATGGTGCAGCCGGCGAACGGCGCCAGGAACTGCATCGGCGCCGGATCGGAGGCGGTGGCAGCGACGATGATGGAATATTCCAGCGCGCCCTGCTCCTCCAGCACCTTGACGAACTGCGCGACGGTGGAGCGCTTCTGGCCGACCGCGACATAGACGCAGTAGAGCTTGATATTCTCGTCGGTCTGCGCGTTGAGCGGCTTCTGGTTGAGGATGGTGTCGAGGGCGATCGCGGTCTTGCCGGTCTGGCGGTCGCCGATGATCAATTCGCGCTGGCCGCGGCCGATCGGAATGAGCGAGTCGATCGCCTTGAGGCCCGTCGCCATCGGCTCGTGCACGGACTTGCGCGGAATGATGCCGGGCGCCTTGACGTCCACGCGCATGCGCTTGTCGGCTTTGATCGGGCCTTTCCCGTCGATGGGATTGCCGAGCGCATCGACCACGCGTCCGAGCAGGCCCTTGCCGACCGGCACGTCGACGATGGCGCGCGTGCGCTTGACGGTCTGGCCTTCCTTGATCTCGCGGTCGGCGCCGAAAATCACGATGCCGACGTTGTCGGTTTCGAGATTGAGCGCCATGCCACGCGTGCCGTTCTCGAACTCGACCATCTCGCCGGCCTGCACGTTATCGAGGCCGTAGACGCGGGCGATGCCGTCGCCGACCGACAGCACTTGCCCGACTTCGGAGACTTCTGCCTCCTGACCGAAATTCTTGATCTGGTCCTTCAGGATGGCGGTGATTTCTGCGGCGCGGATATCCATCAGCCTGCCTCTTTCATCGCGTGCTTGATCGCATTGAGTTTGGTGCGGAGCGAACTGTCGACCATGCGGGAGCCGAGCTTGACCGTGAGCCCGCCGATGATCGCCGGATCGATCTTAACGTTGAGATCGACCGCCTTTGCGCCGGTGATCGATTTGAGCGCGCTCTTGATCTCTTCAAGGCGCGCGTCGGACAGCTTCTCGGCGACGGTGACCTCGGCGGTCACTTCGCCCTTCCAGCGCGCGACGAGCCTGCGGAAGCCGCGCATCATATCGCGCACCGCGAACAGGCGCCGGTTAGAGGTCACAAACAACAAAAAGTCTGCTGCGAGGCCGCCGATGCTGGCCTTGGCGAGCACGGCGGCGAGCGCCCGGCCCTGCTCCTCGGCCCCGAACACCGGGCTGCGGACGAGGCGGCGCAGGTCCGCGCTCTCCGAGATCATGGCGTCGAATTGTTCGATATCGGCCTTCACCGCATCGACGGATTTGGCGTCGAGCGCGAGCTCGAACAGGGCGCGTGCATAGCGGCCAGCCATGCCGGATACGGTCGAATCTTCTCCAGCCACGTCAGGGTTCTCTTGAAGTCAAATCCGCAGGCTCGGCGCCGGCCCCCCTGGCGCGGCACAAACCCTTGGATTTCAAGGGATTTTTTTGATCTCGGGGGCCGTCGCTGAGCCCCGCGAAACCGCGCGGTTGCGTAACATATCGATCCCTGCGGTGCAACATGAACGGTGCCGCACGTGCCCACAGAATGGCGGAATTCTGCGGGTTCTCAGGGCAAGACCGATTCCGCCGGGTCCGGCCGCGCAGGGGCCGTTCGCCGGACCCGTCAAAGCGTCTTCAGAGGCTTTTGGGCCCGACCGAAAGATACCAGTCCAGGATCTGCTCGCCGGTCATGAACGCCACGTCGGTCTTCTTGCGGATATTCTCAAAAATCCTGCGGAAGTATTTGAGCCGGTGCGGCGCGCCCATGATGTAGGGATGCACCACCAGCGCCATCACTCGGGCGCTGTCCTCCGCGTCGGCGTAGATCTGCTCGAACTGGTCCATGGCGCGGTCG
>SHVN01000003.1 GCA_009694215.1 Xanthobacteraceae bacterium
GCGAGGGGAGGCTAGAGCCATGCGCCTTCTCAACCTCTGCGCCCTGGTGCTGCTGGTGCTCGCCGCGGCCTACGTCTACGAGATCAAGTTCGAGTCGACGTTGCGCGCGGAGCGCGTCGCCAAGATGCGCGGCGACGTTCAGCGCGAGCGCGACGTCATCGCGGCGCTGCGCGCCGAATGGACGACGCTGGAAAATCCGGTCCGCGTCCAAGGCCTGGCGCGGCGTCATCTGCGGCTTCGGCCGGCCGAGGCGACGCAATACGACGCGCTCGACCGCCTGACGGAGCGGCCGCTGTCGATCGTGCAGCCGCCGCCCACCGACGCGCTCACGACGATCGAAGACTTGAACCCGGTGACCGGCAGCGTGCCGGCTCTGCTGGGGCAAAGATGACGGCGATGTACGCGCAGCCGGCCGCCGAGCCGCACCCGCCAGCCCAAGAGGCCGTGCAAGCGCCCGCGAAGCTCCCGCGGGGCCGGTGGCTCAGCACGCTGCTCTATGGCCGCAACGTCGATCGCACCGCCAAGGCCCGCGCCCGCGTCGGTCTCGCAATGCTGGCCTTCGCCGTGGTCTATTCGGTCATCGCCGTGCGCCTCGTCATGTTCGCGGTGGTGCCGGAAAGCCATTTCGTGCGGCGCGGCGCTTCCAAGGATGCGGTCGCGACCGCGCGCCCGGACATCCTCGACCGCAACGGCGCGATCCTCGCCACCGACGTGCGCGCGCCGTCGCTGTTCGCGGAGCCGCGCAAGATCATTGACGTCGACGAGTCGGTGGAATTGTTGACCGCGGTGCTGCCCGACCTCGATTCGACCGAAGTGCGCGACCGTATCGGTTCGCGCAAGGGCTTCGTCTGGCTCAAGCGCGATATCACGCCGAAGCAGCGGCAGGAGATCTACAAGCTCGGCCTGCCAGGCGTGGGCTTCCTCTCTGGGAACAAGCGCGTCTATCCCAACGACGCCGAAGTGTCCCACCTGATCGGGCACGTCAACATTGATAATCAGGGCATCGCCGGCATCGAGAAGTGGCTGGACGGTCGCGGCTTGCAGGCGCTGCACCTTGCCGGCCTCGCCACCGACCGATTGCAGAAGCCGGTCGAACTCGCCGTCGATCTGCGGGTGCAGCATGCGCTGCGCGACGAGCTGTACTCCGCCGCCGAGAAATACAAGGTGAAGGCTGCCGCGGGCCTTGTCGTCGATGTCGAATCCGGCGAGATCATCTCGATGGTCTCGCTGCCGGACTATGATCCCAACAGCCCGAAGCAGGCCAACGACCCGATGCGCATCAATCGTTTGACCACGGGCGTGTTCGAGCTGGGCTCCACCTTCAAGGTGCTGACCATCGCGATGGCGCTCGATTCCGGCAAGTACTCGCTCAACTCCATGATGGATGCGCGCTTCCCCCTGCATTACGGGGGGCGCCCCATCCGTGATTACCTCGGGCAGAATCGCATGCTCAGCCTGAAGGAGGTTTTCACCTTCTCGTCGAACATCGGCGCCGCGCAAATGGCGCGGGGCTTGGGCGTCGATCATCACAAGTGGTTCCTGGGGAAGATGGGTCAGCTCGACCGGCTGCGCACGGAGCTGCCGGGAAGCGCCGAACCGATCGTGCCCAAGCGCTGGAGAGAAATCCACACCGCGACCATCGCGTTCGGTCACGGCCTGTCGGTCGCGCCGTTGCAGTTTGTCGCGGCCATCAACGCGCTCGTCAACGGCGGCTATCTCATCCCGCCGACCTTCATGAAGCGCACCAAAGCCGAGGCGATGGCGCTGGCGAAGGTAGTGGTGAAGCCCGACACCAGCGAGAAGATGCGCTATCTGATGCGGCTCAACGCCGAGATTGGCACCGCCAGCAAGGCCAACGTCGCCGGCTACTATGTCGGCGGCAAGACCGGCACATCGCTAAAGGCGGTCGGCGGCGGCTACTCCAAAGATAAGCGACTCAACACCTTCACCGCGATCATGCCGGCGGACAAGCCGCGCTATCAGGTGATGATCATGCTCGACGAGCCGCAGCCGCTGCCGGAAAACCACGGCATCGCCACCTCCGGCTTGAACGCGGCACCGACCGCGGGCAAGGTGATCGCCCGAATCGCCCCCATGCTCGGCATCGAGCCGCGATTCGACCTGCCCCCGGCCGAGCAGCTTATTTTGGCCAAGGTCAGGCAGTGAAATAGGCTCGGTTTTCATCCCGGGGCTTGTCATGCCCCGCGAAAGCGGGGCATCCAGTAATCTCTTGAGTCCATTTTCGTAACGAGGCGATGACTGGATCGTCCGCCTTCGCGGACGATGACGGTTGCGAAACTGATGAAGCTCTCAGACCTGTTGATCGATCTGGCCCCGTTCGATGAGCGCACTGGCGCCATCGATGCGACGGGCGTCACCGCGGACAGCCGCAAGGTCAGGCGCGGCGATTTGTTTGTTGCGGTGCCGGGGACCAAGGCCGATGGATTGGCCTTCGCCGCCCAGGCGGCGGCGGCCGGAGCCGCGGCCATCGCCGGCGAGGGCACACCGCCCGAGCTGCCGCCGGGCACGGCATTCGTGAAGGTCGAGAATGCCAGGCGGGCGCTCGCACTCGCGGCGGCCCGGATTTATCCACACCAGCCCAAGGTGATCGCCGCGGTGACCGGAACGAGCGGCAAGACCTCGGTTGCGGCCTTCACCCGGCAGATCTGGGCCTCGCTCGGCTACGAAGCCGCCAGCGTCGGCACCATCGGGGTGGTGACTCCCAAGCGCGAGGTCTATGGCTCGCTCACCACGCCCGATCCGGTCGATCTGCACCGCACCCTGTCGGAGCTGGCGGGCGAGGGCATTACCCACCTCGCCATCGAAGCGTCGTCGCACGGGCTCGACCAGCACCGCCTCGACGGCGTGCGGGTCGCGGCCGGTGGCTTCACCAATCTCAGCCGCGACCACCTCGACTACCACCAGAGCGTCGAGGCCTACCTCGCCGCCAAGCTTCGGTTGTTCGAGGTGCTGGTGGCCGACGGCGGCGGCGCGGTGATCGATGTCGATCACGAGCACAGCGCGGCGGTTGTCGCCGCCGCCAGGAAGCGAGGGCTGAAGCTCATCACTGTCGGCCGCAAGGGTGATGGTATCCGTCTGATCGAAGCCGCGATCGACGGATTCACGCAGGCCGTCAGCGTCGAGCATGCCGGCAAGCGCCATCAGTTCCGGCTGCCATTGGTCGGAGGCTTCCAGATCGAGAACGCGCTGGTCGCGGCCGGGCTCGCCATCGCGACCGGCGGTCCGGCGGATCGCGTTTTTGCGGCACTTGCTTCGCTGAAGGGCGCCAAGGGGCGCCTCGATCTGGTCGGTGACAGCAACGGCGCACCGGTGTTCGTCGATTACGCGCACAAGCCGGACGCTTTGGAGAAGGCCATCGAGGCGCTGCGGCCTTACGTCAAGCGCCAGCTCGTCGTCGTGTTCGGCGCGGGCGGCGATCGCGACAAGGGCAAGCGCGCGTTGATGGGCGCGATTGCGGCCAAGAACGCCGACCGCGTCATCGTTACTGACGACAACCCACGCAGCGAAAATCCGGCCTCGATCCGTACGACCATACTTGATGGCGCCGCCCGCGCGCCCAACGTGCGCGAGATCGGCGACCGCCGCGAGGCCATTCGCAGCGCCATCGCTGCGCTTGAGCGCGGTGACGTGCTGCTGATTGCCGGCAAGGGCCACGAGACAGGTCAGATCGTCGGGGGCCAGACTTTGGACTTCAGCGATCACAAGGAAGTCGAGGCGGCGCTGCGGGAGAAGGTGGCATGAGCGCGCCGCTCTGGACGGTCGACGCGATGGCCAAGGCCATGGGCGCGGTGCGGCACGGCGCGCTGCCGGCCGGCGTGCCGGGGCTTTCGATCGACACCCGCACCATCGTGCCGGGCGAGGCGTTCTTCGCGCTCAAGGATGCGCGCGACGGTCATGACTTCGTCGAGGCGGCGCTGAAAGCCGGCGGCGGGCTTGCCGTTGTCGCCGCCGACAAGATCGGCATGTTTCCGAAGGACGCACCGCTGCTCGCGGTGGCCGACGTGCTGGAAGGCTTGACAGCTCTCGCTTGTGCCGCGCGTGCACGCAGCGCGGCGAAATTCATAGGTGTCACCGGCTCGGTCGGCAAAACCGGTACCAAGGAGGCGCTTCGCCTCGCGCTGTCGGCCGACGGCGCGACCCATGCCTCCGCCGCCTCCTACAACAACCACTGGGGCGTGCCGTTGTCGCTGGCGCGATGCCCGGAGAGCGCGCGCTACGCGGTGCTCGAAGTGGGCATGAACCACGCGGGCGAGATCGCGCCGCTCACCCGGCTGGTGCGCCCGCATGTGGCGATCATCACCACCGTCGAGCCAGTGCATCTTGAGTTCTTTCCCTCGGTCGAGGCCATCGCCGACGCCAAGGCGGAAATCTTCCAAGGCATCGAGCCAAGCGGAGCGGCGGTTCTCAATCGCGACAATCCGCACTTCGCGCGCCTGCAGAAACAGGCCAAGGCCGCGGGCGTCGCTCGCATCGTGACGTTCGGCGAAAGCGCCAAAGCCGATGCGCGGCTGCTGAAGTTCGCGCTGCAGGCGGATTCGTCGACGGCGCAGGCGCGCATCCTCGGCGCCGACGTCGCCTACAAGCTCGGCGCGCCCGGCCGTCATGTCGTGCTCAATTCGCTGGCCGTGCTGGCGGCGGCGTCGCTCGCCGGCGCCGATCTGGCGCTCGCGGCGCTGGCGCTGGCGAACCTCGCGCCGCCGAGCGGCGGGCGCGGCGAGCGCATCGCGCTGGAGCTTCCCGGCGGCGAGGCGCTCCTGATCGACGAAAGCTACAACGCCAATCCGGCCTCGATGCGGGCGGCGCTGGCGCTGCTCGGCCAGGCGCCGGTCGGGCCGCGCGGCCGGCGCATCGCAGTCCTCGGCGAGATGCTGGAGCTCGGCGCCCAAGGCGCGGAACTGCACCGCGGCCTCGCCGGGCTGGTGGTGGACAATTCGGTCGATCTCGTGTTCTGCGCGGGGCCGCTCTACCGGGACTTCTGGGAGGCCCTTCCCTCCGAACGCCGGGGCGGCTATGCCGTGACGTCCGCGGCGCTCGAAGCCGACGTGCTCGGCGCGTTGCGCGCGGGCGACGCGGTGATGGTCAAGGGCTCGCTCGGCTCCAAGATGGGCCCCATCGTCAAGGCGCTCACCCGTCAGTTTGTGTCGCAAGGCGCCCGCGCAGCGGTGTCCGCTCAGGGTTGATCCGATGCTTTATCTGTTGGCCGATCTTTCCAGCACGCTCTCGGTCTTCAATATTTTTCGCTACCTGACGGTGCGGACCGCGGGCTCCATGATCACCGCGCTGGTGTTCGTGTTCATGTTTGGCCCCTGGATCATCGATCATCTGCGGCTGCGTCAGGGCAAGGGCCAGCCGATCCGCACCGACGGCCCCAAATCGCACATCCTCACCAAGACCGGCACGCCGACCATGGGCGGGCTGATGATTCTGCTCGGCATCGTGGTGTCGACCCTGCTTTGGGCCAACCCGCGCAACCCCTACGTCTGGATCGTGCTCGCCGTCACGCTCGGCTTCGGCCTGGTGGGGTTCTACGACGACTATCTCAAGGTGACGCGGCAGAGCCATTCGGGCTTTGCCGGCATTTTCCGCCTCGCGATCGAAGTCGCGATTGCGCTTGCCGCCTGCATCGCTATTGCGAGTCTCGGCCGGCCGGCCTTCGCCACCTCGCTGGTTTTCCCGGTGTTCAAGGAAGCGGTCATCAATCTCGGCTGGTTCTTCCCGATCTTCGCCGCCTTCATCATTGTCGGCGCCGGCAACGCCGTGAACCTGACCGACGGTCTCGATGGGCTCGCCATCGGCCCGGTGATGATTGCGTCGGCGAGCTTCGTCGGCATCGCGTATCTCTCCGGCAACGCGGTGTTCGCCGACTATCTGCAAATCCATTTCATCCCGGGCTCCGGCGAGCTCGCGGTGCTGTGCGGGGCGGTGATCGGCGCGGGGCTGGGCTTTCTCTGGTTCAACGCGCCTCCGGCCTCGATCTTCATGGGCGACACGGGTTCCCTGGCGCTCGGGGGCCTGATCGGCTCGGTCGCGGTCGTCACCAAGCATGAGATCGCGCTGGCCATCATCGGCGGGCTGTTCGTGCTCGAGGCGGTGTCAGTGATCGTGCAGGTGGTGTCGTTCAAGCTCACCGGCAAGCGCGTGTTCCGGATGGCGCCGATCCACCACCACTTCGAGCAGCTCGGCTGGACCGAGTCGCAGATCGTGATTCGATTCTGGATCATCTCGATCGTGCTGGCGCTTGCCGGGCTGGCTACGCTCAAGCTGCGATGATTCCCGCCACCGGCTTTGCCGGAAAGAAGGTCGCGGTGTTCGGGCTCGGCGGCTCGGGGCTCGCGAGCGCGCAGGCTTTGGTTGCGGGCGGTGCCGATGTCGTCGCCTTCGACGACAACGCCGCCAGCGTTGCCAAGGCCGCGCAGGCCGGTGTCGCCACCGCCGATCTGCACGGCATCGACTGGTCGAAGGTGTCCGCTCTGTTGCTGACGCCGGGCGTGCCGTTGACGCATCCAGCGCCGCACTGGTCGGTGGGTGTTGCGCGTAAGGCTGGCGCCGAGGTGATCGGCGATGTCGAACTGTTCTGCCGCGAGCGGCGGCGGCTTACGCCGAACTCGCCGTTCGTCGCCATCACCGGCACCAATGGCAAGTCCACCACGACGGCGCTCATCCATCATCTGCTCAAATCGGCCGGTCGCTCCGCCGACCTTGGCGGCAACATCGGCACGGCGGTGATGACGCTGACGCCGCCGCGCGCGGATCACGCCCATGTGGTCGAATGCTCGTCCTATCAGATCGACCTTGCGCCGACGCTCGATCCGCGCGTCGGCGTGCTGATCAACGTGAGCGAGGATCATCTCGACCGCCACGGCATGCTTGAGCATTACGCCGCAATCAAGGAGCGGCTGGTGGCGGGCGTGCAGCAGGACGGCGCAGCGGTGGTCGGCGTTGACGACGAATGGTGCGCGGCCGCGGCCGAACGCATCGCCGCCAAGGGCAGGGCGGTCATCCGAATCTCGGTTCGCAAGCGCCTGCCCGAGGGCATCTACGCCCAGAACGGCGAAATCTTCCACGCCTCGGGCGCTAATACGTGGTCGGTCGCCAGGCTCGATGGCATCGGCTCGCTGCGGGGCCTGCACAACGCGCAGAACGCGGCCTGCGCGGTCGCGGCGACGCTCGCGCTCGGCCTCGACGCGGCGACGATCCAGAAAGGGCTGCGCTCGTTCCCCGGCCTCGCCCACCGCATGGAGCAGGTCGGCCGGAAGGGGCCGGTTCTGTTCGTCAACGATTCCAAGGCTACCAACGCAGATTCGTCGGCGCAGGCGCTGGCCTGCTTCAACGACATGTTCTGGATCGCCGGGGGCAAGCCGAAGACCGGCGGCATCACCACGCTGGAAAAATTCTTCCCGCGCATCCGCAAGGCCTATCTGATCGGCGAGGCGGCGGATGACTTCGCCCGGACGCTTGACGGCAAGGCTGCCTATGAAATCACCGGCACGCTCGACCGCGCCGTCGTTCTCGCGGCCCGCGACGCCGGGGCGTCGGGACTGAAGGAGCCGGTGGTGCTGCTGTCGCCGGCCTGCGCGTCGTTCGACCAGTACCGGAATTTCGAGGTGCGCGGCGACCGTTTCCGCGAACTGGTGCTGACGCTGCCGGGGATCGCCCCGGTGCGGTGAGGGGCCAAAAAGCCCCAGAATTTCTCCCAAATCCGCCCCCATTAACATCTTGGAAACCATGCCGCGTCAGGACTAGAGCCGGACGAGGAGCGGTCATGGTTTCGCGCACGGTACGTACACCCTTCGGCGACTGGTGGTGGACGGTGGACCGCGCGGTTCTGGCGGGGCTGTTCGGCCTCATGCTCGGCGGCATCATCCTGTCGCTGGCCGCGAGCCCGCCGGTGGCGGCACGGCTCAATCTCGATCCCTTCCACTTCTTCAATCGCCACATCCTGTTCCTCGCACCGACGATCGTGGTGTTGCTGACGACCTCGTTTTTGTCGCCGCGGCAGATCCGGCGTGTCGCCCTTGTGGTGTTCCTGATCAGCCTGCTGCTGGTCGCGGTGACGCCGTTCTTCGGCGCCGAGATCAAGGGCGCGCGGCGCTGGCTCGTGATCCTCGGCGTCAACGTGCAGCCCTCGGAATTCCTCAAGCCCGCCTTTGTCACCCTGATCGCATGGCTGTTCGCCGAGTCGACGCGGCGGCCGGAGATGCCGGCGAACACCGCGGCGCTGGCGCTCCTGCTGGTGGTTTTGACGCTGCTGGTGATGCAGCCCGACTTCGGCCAGACCATGCTGGTCGCGCTCGTCTGGGGCGCGCTGTTCTTCATGGCCGGGATGCGGCTTATCTGGGTCGGCGGTCTCGCAGGCCTCGCCGGGGTGGGGCTGGTCGGCGCCTATTTCACGGTGCCGCATGTGTCGCAACGCATCCAGCGCTTCATGGATCGCGGCTCGGGTGACACCTTCAACATCGATCTGGCGCTGGAGAGCTTCGCGCGCGGCGGCTGGTTCGGCCGCGGCCCGGGCGAGGGCACGGTCAAGCGCATCCTGCCGGAGAGCCACACCGACTTCGTCTTCGCGGTCGGCGCGGAGGAGTTCGGCATCGCGCTCTGCCTGATGCTGCTGGCGCTGTTCGCCTTCATCGTGATCCGCTCGCTGCGGCACTCGTTTCGCAACGACGATCCGTTCCTGCGCTTTGCCGCCGCGGGCCTCGCGATCCTGTTCGGGCTGCAATCGGCCATCAACATGGCGGTCAACCTGCATCTGATGCCGGCCAAGGGCATGACCTTGCCGTTCGTGTCCTACGGCGGCTCGTCGATGATCTCGCTGGCCTACGGCATGGGCATGCTGCTCGCGTTGACGCGGGACCGCCCGCGCGCCGAGCTGATGACGCGGCGCGACACGGGCCGCGATTTGGGTCTCACCGGGAGCCCGGCCTGATGGCGGCGGGCGGCGTCCTGGTCGCCGCCGGCGGCACGGGTGGTCATCTGTTTCCCGCCGAGGCACTGGCGGCGGCGCTGGCCAGGCGGAATGTCGCGGTCGAACTCGTCACCGACTCCCGCGCCGCACGTCATGCCGGCGCCTTTCCGCCAGACGCCGTTCACGTCATCCCGAGCGCCACCATCCGCGGCCGCAATCCGGTGTCGTTGGCTAGGACCGCCGGCGTGCTGGCCTATGGTGTGCTGAAGGCCTGGCTCATGCTGCCGCGGCTCAAGCCGGCGATCGTCGTCGGTTTCGGCGGCTATCCGACGATTCCGCCGCTGCTTGCCGCGAGCCTGCGCGGCATCCCGACGCTGATCCACGAGCAGAACGCGGTCATGGGCCGCGCCAACCGGATGCTGGCGCCGCGCGTGCGCGCCATCGCAACGGGCTTCCCCGGCATCCTCGGCCGCGATCCGGCGCTCGGCGTCAAGGCGACGCACACCGGCAACCCGGTGCGGCCGGCGGTGATTGCCGCGGCGGCAATCGCCTATCCGCTGCTCGATGGCAGCGGCACGTTGCAGCTTCTCGTCTTCGGCGGCAGCCAGGGCGCGCGGGTGATGGCGGACGTCGTTCCCTCGGCCATCGAGCAGATTGAGCCGCGGTTGCGGACCCGGCTGAAAATCACGCAGCAGGCGCGCGAGGAGGATCTGCCGCGCGTCCGCGATACCTACGCGCGGTTGCAGGTGGCCTGCGACGTGGCGCCGTTCTTCAACGACCTGCCGGCGCGGATGGCGGCAAGCCATCTCGTCGTGTCGCGTTCGGGCGCGTCCACCGTCGCCGAGCTCTCGGCGATCGGCCGCCCCGGTATCTTGATCCCGTTGCCCCATGCCCTCGACCAGGACCAGCGCGCCAACGCCGGCGTGCTGATGGACGCGGGCGGCGCGGTACGCCTCGACCAGGCCGATTTCACGCCCGAACGGCTCGCGGCCGAGATCGCAGGGCTGGCTGCCGACCCCCGCCGCCTCGCCGCCATGGCGGCGGCCGCCAAGGCGGCTGGATCGATCGATGCCGCCGACCGGCTCGCCGATCTGGTGTTGCGGGTGGCGGGACTCTAGGCTGTCATGCCCGCGAAGGCGGGCATCCAGTACCCGTCGAGAGTTCATTTTTGCAGCGTGTTGCCATACACGTGTGCCATTGAATACTGGATCGCCCGCTTTCGCGGACGATGACAGCCGAGGATGTTGTTCGATGAAACTGCCGCGCGAAATCGGACCGATCCACTTTGTCGGCATCGGTGGCATCGGTATGAGCGGTATCGCCGAGGTGCTGATGAATCTCGGCTATACGGTGCAGGGCTCGGACGCCAGCGACAGCGCCAACGTCAAGCGGCTGCGTGACAAGGGCGCCAAGGTCTCCATCGGCCACAAGGCGGAGAACCTGGACGGGGCAGAGGTGCTGGTGGTGTCGTCGGCGATCAAGCGCGACAATCCCGAACTCATTGCCGCCCGCGACAAGCGCCTGCCGGTGGTGCGCCGCGCCGAGATTCTGGCCGAGCTGATGCGGCTGAAAAGCTGCGTTGCGATCGCTGGCACCCACGGCAAGACCACGACCACGTCGTTGGTCGCAGCGCTGTTTGACGCCGCCAATCTCGACCCGACCGTGATCAACGGCGGCATCATCAACGCCTACGGCACCAACGCGCGGCTCGGCGCCGGCGATTGGATGATCGTCGAGGCCGACGAATCCGACGGCACGTTCCTGAAGCTGCCCGCGGACATTGCCATCGTCACCAACATCGACGCCGAGCACCTCGATCATTTCAAGACCTTCGCCGCGGTGCAGGAGGCGTTCCGCGCCTTCATCGAGAACGTGCCGTTCTACGGATTCGCGGTGATGTGCACCGATCATCCGATCGTGCAGCGGCTGGTCGGCCGGATCGAGGACCGCCGCATCGTCACCTATGGCGAGAACCTGCAGGCCGACGTGCGGCTCACCGATCTCAGCAACGCTGGCGGCCGGCAGACCTTTACCGTGCTGTTTCGCGACCGCGACGGCCAGACCGTCCACACCATCAAGGACCTGACGTTGCCGATGCCGGGCCGCCACAACGCGCTCAACGCCACCTCGGCCATCGCGGTGGCGCACGAGCTGAAAATTTCCGACGAGGCGATCCGCAAGGCGCTGGCTTCGTTCGGCGGCGTGCGGCGGCGCTTCACCCGCGCCGGCGAATGGAACGGCGTGACCATCATCGACGATTACGGCCATCATCCGGTCGAGATCGCCGCCGTGCTCAAGGCCGCGCGCGAATCGACCAAGGGCCAGGTCATCGCGGTGGTGCAGCCGCACCGCTACACGAGGCTGCAGTCGCTGTTCGAGCCGTTCTCGACCTGCTTCAACGACGCCGACGCGGTGATCGTCGCCGAGGTCTATCCGGCGGGCGAGGCGCCGATCGAGGGCGTCGACCGCAACCATCTGGTCACCGCCGTGCGAGCGCGCGGCCACCGGCAGGTCATTCCGCTGCCGGGCCAGCCGCAACTCGCCGGTATGGTGAAGGGCATCGCCAGGCCCGGCGACTATGTGGTCTGCCTCGGCGCCGGCAATATCACGCAATGGGCTTATTCGCTGGAAGGCGAATTGAAGGCGCTGGGCTGATGAGCTTCCCGGATATCGCTCCGGAATTGAAATCCAGGGCGCCGAAGCTGCGCGGCCGGCTTCTGCCGAACCAGTCGCTCGCCGAGTTGACCTGGTTCCGCGTCGGCGGTCCGGCGCAGGTCTTGTTCATGCCGGAGGACGAGGCGGACCTTTCGCATTTTCTCAGCGTGCTTGCCGCCGATATTCCGGTGACGGTCGTGGGGCTCGGCTCCAACCTGATCGTGCGCGACGGCGGTATTGCGGGTGTCGTGGTGCGGCTCGGCCGGGGCTTCAACGACGTCGCGGTCGAAGGAACCCGCATTCGGGTGGGCACCGCCGTGCCGGATGTCAGGGTCGCCCGCGCGGCGCAGGAGGCCAGCCTCGCGGGACTTGCGTTCCTGCGCGGGATTCCCGGCGCGATCGGCGGCGCGCTGCGGATGAACGGCGGCGCCTATGGTCGCGAGACCAAGGATGCGCTGATTGCCGCCCGCGCGGTCGACCGGGCCGGCCGGGTGCATGAACTGACCAGCGCCGACATGCACTACAGCTACCGGCACTGCGGCGCGCCGGAGGATTTCATCTTCACCGAAGCGACCTTCGAGGGCGCGCCCGGCGACCGCGCTGCGATCGCCGCCGAGATGGACAAGATCACCGAGTCGCGCGAGGCGACCCAGCCGATCAAGAGCCGCACCGGCGGCTCGACCTTCAAGAACCCGCCCGGCCGGAAAGCCTGGCAGTTGATCGATGCCGCCGGCTGCCGCGGGCTGATCGTCGGCGACGCGCAGGTTTCGGAGCTGCACTGCAACTTTCTGATCAACCTCGGCACGGCCACCGCCGCCGACATCGAGACGCTTGGCGAAACCGTGCGGCGGCGCGTGAAAGAGAGCTCCGGCGTTGAGCTCGAATGGGAAATCAGGCGGCTCGGCATTCCGGCCTGACGGCCCGATAAAGGCGGGCGCTTGTCGGCTCAGTGGATTCCGCAATCGCCAGAGTCGGTTATTCGAACATCCGGAGATTCCGATTCCGGAATCCGCGCCTGAGTCATTTTTGTCACGGCTTCGAAGCATCGCTGTGCGGTTCCGCCCGCGCGGGATTCACCTCTGGCTGCCAGCGGGTTAGCGTGAAATCTGATTCGCGGAGCGGCAGTGACGCGCAACAACGATCCGATCTTGGTCGTCGGGGGTGGACTCGGCGGCGCTTCCGTTTCGCTTGCGCTCGCGCGCAAGGGCTTCCGCGTGCGCCTGCTCGAGCAGGCGCCGGAGTTCGGCGTCATTGGCTACGGCATCCAGCTCGGCCCCAACGTCTTCCCGATGTTCGACCGGCTGGGCGTCACCGACGCGGTGCTGGCAAAGGCGATCATCCCCAAGGCCGTGCTGATGATCGACTCGGTCGACGCGGACGTCATCGCCTGCGTGCCGACCGGCGCGGCGTCGTTCCGCGATCGGTTCAAGCGGCCTTACATCGTCATTCACCGGGTCGACCTGCACCGCATCCTGCTCGACGCCTGCGAAGCGGAGTCCAACATCGAGCTGATGCCGCTGACCGGCGCCGAATACTTCGAGGACCGGGGCGATCATGTGCGGCTGCGGACCACGGACAACCGCACCATCGAGGGCGCGGCCGTGATCGGCGCCGAAGGCCTGCGCTCCACCATCCGCCAGCAGATGCTCGATGAGGGTGAGCCGCGCATGGTCGGCTTCGTCGCGCATCGCACCATCGTGCCGATGGCGGACGTCAAGGCCGACGTGCATCGCGAGGAGGTGGTGCTGTGGTCCGGGCCGGGCTTCCACATCGTGCACTACCCGTTGCGCGCCGGCACGCTGTTCAACATCGTCGCGGTGTTCAAGACCTCGACCTACCTGGAGCGGGGCGACATCGAGAGCTATCGCGCCGATCTCGACCGCACCTATCGCGACTCGCATCCGGCGATGAAATCGCTCCTGGCGATGATGGATCTGGAGCGGCGCTGGGTGATCTCCGACCGCGATCCGATCCGGCACTGGAGCAAGGGCCGGGTGACGCTCGTGGGCGACGCCGCGCATCCGACGCTGCAATCGCTGGCGCAGGGCGCCTGCATGGCGATCGAGGATGCGGTCTGCCTCGCCGAGTGCATCGAGGTCGCGGACGGCGATATCGCGCGGGCGTTTCGCGCCTATGAAAACGCCCGGTACCTTCGCACCGCCCGGGTGCAATACGAATCCCGCTATCTCTGGGACAATTTCTACCACGTCGGCGGCATCGAGCGCGAAGCCATCCGCGATGCATGGTCCGCGCGCACCGAAGACGGCGTGCTCGATTGCCTGGCCTGGCTTTATGACGGCATCCGGCTGCCGCAGCGAACGGGAGCCGCGGCATGAGCAAGCATGTCGCGGTCCTGATGGGCGGCTGGTCGGCCGAGCGCGAGATCAGCCTGCGCTCGGGCCGGGCCTGCGCCGACGCGGCGGAGCGCGCCGGCTACCGCGTCACCCGCGTCGATGTCGGGCGCGACATCGCCACCGTGCTCACGGCGCTCAGGCCCGACGCGGCGCTGAACGTCCTGCACGGCTGTCCGGGCGAGGACGGCACCTTGCAGGGCCTGCTGGAAATCCTCGCCATTCCCTACAGCCACTCCGGCTGTATGGCATCGGCGCTCGCCATGCAGAAGGACGTCGCCAAGGTGGTGATGAAAGCCGCCGGCGTGCCGGTGCCGGAAGGCCGGGTGGTGTCCCGCCATGACGCCGCCAAAGGCCATGCCATGCCGCGGCCTTACGTCCTTAAGCCGATCGCCGAGGGCTCCAGCTACGGCGTGTTCATCGTCACCGAGCAGCACGAGCATCCGCCGCAGGAACTTACTCGGGACGACTGGGCCTATGGCGAGCAGCTTCTGGTCGAGCGTTACATCCCCGGCAAGGAGCTGACCTGCGCCGTGGTCGCCGACCAGGCCACCGACGTCATCGAGATCGTGGTGGCCACGCGGTTCTACGACTTCGAGGCGAAATACGCGCCTGGCGGCTCTAAACACCTGCTGCCAGCGCCAATTTTACCTTTTGTTTACCAAGAGGTCCGAAGACTAACCCTCAAGGCGCATCACGCCCTCGGCTGTCGAGGCGTGAGCCGCGCCGACTTCCGCTACGACGACCAAGCCGTGGGGACGGAGGGGCTCGTCTGTCTTGAGGTCAATACTCAACCCGGCATGACCGAAACCTCGCTCGTGCCTGAGCTCGCGATCCACGCGGGCATGACGTTCGATGGGCTGGTACGATGGATGGTCGAAGACACCTCGCTGAACCGGTGACCGACGGCGCTCACGCGCGCGCGGCAGCCGGCGGGGCACCGGTCTCGCGACGCATGCGCGCACGCTCGAGCTTCGGCCTCGGCCGCAATCGGTGGACTCGCGCGCTGCGCCGTTGGCTGGGGCCAATCGACAACTGGCAGCTGCCGCGCGGCACGGGCATCGCGGCGGCGACGGCATTCGTTCTGGCGAGTGCCGCCTATGGCACGGTGCGCGGCGGGCATCTTCCGGCGATCATGACCGAGCTGCGCGACTTCCGTGACGCCGTTGCCAACGCGGCGGGCTTCCGCATCGCATCGATCGCGCTCGCCGGCCAGCAGCGGCTGACGCGCGACGAAATTCTCACCACCGCCGGAATCAGCGGTCGGTCCTCGCTCTTGTTCCTCGACGCCGCCGGGGCGCGGGCACAGCTCAAGGCGAACCCCTGGATCGCCGACGCCACGGTGCTCAAGCTCTATCCGGACCGGCTGCATATCGCCGTAACCGAGCGCGACGCCTTCGCGCGCTGGCAGCGCAATGGCAAGGTCCAGGTGATCGCCGACGACGGCACCGTGGTCGAGCCCTATGACGACCCGCGCTTCGCCAAGCTGCCGCTGGTGGTGGGCGTGGGAGCCGAGACCCGGGCCAAGGACTTTCTGGCCCTGCTCGATCAATACCCGCTGATCCGCGAACAGCTCCACGCCGCGGTCTTCGTCGCCGAGCGGCGGTGGAACGTCAAGCTCAAGAACGGCATCGATGTGCGGCTTCCGGAGGCCGACGCGGCGCAGGCGCTCGACACGCTGGTGAAGCTCGACCGCGACAACAAGATCCTGAGCCGGGATATCGTCGCGATCGATCTGCGCCTGCCGGATCGCGTGACGGTGCGGCTTTCCGACGAGGCGGCCGCGGCCCGCCAGGACGCGCTCAACAAGAGCAAGCAGAAGAAGAAGGGAGGCGCCGCTTGAGCCTCCACGACGGCTTTATCCCGAAGATGAGGCCGGTGTCGCCGCGCCGGTCGGCGATCGTCGCCGCGCTTGACGTCGGCACCAGCAAGATCGTCTGCCTGATCGCGCGGCTCAAGCCGCAGGGGCCGCAGGATGTGCTGCGCCGGCGCAGCCACGGCATCGAAATTCTGGGGCTCGGCCATACCGAGGCGCGCGGCATGAAGGCCGGCGCCGTGGTCAATCTGGCGGAGGCCGAGGAGGCGGTGCGCCATGCCGTCGATCTCGCCGAGCGCGACGCATCAGTGCAGCTTGAATCGGTCGTGCTGTCGCTGTCGTCGGGCCGCCCCTCCAGCGAATTCTTCTCGGTCAACGTCAACGTCGCGGGCTCCGGCGTCACCGACGGCGACATCGCGCGCGCGCTTTCGGCGGGCTGTAATCACTCGGTCCGCGCCGGCCGCACCGTGCTGCATTCGATGCCCATCGGCTACGCGCTCGACGGCGTGCGCGGCGTGGGCGAGCCGCGCGGCATGTTGGCGCGCGAGTTCGGCGTCGACATGCACATGGTCACCGCCGACGTCGCGGCGGCTCGCAATCTGATGCTGGTGGTCGAGCGCTGCCACCTCGAGGTCGAGACCCTGGTGGCCTCACCCTATGTGGCGGGCCTCTCGGCGATCGCCGACGACGAGGCCGATATGGGAGCGGCGCTGATCGACATGGGAGCGGGCACCACCACCATGGCGGTATTTTCCGGCGGCCGGTTCAGCTACGCGGACGGCTTCGGGCTCGGCGGCAACCACGTCACGATGGACTTGGCACGCGGCCTGAAAGCTCGTATCTCTGATGCGGAACGAATCAAGACGTTCTACGGAAGCGTGCTCGCGGGAGGTTCGGACGAGCACGACATGATTTCGGTGCCTGCGGTCAGCGATGACGACCGAGAGCCCCCCCAGTTCGTGTCGCGCGCGAGTTTGGTGCGCATCATCAAGCCGAGAGTCGAGGAGATTCTCGAAATGGTCCGAGACCGCCTGGCGGCTTCGCCGTTTGCGTCAGGGTCGCGCGCCCGCGCAATCTTCACCGGTGGCGGAAGCCAACTGACCGGATTGCCGGAGCTTGCCGCGCGCATCCTCAACCGGCCGGTCCGCATCGGCCGTCCGCTCGGCATCGCCGGGTTGCCCGAAGCGGCCAAGGGGCCGGCATTTGCCGTTGCGGCGGGCCTTCTGGTCTATCCGCAGGCGGCGCATCTCGAACACTTTGAACCGCGGCGAACGCGGCACCTGATGACAGGGACCGGCTACATCGCCCGGGTCGGGCGATGGCTGCGGGAGAGCTTCTGATGATGACCCGCACAAGATTCACTTCGCGTTTCACCCCGAGTTCCATCCATCGGCCGGAGGCTGCCCGGCACGACCTGGCGGCGTCGCATGACGCGCGCCCAATCAAGAGGCAAAGATGAGCATCAACCTGAAGATCCCCGATATCCGCGAGTTGAAGCCGCGGCTGACCGTGTTCGGCGTCGGCGGAGCCGGTGGAAACGCCGTCAATAACATGATCACGGCCGGGCTTCAGGGGGTCGACTTCGTCGTCGCCAACACCGACGCCCAGGCGCTGACCATGTCCAAGGCCGAGCGCATCATCCAGATGGGCGTGCAGGTGACCGAAGGTCTCGGCGCAGGCTCCCAGCCGGACGTGGGGCGCGCCGCGGCCGAGGAGGTGATCGACGAGATCCGCGATCATCTGACCGGCGCGCATATGGTGTTCGTCACCGCCGGCATGGGCGGCGGCACCGGCACAGGTGCGGCTCCCGTCATCGCGCGTGTCGCCAAGGAGCTCGGCATCCTCACCGTCGGCGTGGTGACCAAGCCGTTCCACTTCGAGGGCCAGCGCCGTATGAGGTTCGCGGAAGCGGGCATCGCCGAGCTGCAGAAATGCGTCGACACCCAGATCATCATCCCGAACCAGAATCTGTTCCGGGTGGCGAACGAGAAGACAACGTTCGCCGACGCCTTTGCCATGGCGGACCAGGTGCTCTACTCCGGCGTCGCCTGCATCACCGACCTGATGGTGAAGGAAGGCCTGATCAACCTCGACTTCGCCGACGTGCGCGCGATCATGCGCGAAATGGGCAAGGCGATGATGGGCACCGGCGAGGCGTCGGGCGAGAAGCGCGCGTTGCGCGCGGCCGAAGCCGCGATCGCGAATCCACTGATCGACGACGTGTCGATGAAGGGCGCCCGCGGTCTGTTGATTTCGATCACCGGCGGCAAGGACCTCACGCTGTATGAGGTCGACGAGGCCGCGACCCGCATCCGCGAGGAGGTCGATCAGGAGGCCAACATCATTGTCGGCGCGACCTTCGACGAAGGGCTGGAAGGCGTCATCCGGGTCTCGGTGGTGGCGACCGGCATCGATCATGTCGCGACCGCGGCCCGTCCGCAGGGCGAAACCCGCATCGCCGAGCTGACCCACAAGCTTCGCGTGGACACTCAGCGCATCTCCGGCGAACGCGTCGAACCGCAGGTGGCTCGTCTGGCTCCCGCAGCCTTGCGCCCCTCGATCGAGCAGGCCGCCACCGCGGCGGTGGCCGCGGCTCTGGCATCGCCGGACGACGTGACGATCCGTCCGATCACGCCGAAGCCTTCGCTGTTCGTTGAGCCGGTCATGGCCGATCCGGCGCCGCAGGACATGCCCAAGGCCTTCATCCCTCCGCAACCCGAGCGGGTGGGCCGTGCTCCGCGCATGCCTCGGATTGAGGAACTGCCGATGCCGGCCCAGAACGAGATCCGCGCCCAGCGGGGCGAGGTCGAGGAACCGGGGCCCGAAAAGCAGCGGATGACGCTGTTGCAGCGCCTGGCGCAAGTGGGGCTTGGCCGCCGCGATGACAGCGAGGCACGGCAAGCGCAACACGCGGAGCCCGCCGAACGGGCTCAGATGTCGCCGTTGCCCCCGCGTCAGCCGGTCCGAATGCCGGATCCGGTGTCGGAATACGCCAAGCGGCTGCCCGCGCCGGCGCCTCAGGGGCTCGATATTCACGGCCGGCAGGCACTTCCTGTGAACAAGCCTGTGGACGACGACCAGCTCGAAATCCCGGCATTCCTCCGCCGCCAGGCCAACTGACCTGCGGCGGCTGAAACCCCGTGCCGATCCCGGTGGACACGCCGGGATCGGGCTCCAAGCGCCAATCATGGCGGGGACTGTTGACGTAAGCCAATGATTTTGTTGTATTTTTCTGACGTAGCACGTATGTACCGGGTCTTACGGTCACGTTGACGAGACTTGTCCGGCTGCTTGCCACTACCGTTATACCTACGCTCCGCAGGTCACGTTTGAGGCAGGTTTGCGGCGTTTTGGCGGTAACAGTCGGTAAGAAAGCGTGAGTTGGCGCTGTTTCCTCCTCGCGCTAAATTGTTCTCCGACAAGGGGGATTTCTGCTGGATGTGGCGTGGGATCGCAGCGCAAGCTGCAAGTCTAACCTCCGACATATTTGGCGAAAGTGAGAACTTTCCAGGTTCTCAAGGGCTGCACGCTTCGCGTGCATGGGATCGGACGAGCGTACATATTTGAGTATGAAATCGGGCCGGCAGACCACGTTACGCCAGCAGACCGCGGTCAGCGGCATCGGAGTCCACTCGGACTCTCCTGTCACGCTGACCATGCTGCCGGCGGAAGCCGATACCGGCATTGTGTTCGTGCGCTGCGGTATCGACGGCCAGCCAGACCGCAAAATCCGCGCCAATGTCCGCGCCGTCACAGCCACCGAATTTGCCACCGTCCTGGGCGACGCCGCAGGCCCGATCTGCTCGACCGCCGAGCACGTGCTCGCGGCGCTGTCGGGCCTCGGCGTCGATAACGCCGTCATCGAGATCGACGGACCGGAAGTGCCGATCATGGACGGCAGCGCTGCGCCGTTCGTGGCCGCGATCGACCTGGTCGGCCTGGTCACGCTGCCGGTGCCGCGGCGCTATATCAGGGTTTTGAAGCCGGTGCGCGTCGCCAGGGACGATTGCTACGGCGAGCTGCGGCCGCATCCGCAGGGCTTCCGGATCGAGCTTGAGATCGACTTCGATCATCCGCTGATCGGCCGGCAAGGGATTGAGCTCGACATCGAGCCCGGGACCTTCCGCCGCGAGCTGGCGCGGGCCCGCACCTTCGGGTTCATGCGCGACGTGGCGAAGCTCTGGAGCGCGGGCTACGCGCTCGGCGCCTCGTTCGAAAACACGCTGGTCGTCAACGAACAGCGGCTGCTCAATCCTGAAGGCCTGCGCTTTGCCGACGAGTTCGCGCGCCACAAGGCGCTCGACGCCATCGGCGATCTCGCGCTCGCCGGCTCGCCGCTGCTCGGCGCTTATCGTTCGGTGCGTGGCGGCCACAAGCTCAACCATGCGGTGCTGTCGGCGTTGATGGTCGATCCTTCGGCGTGGGTTCTGGTCGAGGGCCCGGAAATCCGCCCCGAGATCCGGCAGGAGGTGCCCCGCCGCGCCATCCGCGGGTATGCCGACCTGGCCACCGGCCTGGTGGCGCCGGCCTATGGCCCGGACGTATCCTGAGTTCGACCGCCATATTCCGGGCCGAATGTCCGCATAAACGGTCGGTCAACCTTTATTTTTCAAATAGATAGGGGTCGCGGGTCGGACCGCGCGGGGGCTCCACGCATCGCATGCAGACGCGCCGAATTCCATCAGCCGGTTTCCTGTGGCATGCGCCGCTCGCGCGGCTGCTGCACACCGCTGTGTTGTTCGCCGTGCTGGCGGTCCCGCTCGGGGCCTGCAGCTTGTTCAACAAGGACGAGGCGATCGCTCCCGACGGGCCGCCGGAAAAGCTCTACAACGAGGGCGTCTTCCTGCTCGACAAGCGGCGGGATTTCAAAGACGCGAGCAAGAAGTTTGAAGAGGTCGAGCGTCAGCACCCATATTCGGAATGGGCGCGCAAATCGCTCATCATGGTGGCCTACGCAAAATATGAATCGCGCGAATACGAGGATGCGATCTCGGCGGCGCGGCGATTTGTGACGTTGCATCCGGGCAGCCCCGACGCGGCCTATGCGCAGTTCCTCATCGGCTCGGCCTATTACAATCAGATCCCCGACGTCACCCGCGATCAGGGGCGGACCGAAAAGGCGATCACGGCCCTCGAAGAGGTGTCGCGCAAGTACCCCGATTCCGAATACGCGCAGAACGCCAAGCAGAAGATCGAAGTCGCGCGCGACCAGCTCGCCGGCAAGGAAATGGAAACCGGCCGCTACTACCTGACCCGGAAGGATTTCACGGGCGCGATCAACCGGTTCAAGATCGTGGTCACCCAATACCAGACCACCCGGCATGTCGAAGAGGCGCTGATGCGCCTGACCGAGGCCTACATGGCGCTGGGCGTAGCGACCGAGGCGCAGACCGCGGCCGCGGTGCTCGGGCACAATTTCCCCGACAGCCGCTGGTATTCCGACGCTTACCGGCTGGTGAAGGCGGGCGGCTTCGAGCCGACCGAAAACAAGGGCTCCTGGATCAGCCGGGCTTTTGCCAACATCAAATCGCCCTTCGCCAGCAGCAAAAGCTAGGCGCCGTCCACAGCCGCGCGCCATCATGCCCCGCGAATGCGGGGCATCCAGTATTCTCAGTCGGCTTGTTAGAATCGCACACGACTGTGTTTACTGGATCATCCGCTTTCACGGATGATGACCGTCGAAGTTGAGGAAACCATGCTGGCCCGGCTCTCGATCCGAGACATCGTGCTGATCGACCGGCTCGACATCGATTTCGTGTCGGGCCTCTCGGTGCTGACCGGCGAGACCGGCGCCGGCAAGTCGATCCTGCTCGATGCCTTCGCGCTGGCGCTGGGCGCCCGCGGCGATGCCACGCTGGTGCGCCAGGGCATGGAGCAGGGCCAGGTCACCGCGATGTTCGAGCTGCCGGCCAGGCATCCGGCGCGCGCGCAGCTTTCCGACATCGCCGCCGACGAGCCCGTGATCCTGCGCCGCGTGCAGTTTTCCGACGGCCGCACCCGCGCCTTCGTCAACGACCAGCCGGTGAGCGTGCAGGCGCTGCAGGCGCTGGGCGCGGCGCTGGTCGAGATCCATGGCCAGCACGACGCCCGCGCGCTGGTCGATGCCGGAACCCATCGCCATCTGCTCGATGCCTATGGCCGGCTCGAGGACGACGCCGCGGCCATCGAAAAGCTCTGGACCGCGCGGCGCGAGGCCCAGGAGGCGGTCGCCCGGCATCGCGCCGATGTCGAGCGCGCGGCGCGCGAGGCGGAATGGCTGCGCCACGCGGTCGAGGAACTGACCAAGCTCGCGCCGCAACCCGGCGAGGAGACCGCGCTGGCGGACCGGCGCGCCTCCATGATGCAGGCCGAGAAGATCGCCGGCGACCTTCGCGACGCCCACGACGCGGTGGCGGGCGCGGCCTCTCCGATCCCTGCGCTCGCCGCGGCGGTGCGGCGGCTGGAGCGCCGCGGCACCCAGGCGCCGACGTTGGTCGAGCCCGCGGTGAAGGCGCTCGACACGGCGCTGAACGCGCTGGATGAGGCGAGGGGCCATCTCGAGCACGCGCTGCGGGTCGCCGACCACGACCCGCAGGAGCTGGAGCGCATCGAGGAGCGGTTGTTCGCGCTGCGCGCGGCCGGTCGCAAGTACAATTCGCCGGTCGACGCGCTCAACGCGCTGGCCGAAAAGTATGTCGCCGATCTCGCATTGATCGACGCCGGCGCCGAGCGGCTGGCGGCGCTGGAGAAGGCGGCGAATGAGGCAGGCACCCGCTTTGCCGCTGACGCAGCGAGGCTGTCGGCGGCGCGGAAGAAAGCCGCCGAAAAACTCGACAAGTCGGTCAACGGCGAATTGAAGCCGCTCAAGCTCGATCGCGCGAAATTCTCCACGCAGATCGACAGCGATCCCGCGGCGGCGGGCCCGAACGGCATCGATCGCGTCGAGTTCTGGGTGCAGACCAACCCGGGCACCCGCCCGGGGCCGCTGATGAAGGTCGCTTCCGGCGGCGAACTCGCGCGCTTTCTTCTCGCGCTCAAGGTCGTGCTGGCAGATCGCGGCTCCGCGCCGACGCTCGTATTCGACGAGATCGACACCGGCGTGGGCGGCGCCGTTGCCGACGCTATCGGCGTGCGGCTCGCGCGGCTGGGCGACCGCGTACAGGTGGTCACCGTCACCCATGCGCCACAGGTCGCCGCGCGCGCCGAGCGGCACTACCTAATCACCAAGGACGCGCTGGAGAAGGGCAAGCGGGTTGCGACGCGCGTCACCGAGCTTGCCGCCCCGCGCCGCCGCGAGGAGATCGCGCGGATGCTCGCCGGCGCCGAGATCACCGAGGAGGCGCGCGCCGCCGCCGAGAAGCTCATTCGCGCGGCGGCGGGATAGGCGCTGCTTCGTGCGGTTCATTGCCCCGATCGACCCCTCCAAAGCCATGCCACGATAGGCTAGACTTCGGTGTACGTTGGCGTGGTCCTGAGCCTTGGGGGGAGGCAATGAGACGGCGCGAATTTCTGGCTGGGCTTGGCGGCGTTGCAGCCGCGTGTCCTGTAGCCGCGCGGGCGCAGCAGGCGAAAAAACTGTCGACAATAGGATTCCTTGGCGCGACCACGGCGGCTGCCGCCCGTCCCTGGGTGGAGGCTCTTGAGCGACGGCTACGCGAACTGGGATGGGTCGAAAATCGAACCGTCGCGATCGAATATCGCTGGGCGGACGGTCGCGCCGATCGCTATCCCGAGATCGCTGCCGAACTGGTCCGGATGAAGGTCGACATCATTGTCACCTTCAACACGCCGGCCATCGCCGCGGCGAAGCAGGCGACGTCCACCATTCCGATCGTCTTCGCGCTGGGGGCAAATCCGGTCGGCACCGGACTGGTTGCCAGCCTTGCGCGGCCGGGCGGCAATGTCACCGGCCTGTCGACCGTGCATCGGGATCTCATCGGCAAGCGGATCGAGCTGTTGCGCGAAGTCAGTCCCGGTCTCCGCCGGCTGGCGATCATGGCCAATGTCGGCAATTCCGGCTCCGTGGTTGAGATGCGCGAGGTGCAGGCCGCGGCGCAATCTCTCGGGCTCCAAACCTCGATCTTGGAAATCCGGAAGGCGGAGGACATCGAACCTGCCTTGACCGGAATCAAGGGCCAGATCGACGGCCTTTATGTCTCCTCCGATGCGCTCATCAACAACGAGCGCGTCCGCATCAACAATATCGCGCTCGGTGCGGGATTAGCGACGATGCACGGCGCGCAGGAATTCGCGCGGGCCGGGGGGGCTTCTGTCGTACGGGCCGAACTTCGTGGACCTGTTTCGGCGCTCCGGCGACTATGTCGACAAGATTCTGCGTGGAGCCAAGCTGGAGGACCTTCCAGTCGAACAGCCGGTCCGATTCGATCTCGTCGTGAATCTGAAGACCGCCAAGGCGCTCGGACTCACTGTGCCGCCGACATTGCTTGCGCGCACCGACGAGGTGATCGAGTGACGCGGCGCGACGTCGGCTGAGAAATAGCGGGCCTTGCCGCGAGTCCGATTCCGCCCGGCTTGCATCACCGGCACGTCCAGATATGATTTTCGGAAGGCCGCACCTTCCACCCGCGTAGCATCGAAATTCCACCGCATGTTCCGTCATGACGCGCCCGCCGAAGCCGAGTTCCGCATGGAGGTGCGGGCATGGCTGGAGGCTAATCTTCCGCCGGCGCTCCGCGGACGCACGACCCGCCCGCCGCCGGCGGAGCTGATGCCCTGGTATCACACGCTCTCGCGCAAAGGCTGGATCGCCCCGCACTGGCCCAGGCAATACGGCGGCATGGGCGCCACGCTCAACGAACAGATCATCATGACCGAAGAGCTGGCGCGCGTCGGCGCGCCGCATCTGCCGGTTCAGGGCCTCAACCACATCGGCCCGATCCTGATGGAGTTCGCGACCGAGGCACAGAAGGCGCAGCATCTGCCGCCCATCATTGAGGGCTCGGTGATCTGGTGTCAGGGCTATTCCGAGCCGGGTGCGGGCTCCGACCTTGCGAGCCTGTCGACCCGTGCCACGCTGGAGGGCGACTGTTTCGTGGTCAAAGGACACAAGATCTGGACCACCTGGGCGCATTATTCGGACTGGATGTTCGCGCTCGTTCGCACCGATCCGCAGGCGCAGCCGCGGCAGGCCGGCATCAGCTTCCTGCTGATCGATATGCACAGCCCAGGAATCACAGTCAGGCCGATCAAGACGATCGCGGGCGACGATGAGTTCAGCGAGGTGTTCTTCGACGACGTCATTGTGCCCGCCGGAAACCTGGTCGGGAAGCTGCATGACGGCTGGCGCATCGCCAACGCGCTCCTGGGGCACGAACGGCTCGGGACCTCGAACCCGCAATTCGCTCTGATGGCGCTGGATCGCATCAAGACGATGGCGCGCGCCTCCGGGGTGATAGTGGACCCGGCGTTCCAGGATCGACTCGCGGCGGCCAGCATCAATGTCACGGCGCTGGCGGCACTGTTCAGCCATGCGGTGGAATTGACCAACAGCGAGCAAAGCCCGGGGCCGGAATCCTCGATCATCAAGATTTTCGGGTCCGAACTGCTGCAGGCGCTCAATGAGCTTCTGATCGAGGCGGCGGGCGGCCACGCGGCGGCGGACAGGCCGATCGCGACGGATTTTGGCGAGGTGGATGTGGCGACCCCGTTCCTTCAGGCGCGGCGCGTGACGATCTACGGCGGCTCGTCGGAAATCCAGCGCAACGTCGTGGCCCGCCGCGTCCTGAACCTGCCGAACTGAAACAGCGCCATAGGCCGTCATGGACCTGCATCTGACCTCGGAGCAGACTTTGTTGCGCGACAGCGCGGCCAAGTTCATCGCAGCGGCGGGGCCGAAGGTGGCGCGCGGCTTTCGCGGGCAGGCCCCGGGCTTCGCGCCGGCGCGGCTGCGCGAGTCGGGAGAGCTTGGCTGGCTCGGCATGCTGGTGCCGGATTCCGCCAATGGCCTCGGCCTCGGCCTCACCGAGCTTGCCCTGGTGCTCGAACAGGCGGGGCGGGGGCTCGTCTGCGAGCCGATCGGGCTCGCGGCGATCTCGGCTGTCGCGCTCGCGCAGGGACGCACGCCGCATCCGATGCTGGAACGGGCGATGACCGGCGCGGCGCTGGTCGTGCCGGCGCTGCAGGAAGGCGCGTTCGGTGACGACCCGCTTGCGCCGCGCACCCAAGTTGCGGGAGAGAGCGGCGCGCTTCGTGTCACCGGGACCAAGACCTTCGTGTGCGCCGACGGCGCCGACGGCTTTCTCGTCAGCGCCAGCGCGCGCGACGGGCCTGAGCTTTGCTATGTGGCGCGCAACGCGCCAGGCTGCACGCTGTCGGCGACGCAGACCGTGGATGGCCGCAAGCTTTCGACGCTCAGTCTCAAGGATGCGCCGGCCGATCTCGTGCCGTCGCGCCAGTCATCGCGGAACGCGGTGGACGCGCTGCACAATCTCGCGCTGTTCGCGCTGTCCGCCGAACTGCTCGGCGTGATGGAAAAGGCGCAGGAGATCACGTTCGACTACCTTCGCATCCGAAAGCAGTTCGGCAAGCTGATCGGCAGCTTTCAGGCGCTGCAGCACAAGGCGGTGGACATCTACATCAAGACCGAGGCCCTGCGGTCGCTGGTGTTCCAGATCGCGGCTAACAATGACCCCTATCGCATCGATCCCGCTCTGGCCGCCGCCGCCAAGGCCAAGGCGTCGGAAGACGCCCTGACCGTCACCCAGGCCTGCATCCAGCTTCACGGCGGGATCGGATTCACCGACGAGCACGACATCGGCCTCTATCTCAAGCGGGCGATGCTGCTGTCGTCGCTGTTCGGCAACGCGGCGGCGCAGCGGCGGCGCTATGTCGCCATCGCCGGCCTGACGGCGTAGCGGGGCCATCATGAAGCCCGCAGCCCCGCTCGATATCGCCGTCGTCGGCTGGCATTCCCACGACCAGATGTTCGACGAGATCGGCGCGGACCTGCGCAAGGCCGGGCATCGGATCGTGCGTCATGCGGACCGCGCCGCATTCCAGGCGGCGGCCGACCCGCTGGCCGGTATCGACATCCTGTTGTGCGTCGGGGTTCTGCCATTGACGGGGGCGACGCTCGCTCCGGCATCGCGGCTGCGCGCCATCGTGTCCGCCGTGACCGGCATCGACGGCATCGACATGGCGGCTGCGACCGAACTCACGATCGTCGTCGCCAATGCGCAGACCGACGAGAACATCGTCGGCATGGCCGAGGCGACGGTGCTGATGATGCTCGCCGCGCTCTACGATCTCGACGGCGCGCAGGGCCGCATCCGCCAGGGCTTGTGGCGCCCGCCGCAGCTCAAGGCGAGCCAGTTGCGCGGCAAGACCGTGGGTCTCGTCGGGCTCGGCCGGATCGGGCGGAAGACCGCGCGTCTGCTGGCGCCGTGGGGCGCGAGCCTGCAGTACAGCGCGCGCCGCGACGCCGATCTCACCGGCCTGCCGCCGATGCCGCGCGTCGATCTCGATGCCTTGATGCGAACCAGCGACGTCGTCGTGGTTCTGGCGAGTCTCAATCCCGAGACGCGGGGGCTGATCGGCGCGGACCGGCTGCGGCTGATGAAGAAGACCGCGATCCTGGTCAACATGGCGCGCGGCCCCATCGTCGACGAGGCGGCGCTGGCCGCGGCGCTCAAGACCAAGGCGATCGCGGGCGCGGCGCTCGATGTTTTCGCGGTCGAGCCGCCGCCGGCGGAAAGCCCGCTGCGCGGTCTGCCGAATCTGATCCTCACGCCGCACATGATCGGCCACACCATCGAGGCGCATCATTCGCTGGAGGTCGCGACCCGCGAGAACCTCGACCTCGTGTTGTCCGGCTGGCCGCCGCGCTATGTGGTCAACCCGGCGGTGCTGCCGGCCTGGACCGCAAAATGGGGCGCCAAGCGCTAGGAAAAGTGCGGCCTCGATTCCGGGGGGGGGCAAAATTTGGCTCGAAAAAAAGAAGGGCCCTCGTTTCCGAGGGCCCTCGCCGCAGGCCGTTGTGGCCTCACTCAGGCCCGCCGCATCAGGCGTTGAGCCTACAACCATCCACATGGGAATGGAACGGGTATGGAACGGGCCGCGGCGCGAATATATTGAGGTTTATGGCCACGCCGAAACCCCACCGCGATTCCAGGCTCGCCGTCGACGAGATGACGGAGCGCCAGGCTACCCGCGAGCACGCGCGCCTCGAGGCCGAGATCAAGGGGCACGACGAACGCTATTACCAGAAGGACGCGCCGACCGTGTCGGACGCGGAATACGACGCGCTGCGGCGGCGCTATGAGGCGATTGAGCAGCGGTTTCCGGATCTGCGCACGCTGGACAGCCTGTCGCGCAAGGTCGGCGCCGCGCCTTCGCGGGGCTTCGCCAAGGTGCGGCATGCGGTGCCGATGCTGTCCCTGCAGAACGCCTTCAGCGAGGAGGATGTGGCGGATTTTGCCACCCGCATCCGCCGCTTCCTCAACCTGAAGGAGGACGAGCCGCTCGCTTTCACCGCCGAGCCGAAGATCGACGGTTTGTCGATGTCGCTGCGCTACGAGAACGGCGCGCTCGTGAAGGCGGCCACCCGCGGCGACGGATTCGAGGGCGAGGACGTCACCGCCAACATCCGCACGCTCAAGGAAGTCCCCGACAAGCTGAAGGGCAAACACATCCCGGCGGTCTGCGAGGTGCGCGGCGAGGTCTACATGACCAAGCCGGACTTCCTCGCGCTCAACAGGCGCCAGGCCGAGGCCGGCGAGCCGGTGTTCGCCAATCCGCGCAACTCCGCGGCCGGCTCGCTGCGCCAGAAGGACGCCAGGATCACCGCATCCCGCACCTTGCATTTCTTCGCCTACGCCTGGGGCGAGATGAGCGAGATGCCGGCGGAGACGCAGTCCGGCATGCTGAAATGGCTGAAGGCGGCGGGCTTTCAGACCAATCCGCTGTGGCGCCTCGCCCGCTCAGTGGAGGATATGCTGGCGTTCCACCGCGACACCGGCCTGGAGCGCGCCAAGCTCGACTACGATATCGACGGCGTCGTCTATAAATTGGACCGGCTCGACTGGCAGGAGCGGCTGGGCTTTGTCTCGCGCAGCCCGCGCTGGGCGATCGCGCACAAGTTCCCGGCCGAGCGCGCGACCACGGTGCTGCGCTACATCGAGATCCAGGTCGGCCGCACCGGCGCGCTCACGCCCGTCGCCAAGCTCGAACCGGTCACGGTCGGCGGCGTGGTGGTGCAGAACGCTTCGCTGCACAACGAGGACTACATCAAGGGTATTGGCAACGACGGCAACCCGATCCGCGGCGGCACCGACATCCGCGTCGGCGACACGGTGACGATCCAGCGCGCCGGCGACGTCATCCCGCAGATCGTCGATGTGGTGCTGGTAAAGCGCCCGAAGAATGCCAAGCCTTACCAGTTTCCGGACAAGTGCCCGGCCTGCGGGAGCCATGCGGTGCGCGAGGAGGACGAGGCGGTGCGCCGCTGCACCGGGGGCTTGATCTGTCCGGCGCAGCAGATCGAGCGGCTCCGCCATTTTGTCTCGCGCAACGCCTTCGACATCGAGGGCTTCGGCGAAAAGCAGGTCGAGGCATTTTTCGCCGACGGCCTGGTCATGTCGCCCGCCGACATCTTCACGCTGGAAAAACGGGACAGGCGCGCCGAGAAGAAGCTGATGGAGCGCGAGGGCTATGGCGAGACCTCGGTGCGCAACCTGTTCGCCGCCATCGATGCGCGCCGCACGATCCAGCTCAACCGGCTGATCTACGCGCTCGGCATCCGCCACATCGGCGAGACCAACGCGCGGATTCTGGCGCGCCACTACGGCGCCATCGAGGCGCTGCGCAAGGCGATGAAAGAGGCCGGCAAGGGCAAGGAAACCGAGGCCTATGAGGACCTGAATTCAGTCGAGGGGATCGGCGAGATCGTCGCCGACGCCTTCGTCGAGTTCTTCAAGGAGCCGCGCAACAACGAGGTGCTCGAGCAGTTGCTAAAGGAGATCGAGGTCACGCCGATGGAGGCGGTCAAGCGCGACACGCCGGTCGCCGGCAAGACCGTGGTGTTCACCGGCTCCCTGGAGAAGATGACCCGCGACGAGGCCAAGGCGATGGCCGAGCGTCTCGGCGCCAAGGTCGCGGGCTCGGTGTCGAAGAAGACCGATTATCTGGTGGCAGGCCCCGGCGCCGGATCGAAGCTCGCCGAAGCCAAGAAGCACGACGTCGCCGTGCTGAGCGAGGACGACTGGTTCAAGCTGGTGGGGCGCGCCTAGTTGTCATGCCCGCGAAGGCGGGCATCCAGTATGCCCGGCGTCCATCTCCTGCGATCTCGGTTACTGGATCGTCCGCCTTCGCGGACGATGGCAGACCAAATTTTCTACCGCACCCCGCCCTTGTTCACCGGCGGGCCGGTGTAGCCTTCCATGCGCTTTCGCAATTCGGCGATCAATTTGTCGTCGACCATGAACTCCCGGTAGTTGTTCGCGATCTTGTACGAGGTGAGCGGCTTGAAGCCCTCCGGCGGCGGCACGTCGGCGCGCGAGGAGAACGTGCCGAGACGGCTCTGCTGTTCCTTGGCCAGATACCAGGAGAGATAGAGCTTGGCGGCGTTCGGATGCGGCGCGTCCTTGAAGATGCCGCCGGTGGCGGTGAACACCGGCACCAGGTCTTCCGCCGGCCACGCTACCTCCAGTTTGCCCTGTCGCTTGAAATCCCACACTGATGACGATGCATCGAGCGTGACGATGTTCTCGCCCGAGGCCACGCTCCGCGCCACCGGCAGATGGCCCTGCACGTAGTTCGGCTTGTTCGCGGTGTACTTGTCCATCCAGCCCCAGCCGTATTTCTGCACGATGAGGTGGAACAGATAGAGCGCGGCGTCGTCGTCGGCCGGATAGACGCTGATCATCTTGCCGGCGAACATGGGCTTGAGGAAATCCAGTGCCGACTTCGGCGCGTCCTCGGGCTTCACCGCCGCGGTGTTGTAGGCGTAGGTCAGCGCGTTGGCGGAGAATGCCATGTAGGCGCCGTCCTCGTCGCGAAGGTTCGGCAGCACCTGATCGAAGCCGTCGGGCTTGAAGTTCAGGAGCTTGCCCTGCTTCTTCCAGGCGACGAAGTCCTGCACGGTCTGGAAGAACGCCATGTCGACCGCGAGCTTCTTCTCGGCCATCTGCTTTTCGAGCTGCTCGTTCAGCACATTGCTGAAGCCGCCGGTCACCTTCACCTCGATGCCGGGGAACTGCTGCATGAACAACTTGGCGCGGTTCTCGTGCGGCACGGCCGGTCCGCCGGAATAGAACACCAGTTCTTTCTCGGCCTTGGCCTTCTCGTAAATCTCGGCGAGAGTTTCGGCGCCTGCGCCGGTTGTCGTGAGCGGCAGCGCGAAGGCCAGTGCCAGGCTTGCGGACAGGAGCCGCATTACGGTCGGTTTTGTCATCGCGTTTCCCCGTCGTTTGTTGATGCCACGATAGACCACGCGCGGGGGGGAGGGGAGGGTCTAGGGCCGCCGCACCAAGAGCGCGAACCCGGCTGCCAGCGCCGCGACCAGCGCGGCCAGAAGCAGCGCCATCGGCACGGCGGTGGCGGATTCCGCGAGCAGCGTGCCGGCGTATTGCGTGACCGCGGCGCCGAGCGCCATCTGGGTGAAGCCGGTGATGCCCGCCGCGGTGCCCGCGGCCTGAGGGCGGATGCTGACCGCGCCGGCGATCGCGCCGGGCAGCAGCAGGCCGTTGCCGAACGAGATGATCAGTTGCGGCCCGAATACGATGATTGGCCCCCAGGCCATCGCGTAGGCGGCGAGCGCCAATGCGAGGGCCGCGCCGGCCATCTCCATGCCGATGCCCCACCAGATCAGCCTGTCGATGCCGACGCGGGTCGACAGGCGGGAGGCGCCGAAATTGCCGGCCATGTATCCGACCGACGAGATCGCGAACCAGACGCCGTATTCGGCCGAGCTGCGCTCCATCAAGGTGATGATGACGTGCGGCCCGCCGCCGAGGAACGCAAAGAACGTCGCCGAGCCGAACGAGCCGGCGCAGACGTAGCCCGCGAACCTGGCGCTCTTGGTCAGTGCTGCGAGATCGCGGAAGAAGCCCTGCGGCGCGCCGGGCGGCGCGTTCAGCCCGCGCGTCTCCGGCAGCGCGAAAGCGGCCCATGTCACCACCATCGCGCTGGTGATGGCGGTGAACAGGAAGATCGATTCCCAGCCGAACGCCGTGTCGAGTAACCCGCCGATCAGCGGACCCAGCGTCGGCACCACCACCATGACGGTCGCCACGAGCCCGATCATCGCCGCGGCGCGGTTCCTGTCGAACAGATCGCGGATGATGGCGCGGCTGACGACGATGCCGGCGGAGGCGCCGAACGCTTGCAGCACGCGCGCCAGGATCAGGCTGCCGGCTGTGGCCATGGCGATGGCCAGCACGCTCGCCGCGGCGGTGAGCGCGAGGCCGGCCAGCATCACCGGGCGGCGGCCGAAGCGGTCCGACAGGGGTCCCATCACGAGCTGCCCCGCGGCGAGCGCCAGCAGATAGACCGAGACGGTGAGCTGAATCGTGGCGACGTCGGAAGCAAGCCGATTGGCCATCTCCGGCAGCGCCGGCACCACGATGTTGAGCGTGGTCGGGCCAATGGCGGTCATCGCCATCAGCAGAAGGAGGAGGCCCCACGGCTTTGTGTCGGAAGGCTTTGCGGCGTCGGCGGCGCGCGGCTGGTCGTGCAGTCGTTTGGCGCCGATGTCGTTCACGCAGACCCTTCAGCCCTGCCCGAGCGGCCGGGTCGCGGCGGCGAGCCAGACCTTGGTCGCATCGTCGACCAGCGGCCCCAGCGTCTGCGCCACCCGCGCGTGATAGGCGTCGAGCCAGGACACCTCGCCCGCGTCGAGCAGTCCTTGCTCGATCAGCCGCCGGTCGATCGGGGCGAACGTCAGCGTCTCGAAGGCGTTGAGCGGTTTCTCCGCGCCCGCGATCTTCGGGCCCTCCACCACCAAAACCAGGTTCTCGATGCGGATGCCGTATTCGCCGGCTTTGTAATAGCCCGGCTCGTTCGACAGGATCATGCCGCGCTTGAGCGCGGTGTTGCCGAGCTTGGAAATGCGCGCCGGGCCTTCGTGCACCGACAGATAGCTGCCGACGCCGTGGCCGGTGCCGTGCTCGAAGTCGAGGCCGTGCGCCCACAGCGCCTGGCGCGCGAACGGGTCGAGTTGGGCGCCCGCGGTGCCGTCGGGGAATACCGCGCGGGCGATGGCGATGTGGCCCTTGAGCACCAGCGTGAAGCGCTCGCGCATCTCCGGCGTCGGTTGGCCCACCGCGACAGTGCGGGTGATGTCGGTGGTGCCGTCTTCGTACTGTCCACCGGAGTCGATCAAAAATAATTCGCCCGGCGCGATGGTGCGGTTGGTCGATCGCGTCACGCGGTAATGCACGATGGCGCCGTCCGGCCCCGCGCCGGAGATGCTCGGGAACGACACGTCCTTGAGCAGCCCCGTGTCGCGGCGGAAGCTCTCCAGCGCCTCGACCGCGCCGATCTCGGTGAGTTGTCCTTTCGGCGCCTCGCGGTCGAGCCAGGCGAGGAAGCGCGTCACCGCCGCGCCGTCACGCATATGCGCGGCGCGCGCGCCTTCGATCTCTACCGGATTCTTGACCGCCTTCATCATGGCGATCGGGTCGAGCCCGCGCGTCACCTTGCCGCCGGCGTCATTGATGATGCGCGACAGTGCATCCGCGCCGGTTGCCTGGTCGAGCCGTATGGTGCGTTGCGCGGAGCCGAGCGTCTTGAGATCGCTGATGAAGGCTGAGGGCTCGCGCACCTCGGTCGCCTCTTCGAGCTTCTGGCGGACCGCGTTGGTGAGCTTGCCGCCCTCGATGTAGAGCGCCGGCCGCCCCTCCTTCGGCACGATGGCGAAGGCGAGCGGCAGCGGCGTGTGCGCGACGTCTGCGCCGCGGATGTTGAAGGTCCAGGCCACGGCGTGCGGGTCGGAGATCACCAGCGCGTCCGCGCGCAGGGAGGTTATCTCCGCACGGATCTTGTCGAGCTTGGCGCTCGTGGCCTCGCCGGCGAAGCGCAGATCGTGCAGCACCACCGGCCCGAGCGGTGGCGCCGGCCGGCCGGTCCAGATCGCGTCGATTGGATTGGGCTCGGCCGGGGATAGCGTCGCGCCGGCCGTGGCGCAGGCGCGCGCGAGCCGTTCCGCCCCCTCGGCGGTGTGCAGCCAGGGGTCATAGCCGAGCACCGTGTTCGCGGCCATGTTCTGCTCGATCCATCGCTCCGGCGGCGTGTCGGCGAGCGGTACGATCGTCAACACGGTTGCGTCCACCTGGTCGCGGGCCTGCAGCGTGTAGCGGCCATCAACGAACAGCGCCGCCTTGTCGGCCAGCACCACGGTGACCCCCGCCGAGCCGGTGAAGCCGGTCAGCCACGCGAGCCGCTCCTCGGAGGGCGGGACGTATTCGTTCTGGTGGCGGTTGGCACGAGGCAGGATGAAGCCGGCATGCCCGCTCCGAGCCAGTTCGGCGCGCAGTGCCTGGACGCGGGGCCCGGTCTGCGCCGGTTGCGGGTCGTCGAACGACTGAAAACGGGCCTCGAACATCGCCGCAATCTATGGGTCGGGGCAGGGACGGGCAATTGCGCGCCCGGCGGCACGGCCTGCGGCTGCCGCGCGAGCTGGAAGAAGCCGGCTGGAAGATCAACGAGCGGAACGAGGACTCGCTGCCGTTCGTGCGGTGAAGCGCCGATTGCGGCCCACGGCCCTGCAGCCACGTCAAAATGACCACCATCGCCTGGCTTGGTAAAACCGGCCTGCGATCGATTTCATGTTCACAATCAGTTGGTTATGCGGTTGGCTGCAACATTATGCAGCAAGGGCAATGGACCTATGCTCCATTGCCGACGCTGATGGGGCTTCGAATCACTATTATGTTGCAGCGCGGGAGTTGTTGGAATCGGTAGTGGGAGCGCCCGCTGCGTCAGGATAACTACATGGCTACGCTTACATTCAGTGGCTGCAAGCCATCCAATTCGGTGCCCCGGCGCGGCATCCTGCTGCGCTGGCTGGATACGCTCGCGGAGCGGCAGATGCGCCATTCGCTGAGCCTCATCAACCGGACTCAGGCCGACAGCGCCACCATGACCGGCGTGACCCAGCCGTCCAGTGCAAACGAGCGCTGCAGCACCAATCCCTGAGACCGGTAGGCGGCCAGCGCCGCGTTGGCCTGCGAAGCCAGAATTCCCGAGATCACCATCCGCGCGTTCGGCATGAGCTGCCGCGCCACCGGCGCGGCCAGCCGCTGCAGCGGGCGCAGCAGGATATTCGCCGTCACCAGATCGTATGGCGCGCGCGCGACTACCTGCGGCGCGCAGAGATCCCCCGCATGCACCACGGTGACCAGCGCGCCGACGCCGTTCCTTTGCGCATTGACGCGCGCGTTCTGCACGGCGCGCGGGTCGATGTCGGTCGCCAGCACCGGCACGCGGAACAGCTTCGCCGCGGCGATCGCCAGCACGCCCGATCCCGTGCCGATATCGAGGATGTGGCGCGGTCGCTGGCGCCGCCGCCCCAGCGCGTCCAGCGCCAGGAGGCAGCCGCGGGTGGTGCCGTGATGGCCGGTGCCGAAGGCGGTCGCGGCCTCGATCTCGATGCCGATGCTGTGATACGGCACCCGCGCGCGGTCATGCGCGCCGTGCACGACGAAGCGCCCTGCGGTGACCGGCTTGAGGCCTTCGAGGCTTTCCTTGACCCAGTCGCGCGCTGCAACCCGCTCCACGACCACCGTGCTCGCCGATCGTTCGTCGCCGGCGAGCGCGATCATCTCGCGCAGTTCGGCCTTCACCGGCTCTTTCCGGAAATGAATGTCGACCTGCCAGCTCTTGTCCGGCCGCTCGAAGGCCGCGCAGACGACCTCGGCTGGATCCAGGCTCTCGGCCATGAAATTGGCGATGCGCCGCGCCGGCGCCTCGTCGGCGGTGAGCCGCGCGACGAAGGTTGCGCCATTTGTGTTGGATTTGTTTCTGGCGTTGCTCACAGCGGTTTATGCACAGGTCGAAGGGAAACTTCCACAGCAATTATCAACAGGATATAGACAGGCTTATGAACCGCTCGATGGAGCGATAAACCGCGAGATATCCTTAGGGCCGTCCCCAAAAATTCACAAATCCAACGCGCCACAAGGCATTGCATGGACACCGACAAGACTGCCTGCGCCGAAGTTATCCAGAACTGGGGCTTCGCGCGCGACCAGGGGCGCTGGGACGATCTCGCCGCGATCTTCCATCCCGGCGGCGAAATCGCGGTGTCGTGGTTTCGCGGGCCGTATCCGGAGTTCGTCGCGCATTGCCAGCGTAACTTCGGCCGCGGCAGCGTGGCCAAGCATCTGCTGTGGCCGGCGCGCGTCGCCGTGAACGGCGCCCGCGCCACCGCCGAAACGAGCGTCGCCATTCTGGTTCGCCAGACCATCGAGGGTGTGGAGGTCGATCTCACCTCCAACGGCCGCTTCCTCGACCGGCTCGAACGCCGTGACGGCGTCTGGCGCATGATCGAGCGCGCGGCGCTGTACGAGAAGGACCGGCTCGATCCGGTCGAGCCGTCGGAAAAATTCGTCGCGATGATCGCTAATTCCGACGCAGCGAAATATCCCGCGCCGTATCGCTACATGGCCTACCGGGTGCACGCCGCGGGCCGCGCGCTGGCGGAGCCCGTGCACTACGACGGGCGGCCGGAGACCGAGGCGCTCAAGGCGCGCTACGCGACGTGGCTTGCGGGGAAATAGCGCATTTGATTGCAAGCTGGATCCCGGGTTCGGCATTGAGCGCCGGCCCGGGATGCCACCAACGCGTCAATTCAACTGATCCTTGATCTTGTCGATCCCGGTCTGGATGCAGGCCTCGTCCTTCTCGCCGCCCGGCGCGCCGGAAGCGCCGGAAGCGCCGACGGTGTCTTCGCCGATCTTGATCGGCAGCGCGCCCTGCGCCGCGATCACATTGGGAAGCGTGACGAAGCTAAGCGTGGGGTCGGCCTTCAGGCGTTTGCCCAGTTCGCCCGAAGGCTGGCGGGTCGTGCGCGCGGTGTAGGCCTTGCGGAGGCATTGTCACAGTAACACGCGCTGGCTTGGTACGGACGGGCCGTATAGCGTTTGCTTATGGATAAGCTGTCATACCGCCGCCACCGCTTTCCGGGCATCGTCATCCAGCAGGCCGTCTGGCTCTATTTCCGCTTCGCTCTGAGCTGCCGCGACGTCGAGGATATGCTCGCCGAGCGTGGCATCGATGTGTCCTACGAGACGGTCCGCCGCTGGGCATTAAAGTTCGGCACGATCATTGCGCGTAAGCTGAAACGAGGACGGCCTCGGCCGGACGGGCGGTGGCATCTCGATGAGGTGTTCGTCTCCATCAACGGCAAACAGTTGTACGTCTGGCGTGCCGTGGACAGCGAAGGCGAGGTTTTAGACATCCTCGTTCAACCACGGAGAGACCGTAAGGCGGCATTCAAGCTGATGCGGAAACTTCTGAAGAAGCAGGGCATCATTCCAGCCGCCATCGTGACCGACAAGCTCCGATCCTACGTTTCTGCGCTGCGCGAACTTGGTGTTGCGCGGCGGCACGACACAGGTCGCTGGAAGAACAACCGGGCAGAGAATTCCCATCAGCCATTGCGACAACGCGAACGACGAATGAAGCGCTTCAAGTCGCCCGGATCGGCGCAGCGTTTCCTCTCAACCCACGCCGCCGTCTACAATGTGTTCAACATCCAACGCCATCTGATCTCCCGCGGAACCCTGCGCGTGTTTCGCGATCAGGCTATGCTAACGTGGCGCCAGGCGACAGTCGCGGCGTGAACCGTTACGGCCATGGTCCCTTGGTCTGCAAATTGCCGATTAACGTGACAGTGCCTTTGCGCGCGTTGCGCGTCCGCCCGAAATGGACGACACATCGGGAACGGGCGGGCCGCCAAGGCCGCAACAACCGGGAAATCCCAGACATGATCGATATGCGAATGTACGGGCGCTGCGCGCTGATCACCGGCGGCAGCCAGGGCATCGGCTTCGCCGCCGCGGCGAACTTCATGCGCGCCGGCGCGAGCGTCGCCATCGTCGCGCGCCGCCCCGCCGTGCTGGAGGAGGCGCGCGAGAGGCTCGCCCGCGAGGGCAAGGGCAAGGTCGTCACCATCTCAGCCGACGTCAGCAAGGCCGAGGACTGCGCCCGCATCTTCGCCGCGGCGGAGAAGGAGCTCGGCCGGGTCGACGTGCTGCTCAACAACGCCGGCACCCATTCCAACGGGCCGTTCGAGGTCGCGACTGACGCGATCTGGCAGGCCGACTTCGACCTCAAGCTGTTCTCGGCCATCCGCCTCGCGCGGGCGGCGTTTCCCGGCATGAAGGCGCGCAAGTGGGGCCGCATCGTCAACGTGCTCAACAGCGGCGCGAAGTGGCCGCGCCACGGCAGCGCGCCGACCTCGGTCACGCGCGCGGCCGGCATGGCGCTGACCAAGGTGCTGTCGAACGAGGGCGCGGAGCACAACGTGCTGGTCAACGCCGTGCTGGTCGGGCTCATCCAGACCGACCAGTGGGTGCGCGGTCACGCGCAGGAGAACAAGGGCCGCACCTATGACGAATATATCGCCGAGATGGGCAAGCGGATTCCGATGGGCCGCGTCGGTACCGCCGAGGAGTTCGCCAACATGATCCTGTTCCTGGTGTCGGATGCGGGAAGCTATGTCACCGGCACGGCGATCAATGTGGACGGAGGGATGTGCCCGGTGGTGTAGGCCCGAGCACCATCACGCTGGCACGGTGTTGAAGGTGATCTGTCCAGCCGATCCCGCCTTTCTTCGGCGGGGCCGCACGGTGATTTCGACGTCCTGGTCGAACGCGGTGAGCATTCGCATCAGCCGTTCCAGCGAAAAGCCCTGGTAGTGGCCGCGTAGAATGTTCGACAGGTCGGGCTGCTTGATGCCGGCGAGCTTCGCCGCGGCAGTCTGCGTCAGCTTGCGGGCCTTGATCAGACGATGAAGCTGCACGACGAGCGCGGCCTTGAGCACATGCTCCTCGGCGTTCGGGAGGCCGAGGTCGGCAAAAATGTTTCCGCTCCCGATTTCGTGGGCGGGCAGAGCCTTCTTCTTGCTCATGGCTGGGTTCCTCTGGTCGCGGCGTGAATGATCTCAGCCTGGCGCAAACGTTGTCTGATCAAATCGCGATGCCGTTGTGGGGTTGCGATGCCCCTGGTGGATTTCTTCTGAAACACGTGGAGGACATAGAGCGCGCCTTCCAAGCGGACGGTGTAGACAGCGCGATAGGTGTCGCCGTCGAAATGATTGCGAATCTCAAGGACGCCGCTACCGAATCACTTGAGGGGTTTGGCGCTGGCCGGATGATCGCCAAGCTGCGCTTCGAACAGAGCCTGCCCAACCTCTCGCCGGACCGCCGCAGAAAGCGCTTGTAAATCCCGCCGGCTGGAGCCGACGAACACCGCGGGCTTGATGGCGCGAAGCAGGGCGTTCACGCGGTTATAGTAATAATACTATAGACGGCCGTCAAGGTGGCGCCTCACACCCTCTCCACAAAACTATCCACCACGCGTTTTTCGCCCGCCCGGTCGAACGCGATGGTGAGCTTGTTGCCGTCCACCGCGATCACGTTGCCGTTGCCGAATTTCTGGTGAAACACCCGGTCGCCGGCGGAAAAATCCGAGGTGGCGCCGGTCGATTTCGCCACCAGCTCGCCCTCGATGGTGAGCGGTCCGCCTGCGCGCTTCGCGCTCCGGCGTGACGAGCCCGCCGGAGGGCCTGGAGGCGCGTCCTCGTCATAGATCGGATCGACGTGGTCGAGCGAGTCGTCGCCGACGCCTTTGTCGCCGTAGCGCGGCGCACCGGTCTCGGAAAATCCGCCGCGGCTCTTGTTCGCCTGCGCGCGCTGCCAGCCTGGTGTCGAATAGTTCGAGCCGAACGCCGTCATGTTGTCGAAGCGTGACGCGCCGTGGTTTCCGGCGCCGCCGAACGCGCCCTTGCTCTCGGTTACCTCGACGTTGCCCTCCGGCAGCTCGTCGAGGAAGCGCGAGGGGATGTTGGTCTGCCACAGGCCGTGGGTGCGGCGGTTGGTGGCGAAGTAGATCTTGGCGCGGCGGCGCGCGCGGGTGAGCCCGACGTGGCCAAGGCGGCGCTCCTCCTCGAGGCCGGCGCGGCCCTGCTCGTCCAGCGCGCGCTGATGCGGGAACAGGCCTTCCTCCCAGCCCGGCAGGAACACGGTGTCGAACTCCAGCCCCTTGGCCGCGTGCAGGGTCATTACGTTGACGGCGTCGACGCCCTCGGCCTTGTCGGTGTCCATCACCAGCGAGATGTGCTCGAGGAAGCCCGCGAGGTTCTCGAACTCCTCCATGGAGCGGACGAGCTCCTTGAGGTTCTCCAGGCGGCCGGCGGCGTCGGCGCTCTTGTCGTTCTGCCACATCTCGGTGTAGCCACTCTCGTCCAGCACGATCTCGGCCAGTTCGTTGTGCGGCAGCGAATCCTTGCGCGCGCGCCAGCGGTCGAAGTTGTCGATCACCATGCGGAGCGAGTTGCGCGGCTTGGGCTTCAGCTCGTCGGTGGCGGCGATGGCGCGGGCCGCCTCGGTCAGCGGGATGCGGCGCTTGCGGGCGTGGTCGTGCAGGAGCTGGATGGTGGCGTCGCCGAGCCCGCGCTTGGGCACGTTGACGATGCGCTCGAAGGCCAAGTCGTCGGTCGGCGAGTGGATGACGCGCAGATACGCGAGCGCGTCCCTGATTTCCGCCCGCTCATAGAACCGCGGGCCGCCGATCACGCGATAGGGCAGGCCGAGCGTGACGAAGCGGTCCTCGAACTCGCGCATCTGGAACGAGGCGCGCACGAGGATGGCGATCTCGTCGAGCAGATGGCCGTTACGCTGAAGCTCTTCGATCTCCTCGCCGACCGAGCGGGCTTCTTCCTCCGAATCCCAGCTTCCCGTAACCGTGACCTTCTCGCCCGGCACGTCCTCGGTGCGCAGCGTCTTCCCCAATCGCCCTTCGTTGTGCGCGATCAGATGACTCGCCGCTGCGAGAATGTGCCCCGTGCTTCTGTAATTCCTCTCCAGCCTGATGACCTTCGCGCCGGGAAAGTCATGGTCGAACCGGAGGATGTTATCGACCTCCGCTCCGCGCCAGCCGTAGATCGACTGGTCGTCGTCACCGACGCAGCAGATGTTCTTGGGAGGCGACAGCGTTGCCATGGGCAGGGCCTCTCGCTCCCTCTCCCCGCTTGCGGGGAGAGGGTCGGGGTGAGGGGGTGTCTCGATAAGCCCAGGCGCCCCCTCACCCGACGCGCTTCGCGCGTCGACCTCTCCCCGCAAGCGGGGAGAGGTAACGGCCGTATTCACCGCCGGCCGCTGCGCAATCAATCGCAGCCACAGATACTGCGCGACGTTCGTGTCCTGATACTCATCCACCAGGATGTACTTGAACCGCCGCTGATACTGCGCGAGCACCTCCGGGTTCTCGCGGAACAACCGGATGCACTCCAGCAGCAGGTCGCCGAAGTCGGCGGCGTTGAGAACCTTCAGCCGCTCCTGAAACGCCGCATAGAGCTTCTTGCCGCGGCCGTTGGCGAACACCGCGCCTTCGCCGGCGGGCACCTGCTCGGGCGTGAGCCCGCGGTTCTTCCAGTGGTCGATCAGGCCGGCCAGCACGCGCGCGGGCCAGCGCTTCTCGTCGATGCCCTCGGCCGCGAGCAGTTGCTTGAGCAGCCGGATCTGGTCGTCGGTGTCGAGGATGGTGAAGTCGGTCTTCAACCCGACCAACTCGGCGTGCCTTCGTAGAATTTTGACGCCGATGGCGTGAAACGTCCCCAGCCAGGGCATGCCCTCGACCGCCTGGCCGACCATGCCGCCAACACGTTGTTTCATCTCGCGCGCGGCCTTGTTCGTGAACGTAACGGACAGAATCTCGGCTGGTCGCGCCCGAGCCGTGGCGAGGATATGCGCGATCCGGGTGGTCAGAACCCGTGTTTTGCCGGTTCCCGCGCCCGCCAGCACCAGAACCGGCCCATCCAGGGTCTCAACGGCCTCCTTTTGCTCGGGATTCAGATCGTCGAGATAACTTTCACCCCCCCGCGCCGCCAATGCGGCGCGCGCGGCGATCCCGCCCGGCGCAGGCGCCGGGGCGGCGGCAGCCTCAAGAGGATCGCGCTTTGCGGGGTCAGCCAAGGCCGACCCTGTCCAATAGAATCATGAGTAGAAACTGGCACTCGCGGCATGGATTTGCGAGGGCATGGTCCACAGGCAATGATGGCGGCATGAAAGCCATTTTGCTCAGCCGCACCGGCGACCCGTCGGTGCTGGAGTATGTCGAAGTTCCAACCCCGCGCCCGAAGCCCGGCGAGATGCTGGTGAAAGCCGACACCATCGGCGTGAGCCGGCCTGAGTTGCTGGTGCGCCGGGGCGTTTATCCCTGGATGCCGCCGCTGCCGGCCATTCCTGGCATCGAGATGTCGGGCACGGTAGCCGAGCGGAGCGCGGGCGCGGCCCGCTTCGCCATTGGCCAGAAGGTCTACGTCACCGCGCGCGAGCTTGCCGTCCGCGCCGGCTGCTACGCCGAGTACATCGCCGTACCCGAACGCGCGCTGTTCGCGCTGCCGCCGGAGGCCGATCTGGAAGCGGCGGCGTGCCTGTCGAACTATCAGGTCGCCTGGCATCTCCTGCACACCGCCACCCGCGGTGCGCCGGGTAAGACCGTGCTGATCGGCTCGGCGTCGGGCGGGCTCGGCAGCGCCGCCGTGCAGCTTGCCAAGCTCGCCGGCATGAAGACGATCGCGCTGGTTGGGACCGCGGAGAAGGCGCGTGCGCTCAAAGCCTTCGGCGCCGATCGTGTCATCGATGAAAGCCGCGAGGACGTCGCGGCGCGCATGTCCGAAATCACCGGCGGCGACGGCGTCGATCTCATCCTCGACGCCGTCGGTGGCAAGGACTTCGCGAAGTTCCTGCCGATGCTTGGGCCGTTCGGGCTCGTCGTGTCCTACGGCAAGCTCGCAGGAAAAATCGAGGGTAACGTGGTCGATGCGCTCGACGCCGGGCTGGGATATCTGAACAGCGCTGCGGTTCGCATCTTCACTATGCACACTTTCGACGATAAACCCGAGATCCGCGCGGCGTCGATGAACGATCTGATCGAGAAACTCGCCGAAGGTGCGATCCGCCCGCTGATCCACGCGCGCCTGCCGCTGAAAGACGCCCGCCGCGCCCACGAGATGATCGAGGCGCGGCAGGTGATCGGAAAAATTCTTTTGAAGCCGTAGGGCCGGTGTTGCGGCCTGCTACTCCTTGAACTCCATCTTCTTCGTGTTGGCGATCTTGATCAGCGTCTCGGCGTCCTTGCGGTCCTGCTTGAGGAACGCCGCAAACCCCGCAGGGTCGGTCGCCGACGGCACCACCGCCTGCTTTTCCAGGAATTCGACGAACTTCGGCTCGGTGAACAGCATCTGGAATTCTCTTGAGAGCCTGGCCACGATCTCCGGCGGCGTGCCCTTCGGCGCGGCGAGGCCCCACCAGCCCTGGCCCGGATAGTCGCCCCAGCCGACCTCGGCGAAGGTCGGCACATCAGGCAGCACCGCCGAGCGTTTGGCTGAACTGACCGCCAGCGCCTTCACCTTGCCAGCCTGGATGACGCCGACGAAGTTGCCGACGCCGAAGCGCGTAACCTGCACGTCGTTTGCCGCCAGCGCCTGCGCCGCCGGTCCGCCGCCGCGATAGGGGATGCCGACGATCTTGGTGCCCCACTGGTTGTTGAGCCATTTCAGGAACAGGTCGGGATAGGAGCCTTCGCCGAGCGTGGCGTAGTTCAGGCCGTCGGGCTTGGACTGCGCGAGCGCCTTCAACTCCGCGGCCGTGTTCACGTTGATCGCCGAGGAGGCGAACAGCCCTTCGACCAGGAAGAACAGCCGCGACACCGGCACGAGGTCGTCGGGGTTGTAGGGCAGATTGCTGAACAGGAGAGGGTTAAACGACATGGTCGAATGATAGATGATGCAGATGGTGTAGCCGTCGCCCGCCGCCTGCGCGCAGGTCTTGCCGCCGAGGATGCCCGCCGCGCCGCCGATGTTCTCGATCACCAGCGGCTGGCCGAGCCGCGTCTGCAGTTCGGCCGCGGCCGCGCGCATGATGACGTCGGTGACGCTGCCGGCTGCGATCGACACGACCATGCGGATCGGCTTGTTCGGATATTGCTGCGCCTGCGCGGCGGCGGCCCCGAGGGCCAGCGCGAAGCCAAGGATCATGCGCATGAGTATCTGCATCGTTATTCCTCCCAGCGTGTTTTTCAAAATGTCTGGATTGTCACTCTATCGCCGCGTCGGCGCGAAGCAGGACAGATGCGGAAATCGTCACGCCGATCGCCTTGGCGGTCTTGAGGTTGATGACAAGCTCGTATCGCTGCGGCGTCTGCACGGGTATGTCGGCGGGCTTGGTGCCCTGCAGGATCTTGTGCACGAAGGAGGCGCCCTGCCGGAACAGGTCCGGAAAGATCGCGCCGTAGGACATCATGCCGCCGGCGGCGGCATCGCTCCGGGTCTGGAACATTCCGGGCAGTTGGTTTTGCGACAGAAAGTCGATGATCCGCTGCATGTGGGTGTGATGCAGAGGGTCGCTGGTCAGCAGCACGGCGTCCGGCCGCTCGCGCGCCAATATGGCGAACGCGCCCGCGAAATCGTCGGCGCCGCGCGCCTCGACCGCGGTGAACGAAAGCCCCAGCGCGGGCGCCGCATCGCGCATCTGCTCGAGGATCACCACGTTGGAGACGTTGTCGGAATTTCACAGCAGTGCGCGCGGGTGGCCGACGGGATGATCTCCTTGACGAGCTGGAGCCGCTTCGGGGCGATCTCCGGCGACAGGATGGCGTTGCCGGTGACGTTGCCGCCCGGATGCGCGAGACTCTGCACCAGCCCGGCGCGCACCGGGTCGCCGATCGCGATCATGACGATCGGGATCGTCGAGGTCACGGCCTTGGCGGCGCGGCTCGGTGGCGTGCCATAGGTCATGATCAAGTCGACCGGGACGGCCGCCAGCTCGGACGCGGCAGCGGTGAGCCGTGCCACCTCGCCGCCCGCGGCGCAGGTCTCGAAAGCGACGGTCTGTCAGCGATATAGCCCGCCTCGCGCAGCGCATCCTTGAACGGCTGCCAGATCGGCCCGTCGTCGATGATGCCGATACGCGGGATTTTCTTCGGGCGTTGTTGCGCGCGGGCGGCGAGCGGGACCGAGGCGGCCGCGCCGCCGCCGAGCGCAATGAATTCGCGCCGCTTCATGTACCGCCATCCGGCTCAAATTCAGTGACTGAAAACAAAGCCAAGTATAACGCGGCCCGGCCGCGCTTGAACAGGAGCGCGCCAGGCCCCCGTCGCCGAATTAAATGTCAGAGCTTCTTGTTGAATGCGTCCTGGATGAAGTCGTCGAGAATCCGGAAGGTCTGGTGCGCGGCGCCGGGATGATACTCGGCCATGCCCTTCATCATCGTCTCCTCCTCGGCGAAGGAGTGCAGCCTTCCGCCGAAGTCCAGCATCTGCCAGTTGGCGCCCACTCCGTCCATCTCGGCTTCGAGCGCGTCGCGGTCGGCCTTCGGCGCCACCGGGTCCTTCGATCCGTGGATCACGAACACCGCGGCTTTGATGTCGCCGGTCTTGGCCGGCATGGTGGTTTGCAGGTCGCCGTGCAGGCAGACAACCGCGTTGACGTCGGAGCCTGAGCGCGCAAGCTCCAGCACATTGCCGCCGCCGAAGCAGAAGCCGACCGCGGCCTTTTTCGTGCTGTCGCCGATGCCGCGCTTGTTGGCCTCGGCGACGAGCGTGGCGAGCGCGGCGTTGACGCGCTTGCGCCCTTCGACGCGGTCCTTGCGCACCGCCATCATCCACTCCGCCGAGGTCGGCGGGCCTTCGCAGGTCATGCCGCCGCCGTACATGTCGGCGACCAGGGCGACATACTTGTCGCCTGCTATCTTCTGCGCGCGCCTGATCGCCGGTTCGGTGACGCCGAGCCAGTTCGGCATCACCAGAAGGAGCGCACGCTTGCCGCTGATTTTCTCGTTCCACACCAGCGCGCCTTTGCCGGTGATGCTGCCCGCCTGATAATCGATCCGTTCGACTGTCACGTTAATCCTCCCCGAATTATTTCCGTTACTTGACGATGACCTCGCCGATCAGGCCGGCGTCCCATTGCGTGAAGAAGAAGCGCCCGTCCGACATCGCGGTGATGCAGCGCGCGCCGCTGTTCGGGGTCGGGATATCGTATTCGCCGATCATGGTACCGTCGGGCGCCATGCGGCCGATCTTGTTGGCGAAGTTCTCGGTAAACCAGAGATCGCCGTCGGGGCCGACGCAGACGCTGCGCAGCGAGGCATTCGGCGTCGTCACCTTGTATTCGACCATGCCGCCGTCGCGGTCGACGCGGCAAAGGCCGTTCGCCGATGTCTGCACAAACCAGATTGAGCCGTCCGGGTGAGGGCACATGGCACGCGGCTGGCTGCCCTGAGTGGGGATCAGAAATTCGGTAATCTGGCCGTCCACCGTCATGCGGCCGATGTGGTTACCGTTGGCCTCGCTGAACCACATCACGCCGTCTCGCACTACGATCGACAGCGGCTTTGAGCCGGGCGTGATTCCGTCATTGAATTCTGTGATCTTTCCGTCCGGCGTAAGGCGACCGATCCGGCTCACCTCCGTCATAGAAAACCAGATGTTGTTGTCAGGACCGAGCATCATCGCGTCGGGGCCGGCGTTTGGCGTCGGCACCGGGAACTCGGTGATCTTTCCTTCGGGTGTGATGCGTCCGATCTTGTTGCCGGTCTTCTCGGCGAACCAGAACGCGTCGTCGGCGCCTTCGACGATGCCGATGGGCGTCGCGTTTGCTGTCGGAAGGTCGAACTCTGTGAAGGAGTAGCTCTTGGGATCGAGCCGGCCGATCTTCGAGGCACCGCTTTCGCAGAACCACAGGCAGTGGTCGCGGCCCTCGACCGCGATATAGGGCTTGCTGCCCGCGGTCGGAATCCGGTGCTCGCGGATCAAGGGCGGCGCAACGGTGCGCCGGCGGGACTGAGCTTTGAAATTGGCCTCGTATGCAATCGACATGCAAGGATGCTAACGAGCCGCACCGTCAACTGCAACCAACCGGGGATCGACGATGATGCCGAAGCTCGGCGGCATCCTGGAAACCGCCCTCTACACCGACGACATGGAGCGCGCGAAGGCGTTCTATGAAGGCGTGCTGGAATTGAAGCCTATTTTTGGCGACAGCCGGCTCAGCGCCTACGGCGTGGCGAGCCGCAGCGTGCTGCTGATCTTCAAGCGTGGAGCGGCGACGCAGACCGTGACCATGCCGGGCGGCACCATTCCCGGCCACGACGGCGCGGGGCCGCTGCATATCGCCTTCGCCATCGGCAAGGACGAATTGGCGGAGTGGGAGCAGCATCTCGCCGCGCGCGGCGTTGCGATCGAAGGCACGACCGCCTGGTCGCGAGGCGGCCGCAGCATCTACTTCCGCAATCCGGACGGGCATCTGCTGGAGCTTGCGACGCCGGGGTTATGGTCGGTGTACTAGGACCTGGAGGGCATCGCCACGCTGCGCCCCGACGCCTCCGGCCGCGGCAACTGGCTGTGCGAAGCCTTCATCTGGATCAGCCGCCGCGTTACATCGGCGGGGAACGGCGCCGTCCTCTTCGCCGCCATGTCCACGTGCAGCGACATGTTCTCGGAGGTGGCGGAGACCCAGCCCTCCTCGGCGTGGAACAGTTGCTCGAAATAGTGCATGCGCTTTGAGTCGTAATCCAGAAGCTGGAAGGTGACGCGCACCGGATCGCCGTCGTGCAGCTCGCGGAGGTAGCGCACATGCACCTCGGCGGTGAAGGTGGAAAACCCCTTCTTCACATAGTCCGCGCCGCAGCCGAGCAGTTCGAACACCTCGTCCACCGCGCGGTCGAACAGCACGTTGTAATAGGCCATGTTGAGATGGCCGTTGTAGTCGATCCACGCCGGCTCGACCTTCATCACCGAGGAGACGAAGGGGGCGAAGAACACGGGCTCCAGGTCGCAGCGGTCCAGCATGGCGTCATTTTGCCAGATGTTCGTGAGCGGTCCAGAAATATCGGCGATTCAGCCGGCGCTTTGCCGCCGCCGCATTCTTTCTGCTAACCTGCCGCCATGCCAGTAGAAACCTCCGCGCCCGTGCGGCGCGACCCCAAGGCAATCGAGGCGGCGGTGGGCGCGCTCGCCGCCCGGTTCGGCAATCGCCTCGTGACCTCGCAGGCAGTGCGCCAGCAGCACGGCAACACCGTCACCTGGATCGAGAACCAGCCGCCGGATGCGGTGGTGTTTCCGCAATCGACCGAGGACGTGCAGGAGATCGTGCGCATCTGCGCGGCGCATCGCGTCCCGATCATCCCGTTCGGCACCGGCACCTCGCTCGAAGGGCACGTCAATGCGCCGCAGGGCGGCGTCTCGATCGACGTCCGCGACATGAACCAGGTGCTGGCGGTGCATGCCGAAGATCTCGACTGCGTGATCCAGCCGGGCATCACCCGCAAGGCGCTCAACGAATATCTTCGCGACCAGGGCGTGTTCTTCCCGATCGACCCGGGCGCCGACGCCTCGCTCGGCGGGATGGCGGCGACGCGCTGCTCGGGGACGAACGCCGTTCGCTACGGCACCATGAAGGACAATGTGCTGTCGCTCAAAGTGGTGATGGCGAACGGCGAACTCATGACCACGGCGCGGCGGGCGAAGAAATCCTCCGCGGGCTACGATCTCACCCGGATGATGGTTGGCTCCGAGGGCACGCTCGGCGTCATCACCGAGTTGACGCTGAAGCTCTCCGGCATCCCCGAGGCCATCTCCGGCGGCACCTGCCCGTTCCCGTCGGTGGAGGCCTGCTGCAACGCTACCATCATGACCATCCAGTCCGGCATCCCGGTCGCGCGCATCGAACTGCTTGACGCGCTCCAGGTGCGGGCGGTCAATCTCTATTCAAAGCTCGCGTTGCGCGAGACGCCGATGCTGTTCCTGGAGTTCCACGGCACCGAGGGGAGCGTCGCCGAGCAGTCGGAGCGCTTCGGCGAGATCGCTGAGGAATTCGGCGGCGGGCCGTTCGAATGGACCGTCCGGCCGGAAGAGCGGACGAAGCTCTGGGAGGCGCGCCACAACGCGGCGTTCTCGACCTTCACGCTGCGGCCCGGTTCCAGCATGATCCCGACCGACGTCTGCGTGCCGATCTCCCGCCTGGCGGAGTGCGTCACCGAGACCCAGCGCGATATCGCCGAGAGCGACCTGATCGCGCCCATCGTCGGTCACGTCGGCGATGGCAATTTTCACCTGACGCTGCTGGTGGATATGCAGAACCCCGACGAGATCAAGGTCGCCAAGGCGTTCAACGAGCGGCTGGTGGAGCGGGCGCTGGCCATGGACGGCACCTGCACCGGTGAGCACGGGGTCGGGCAGGGCAAGATGAAGTACCTGCTGGCCGAGCACGGCGCGCCCGCGCTCGAGGCGATGCGGGCGATCAAGCGGGCGCTCGATCCGCAGGGCATCATGAACCCGGGCAAAATCTTCGCTTTGAGCTAAACTGTCCAGGGATTCGGCGGACACAGATTTGCCGCCAAACGACGCCAATTGTGGGTTGCAGGCAGGTCGGGAAGGGTCGCGTCTGCCTGTCAGAAACCATAGTTTTGGTAGGCTTATGTTCGGACCCTGCCGGGGGCCGCGCGCACCGGAGCCATTGTGCAGACGACGCTGTTGAGCTTTGCGATCGCGATGATCCTGGCGCTGCTGGCGGCGCTGGTGGGGCCGCACGTCATCCGTTGGAACGACCACCGCGCCTTCTTCGTGGCCGAGGCCAGCCGGCTCGTCGGCATCAAGGTCATGGTCGGCGGCGACATCGACGCGGCCCTCCTGCCGTTTCCGTCGGTGACCTTGCGCGCCGTCGCCATCGGCCCTGCCGGCGAGGGCAGCCGGATGCGCGCGCGTTCGCTCCGCATCGAGCTCGGGCTCGGGCCGCTCATGCGCGGCGAGATCCGCGCCACCGAGATGAAGCTGGTCGCGCCGCAGTTCAACATCGGTCTCGACGGCAAGGGCCAGATCGATTGGCCGGCGCTGGCATTGGCGAACGAGACGCTGTCGATCGACCGCCTGATCATCGAGGACGGCCGCGCCACGCTGACCGACGCCACCAGCAAGACAAGGCTTGTGCTCGACCATCTGTGGTTCTCAGGCCAGGTCCGCTCGCTGACCGGCCCGATCCAGGGCAAGGGCGAGTTCGTCACCGGCGGCGGCCTCTACGGCTACGATATCTCCGCCGGGCGAGCCGCCGCCGAAGGCACGCGGCTGAGGTTCAGCTTGAAGACCGACGAGCGTCCGCTGACCGTCGAGGCCGACGGCCTGCTGGCGTTCGAGCGCGGCGCGCCACGCTTCGACGGCGCGCTCACGCTGTCGCGGCCGGTTGGCGCCGTGCAGGCGAGCGGCAAGGCCGTGGCCTACGAGCCGTGGCGGCTGACCAGCAAGGTCAAGGCTGGCGTCGCGGCGGCGGCGCTGGACGAGGTGTCGTTCCAGTACGGCCCGGACGAGCGCGCGGTGACGCTGGCCGGCTCCGGCGAGTTCAGGTTCGGCGCGCAGCCGCAGTTGGCTGGGCTGCTCTCCGCCCGGCAGGTCGATCTCGACCGGCTGCTGGCGACGCCCGAAGCGCCGCGGCGGCTGCCGCTCGCGGTGGTGCAGGCCTTCGGCGAGTTGTTCGGCAGCGCGCTGCGGCCGTCGTGGCCGGTGACGCTTGCGCTCAACGTCGACGCGATGACGCTCGGCGGCGCGGCGGTGCAGAACGTCGGCAGCAACCTTCGCTCCGACGGCACCACCTGGACGCTCGATCGGCTTGAGTTTCGCACGCCCGGATTCACCCAGGTCAAGGTCGCCGGCCGTCTCTATCCGCTGGACGCGGGGCTCGGATTTGCCGGCGGGCTCAGCGTCGACTCCAACGATCCGAAGAATCTGGTGGCCTGGCTCGCCGGGCAGGCCATTACGGCCGCGCAGTTCAAGCCGTGGCGCGCCAAGGGCGATGTGACGCTCCGGTCGGACCGGATCGCGGTCGAGCGGCTGCGGACGGAGATCGATCGCGGCGTGGTCGAGGGCAGCGTGTCCTATGCCTGGCCCAGCGGCGACCGGCCGGCACGCCTCGACGGCGAGCTCCGCGCGGCAGAGCTCGATCTCGATGGCGTGCTCGGCTTCGGCGAGTCCGCGTTGTCGGGCCTGGGCTTGGAGCGGCCGGGCGAGGTGACGCTGGCAATGGAAATCGGCCGCGCCAAGATCGCAGGCTTCGACGCGCGCAACATCGCCGCGCGCCTCAAGCTCGACGCGGGCGGGCTTGCGATCGAGCGGCTGTCGGTCGGCAACCTCGGCGATACCAGTTTCACTGCCACCGGCCGGATCCAGACGCAGTCGTCGCCGGGCGGCAGCATCGCGGTCAATCTCGACGCGCGCGACCTCAACGGCGTGCTTGCGCTTGCGGAAAAGTTTGCGCCGGCGCTGGCCGACCCGCTGCGCCGGATCGCGGCGCGCCAGAAGACCGCCACGCTGCAGGCCAATGTCAGCATGGAGAGCAGCGGGGCCGACGGCGCCAACGGCAGGATCGGCCTGACCGGCAAGCTCGGCGCCATCCGCGTCAATGTCTCGGCGAGCGCGAGCGGCAAGCGCGAAGCTTTCACGCTGACGGACCTCCGCGCGCTGGCCGGTGCCGATGTCCGTGTCGATGGCAAGTTCGAGGCCGATGGATCGGGCCCGCTGCTCGGCCTGCTCGGGCTCGAACAGGCGATCGCATCCGAGGCGAAGCCTTCGCGGCTCGAACTTTCGGCGAACGGCCCGCTTGGCCGCGAACTCCGGTTCGAAGGTAAGCTCGCCGCGGGGCCGATCGACGCCGGCGGCAAGGGCACGCTGCGGTTTGCCTCCGATCAGCCGGCCATGATCGATTTTGAGCAGTTCGGCGGCACGATCGGCGGACACAAGGTGCAGGGCCGCTGGGCGGTCCGCTTTGAAGACAGGCCGCGGATCGACGGTTCGATCGAGGCGGAATCGCTCGACGCGCCGGCGGCGATCCTGGCGGCGATCGGCATTCCGGCGCGGCGCGGGGCCGGCTGGTCCGCCGAGCCGATGAACTGGAGCGCGAACGGGCTGAACGGCCGCATCGGCTTCAAGGCGCAGCGCGCGGTGTTCTCGCCTTGGCTGACGGCGCAGGATTTGCGCGGCACCGCGCGGTTCAACGGCTCCGAGGTGGTGTTCGAGGACGTCGCGGGTGAAATGGGTAAGGGCCGGTTCGAAGGCCGGCTCACGGTCTCCAACGATGCTGCCGGTCTCATGGCCCGGCTTCGCATCGGGCTGACCGACGCCGAACTGGGCGCGATCTTTCCCAGCGCCGATCGCCCGGCCACGGCCGGCCGCATGGCCTTGCAGGCCGAGGTCGAGGGTAGCGGGCGCAGCCCCGCCGCGTTCATCGGCTCGCTTGCCGGCTTCGGCACGGTTATGCTTGAGCGGGCGCAGCTCGTTGGCCTCAACCCCCATGTGTTCGGCGCGGTGACCCGCGCGGTCGAGCTCGGCATTCCGACCGAAGGCAGCCGCATCCGCGAATTCGTCACCGGCGCGCTCGACAACGCCGGCCTGCCGGTGACGAAAGCGTCCGCCGCCATCAGCATCAGCGCGGGGCAGGCGCGGCTGCGCGATATCGTCATCCGCGCCGACGGCGCCGACCTGCAGGCGACCGTCAACGTCGACCTTGCCGACGCCATGCTCGACGCGCTGCTCACGCTCAACGCGCCGCCGTCATGGCCGGGCGCGCCGCATCCCGCCGTGCTGGTCGCGCTCAAGGGAACGCTGCCGGCGCCCAAGCGCACGATCGATACGAATCTGCTGACGAGCTGGCTGACGCTGCGCGCGGTCGAGCGGCAATCCCGGCAGATCGATGCGATGGAGCAGGCCGCCCGCGAAGCTGCAGCCGCTGCGGCCGCCGCCGCGTCGCCGCCAGAGCCCGCCGAGCCCGCTCCGCTGATCGTGCCGGACGCTGCGCCGGCGGTGCCCATGCCTAAAGCGACAAGTGGAAGTTCGACCGGTGAGAGTTCAGGCGGTGCTCAAGCTCCGGCGCTGCCGCCGCCGGTCACGATTCCGGCGGCGCCGAAGCCGCGCGCTGTGCCCCGGGCAGAAAGTGCGGCGCCTGCGCGTGCGGCCGCGCCGCCACCCGTCTCACTCGGCGCGCAGAACTGACGTTGCCGTCCGCAGCCCGGTCAGGTCGCGCGCCGGCGCGACGATCGGCGCGTGGCTGCGATAGAAATCGAGCACGAACAGCCGGATCGCCGATGAAAGGTTGCCGTCCTGACGATCGGTGTCAATGGTGGACACCAGGTCGGACAGGGTCACGTCACGGTCGTCGGCGATTTCCTTCAGGCTCTTCCAGAACGCATCTTCGAGACTGACGCTGGTCTTGTGGCCAGCGACGACGATGGAGCGTTTGATAACTGGCGACGTCATCGACGGTCTCCTGTTTCAATTCGATGCTGATCGAGTTTCTGGCGGGCCTTGTCGCGGTCCGCCGCCGCACGATCGCGCTCCGATTTGGGAGCGCCGTGGGCGAGCCGCTGTTCGGCGGCGTGGCCTTCGGCCTTGCCGCGTGCGGCGCGCTTGCGGGCGGTCCGCAGATTGACGATCTCAGCCATGCCAGAGCTCGACCTTTGCCGAATGCATGATGGTGAGCCTCAGAGTCCCGACGCCGACAGCAATCGGCGACAATTGCGCCGATACGGTGGCCGTCGGCAAGGCTGGTCCAGCGTCGCGATGAACGCCGCGATGACCGGTTTTCTTGAATTCGTTTCAAATAGTTACCGGTTCTGGCCCGGTGTGGGCGGAATCAACCCGGCCGGGTCATGCGCTCCGGCCGCACCAGCCGGTCGAATTCCGCGCCGCTGAGATAGCCGAGTCGGACCGCCTCCTCGCGCAGCGTGGTGCCGTTCTTGTGCGCGGTCTTGGCGATCTTCGTCGCCTTGTCGTAGCCGATCTTCGGCGTGAGCGCCGTCACCAGCATCAGCGAACGCTCCATCAGTTCGCGAATGCGCGTCTCGTCGGCCTTGATGCCGGCGACGCAATGGTCGGTGAACGAGCGCGCCGCGTCGGCGAGAAGCCTGATCGACTGCAGCATGTTGGCGGCCAGCACTGGCTTGTAGACGTTCAGCTCGAAATGCCCCTGGCTCGCGCCGACAGTGATCGTGGTCTGGTTGCCGAACACCCGGCAGCAGACCATCGTCAGCGCCTCGGCCTGGGTCGGATTGACCTTGCCAGGCATGATCGAGGAGCCCGGCTCGTTCTCCGGCAGGATCAGCTCTCCGAGGCCGGAGCGCGGCCCTGAGCCGAGAAACCGGATGTCGTTAGCGATCTTGAACAGGTCGGTGGCGAGCGCATTGAGCGCGCCGTGGGCGAACGTGTACGCGCCGTGCGAGGCCAGCGCCTCGAATTTGTTGCGGGCGCTCGTGAACGGCAGCCGGGTAATCGCGGCTACCTTCTTGGCGAAGAGCGCGGCGAAGCGCGGATGCGCGTTCAGGCCGGTGCCGACCGCGGTGCCGCCCTGCGCCAGCGGATAGAGCTGCTTGAGTGCGAGGCGGTTGCGGACGATGCCGCTTTGGACCTGTGCGGCGTAGCCGGAGAATTCCTGGCCGAGCGTCAGCGGCGTCGCGTCCTGGGTGTGGGTGCGGCCAATCTTGACGATGCGCGCGAACTCCTTGCTCTTGCTTTGCAGCGCATCCTGCAGATGCGCGAGCGCCGGATCGAGCAGCCGCGCGATCTCCTCGGCCGCGGCGATGTGCATCGCGGTCGGGAAGCTGTCGTTCGACGACTGGCTCATGTTGACGTGGTCGTTGGGATGCACCGGCGATTTCGCGCCGAGCTTTCCGCCCAGCATCTCGTTCGCCCGGTTGGCGATCACTTCGTTGACGTTCATGTTGGTCTGGGTGCCGGAGCCGGTCTGCCACACCACCAGCGGAAAATGATCGTCGAGCTTGCCGTCGACCACCTCCTGCGCCGCCTTGACGATCGCGCCGGCGCGCCGCGCGTCGATCAGCTTGAGCGCGAGGTTCACCTCGGCTGCGGCGCGCTTGACGATGGCGAGCGCGCGGATGAGCGGCCGCGGCATGCGCTCGGTGCCGATGCGGAAGTTCTCGATCGAACGCTGGGTCTGCGCGCCCCAGTAGCGGTCGGCCGGCACCTCGATCGGGCCAAAGGTGTCGGTCTCGGTCCTGGTGCGAGTTTCGGTGCGCTTCGGGGTTTGAGCCTTGGCCATCACTTCTTGCGGAAGCGGTCGAGCCGCACCACTTCGGCGCCGCCCTTGTCGCTAGGCTTTTCCGGCGGCCGGTCCGGCGATCCTTCGGCTGCGCTGGCGGCGGGCAGCGGGCTCGCCGGAACGCTGGTGGCGCGGCCTCCTTCCAGGCGTTGCGGCTTTTTGCCCTTCGGCTGCTGCTCGGCCTCGGCTTCGGCCTCGCCGGCATCCTCGTCCGGAGCCTCGGCCAGCGTCTCGAATTGCAGCGTGAACTGAACGGAGGGATCGGAGAAGGCCTTGATCGCGTCGAAGGGCACCAGCAGCCGCTCGGCTACGCCGCCGAACGACAGCCCGACCTCGAAGGCTTCGTCGGTCACCTTGAGGTCCCAGAACTGGTGCTGCAGGACGATCGTCATCTCTTCCGGATACTGCGCGCGCAGCCGGTCCGATAGCCGCGCGTGCTCGTCGGTCGTATCGAAGGTGATGAAGAAATGATGGTCGCCGGGCATGCCCTTGTTCTTCGCCGCCTCGGTCAGCACGTCGCGAACCATGCCGCGGAGCGCCTCCTGAACCAGAATGTCGTAGCGGATGTGATCGACGGGCATGGGATCTCGAAATTGGGGACTCGGGATGTCGAGCCTGATGCTAACGCGCCGGATGCCAAATGGCACCGGCCAGCGGAGCGCGCCGCACCACAAATATAGGAAGTGTCCATCAAGGAAGGAGAGGTGGAGGCTTCTGTTGCCAGGTGCCTCCGGACCCCGCCTGACGGAGCTTAACCCGTCAGGACTTCAAGTTCGGTCTTTCAAGCCGCATTACGCAGCTTGAGCAACCGGAGCATAGTTGTCGTTGGCAACTATGGTTTAGGCCCATAACGTCGGACCCATTCCGGGCAAAAGAGCGCCTTTTACACCCTCGTCGATCCTAGTTCGGCCCCGCCGAAACCCGTCCTCGCCGGGCTTGGGTGGAGCCGCCGGGTACTGCCCCCGGGTCCGAAAGGCTTATTACGACGTCCATTTATCGCCATATCCGGCTTGCGCCGGCAGGTTGAATATAGGCGCGGAAGGTTGAGGAAAGAAGAGCCATCGCGGAACAACGCGCGGCCGGCGTTAACCATAAGGAGAAAGTTGGTTAACGGATCGAGGGTGACGCTGTTGCCTCACAACGCCGCGTCTGACCATTGATAGTTAATTCCAAGCGCGGCGGGCGCGTCGGCTACTACAACCGCGGGCTCGCCCTCTACGACATGCGGCAGTACGACCGTGCCATTCGCGAGCTCGATCACGCCGTCAACGTCAGGCCGAACTACGCGCCGGGGTTCAACATCCGGGGGCTGGCCTACGCCGCCATCGGCGAGATCCGGCGCGCGGTCCAGGACTTCGACCAGGCCATCCAGCTCGACGGCGGTTTTGCCAAGGCGTTCGTCAATCGCGGCAATATCCATCAAAGCAAACGGCGCTACGATCATGCGCTGGCCGACTACAGCTCGGCGGTCTGGCTCAATCAGAGGGATGCCTACGCACTCTATAGCCGCGGCTTGACCATGCGAGCGCTCGGCCAGGAGGAGGAGGCCAAGGTCGATATCGCCAAGGCCAAGGAGATCGATCCGGGCATCGGGCGCTGAGCCTAACGCCCTGAATCTTGGCATCGCGGGCGTCACCTCAATTTCATGGTGATTGAATCGGCGCCGATGCCACAAATCGATTGGTCGAAGCCCTGGCGTGAGGCTAGATATTTTGGCCATGTCAAAGACTGAGCCCGAGCCCGAGACCGCTGCCCCGCGTTTGCCCGGCCCGCCGATCCCCAGCCACGCCGACCTTTTCCTCGCCTTCTTCAAGATCACGCTGTCCGGCTTCGGCGGCACGCTGCCCTGGACGCGGCGCATGTTCGTCGAGGAAAAGCGCTGGCTGACGGCGGAGGAATTCAACGACGTCTACGCGCTCTGCCAGTTTCTGCCCGGACCCAACATCGTCAACCTCACCGCTGTGTTCGGCTCGCGCATGCGCGGCGCGACCGGGGCGATGGCGGCCTGGGCGGGTTTTCTGATCGTGCCGTTCTGCGTGATGCTCGCCGCCGCCATGCTCTATGAGCGCTACGGCGATGTCGAAGCCGTGCGGCGCGTGCTCAGCGGCATTGCGCCGGCCGCCGCCGGCCTCATCGTCGCGACGGTGGCGAAGATGGCCGCACCAATGTTCCGCAGCTTCGGGCCCGCGCCGATCGTGTTGCTGGTCACCGCGTTTGCGATCGGCCTCATGCGCTGGCCGCTGCTCCTCGTGTTGATCGTGATCGCTCCCGTCAGCATCGCGCTGGCGTGGGCGCGGCTATCTCAGGTGCGGCGATGAAGGCGGACGGCGATATACTGATCACGCTCACGGTGCAGTTCGCGCTCATGTCGCTGCTTGCGCTTGGCGGGGCCAATGCGGTTGTGCCGGAGATGCACCGTCAGGCAGTGGAATTGCGCGGCTGGATGAACGAGCGGGTGTTCACGGATATGTTCGCTATTTCGCAGGCGGCGCCCGGGCCGAACGTCATGCTGGTGACCCTTATAGGTTATCATGTCGCCGGGCTCGCCGGCGCGTTGGTGACGACCTTCGCCATGTGCGGCCCGACCGCCGTATTGGCCCATTTTCTAGGCAGGACCTGGGACCGCTTCAGGGATGCGCCCTGGCGGGTGGCGGTGCAGGCGGGCGTTGTGCCGATTTCGGTCGGTCTGGTTGGCGCCAGCGCGATCGTTTTGACCCAGGCCGCCGATCATAGTTGGCTCGCCGTGGCCATTACCGTGGCCACCGCTGCGACTGCCTACTGGACGCGCTGGAATCCGCTCTGGTTGATCGGGATCGCCGGCCTGGCCGGGCTCACCGGTTTTGTTTGACCTTACGAATTTTCCGGGCCGTCCAAGTCGTGGTTGCTTTTTATTGAGGAAGGCTGTCTGTTATAGAGGGGATGCACTTAAGAAACTGCGGATGAGGGGAGTGCGTAATGTCTGATGCAACGCCATCAGGAGAGTGGTCGCGTTCGGCGGATGCCCGGCGGCAATATAATTTAGTTGGCGGCATCATTTTGGCCGTGGCGGCACTGGGTTTGTTTGTGTGGTCGTTCTGGGTGAATAACCCCGTCCCGCTGCCGGTCCGCTCGTCCATCATCATTTTCTTCGCGGTTGGCATCGCCATATCGGCCGGTCTGTTGCGGGTGCAGAACCCGCAGGACGTCTATGGCGGCATGGCGCTGATCCTGCTGTCATTGACCGCATTGGTGGCGTCGAATGACTTGCCGGGAATGCGCGGATTTGCGTTCGGCCCCGGCACGGCGCCGCGCCTGTTCGCCTTCTTGCTCGCCATCCTGTCGCTCGGCGTGGTCGTCGTAGGCTTTCTGAAACGCGGGCCCGACATAACCGGCTACAAGATTCAAGGTGTGGTCTTCATCATCGGCTCGATCCTGGCGTTCGCGGCGTGCATCCGGCCGCTCGGCCTCGTCATCGCAAGCTTCGCCACGGTGGTGATCTGCGCCGCGGCAGCCGAGGACGGGAAATGGCGCGAGACGCTGATCGTCGCCATCGTCATCACTATCTTCTGCTCCTTCCTGTTCCCTTACGGCCTGAACCTTCCGTTCCAGCTTTGGCCGCGGTTCTGGTGATCGGCGAGAACAACCATGCATGACCTGATTGCAAATCTCTGGCTTGGCATGAGTGTGGCCTTCACATTCACCAACGTCTCTCTCTGCCTGATCGGAGCGCTCGTCGGCACGCTGATCGGCGTCCTGCCCGGCATCGGATCGCTCGCCACCATCGCCATGCTGCTGCCGATCACCTTCGGCCTGCCGCCGGTGGGCGCGCTCATCATGCTCGCCGGCATCTACTACGGCGCGCAGTACGGCGGCTCGACCACGTCGATCCTGGTGAACATTCCGGGTGAATCGTCGTCGGTGGTCACCTGTCTCGACGGCCATGAAATGGCCAAGCAGGGACGAGCCGGCCCCGCGCTTGCCATCGCCGCGATCGGCTCGTTCTTCGCCGGTTGCGTCGCCACCGTGCTCGTGGCGGCGCTCGGCGCGCCGCTGACTGCCATGGCGCTGCTGTTCGGTCCCGCCGAATACTTCTCGCTCATGGTGCTCGGCCTGATCTTCGCGGTGGTGTTGGCCAAGGGCTCGGTGCTCAAGGCGCTCACCATGATCCTCACGGGCCTGCTGCTGTCGATGATCGGCTCGGATCTCGAGACTGGCGCCGAGCGCATGACCTGGGGCGTCCCGGAATTGTCCGACGGCATTGGCTTCGTCGTCGTCGGCATGGGCATGTTCGGCTTCGGTGAGATCCTGCGCAACCTGGAAAGTCCGGGCAGCCGCGAGATCATCAACACCAAGGTTACCGGTCTGATGCCGACGCTGCCGGACCTCAAGGCTTCTGCCGGGGCCATCGGCCGCGGCACCGTGATTGGTTCGCTGCTCGGCATCCTGCCCGGCGGTGGCGCGATCATCGCGTCGTTTGCTGCCTACACCCTCGAAAAGAAGGTGTCGAAGAATCCGCTGCGGTTCGGCCGCGGCGCCATCGAGGGCGTTGCGGCGCCGGAAGCCGCCAACAACGCGGCCGCGCAGACCTCGTTCATCCCGCTGCTGACGCTCGGCATCCCGCCAAATCCGGTGATGGCGCTGATGGTTGGCGCCATGACCATCCACGGCATCGTGCCAGGGCCGCAGGTCATGACCAAGCAGCCGGAGCTGTTCTGGGGCATGATTGCCTCGATGTGGCTCGGCAACCTGATGCTGATCGTCATCAACCTGCCGCTGGTTGGCATGTGGGTGCGGCTGCTGCGGGTGCCCTACCGCCATCTGTTCCCGATGATCGTCATCTTCTGCTGCATCGGCGTGTATTCGCTCAACAATGCGCCGTTCGACGTGTCGTTGACCGCGATCTTCGGAGTTGTCGGCTACTGGCTGGTGAAGCACGACTTCGAGCCGGCGCCGATGATCCTGGGCTTCGTGCTCGGCCCGCTGATGGAGGAGAACCTCCGCCGCGCCATGCTCATCGCCCGCGGCGACGCCACGGTGTTCCTGACGCGCCCGATCTCGGGGACCCTGCTCGCGATTGCGTTCGTCATGCTGGCCCTCGCGGTGCTGCCGTCGCTCCGCGCCAAGCGCGAAGAGGTGTTTACCGAATAGCCGCCAAGCGCTACGACCAATTGCTAAGCCCCGGGGGATCATTTTGCTTCCCCCGGGGTTTTTCTTTGCAGCCACAAGCCCTAAATGACGGGCATCGACTTAGGTACTGGGGGGAAAACAATGTCATCGTCGCGCACACTGGCCGGCGTTTTGGCCGGTATTTTCGCTCTTGCTGTGGGGATCGCCCCGGCGGTGGCGCAGGATTATCCGAGCCGGGCCATCACCGTGATCGTCCCCTTCGCAGCCGGCGGGCCGACCGACGTGATCGGCCGCATCGTCGGCGACCACATGTCGAAGACGCTCGGTCATACGCTCGTGATCGAGAACGTGGTGGGCGCCGGCGGTACCACCGGCATCACCCGCGCCAAGCGCGCCAAGAACGACGGCTACACCATCGCCATGGGCCATCTCGGCACCCAGGCCGCCGCTCCCGCGCTTTATCCCAACCTGCAATACGATCCGGTGAACGACTTCGAGCCGATCGGTCTTGCCGCCGGCACGCCGATCCTGATCCTCGCCCGGAAGGATTTCGCGCCGAAGGATCTCAAGGAATTCGTGGAATACGTGAAGAAGAACGAAAAGACCCTCAACATGGCGCATGCCGGCGTCGGCTCGGTGTCGTTCACCACCTGCCTGCTGCTCAACCACATCCTCAAGGTGAAGCCGACCTCGATCCCCTATCAGGGCACCGGCCCCTCGATGAACGCGCTGGTCGGCGGCCAGGTCGATTACATGTGCGACCAGATCGTCAACGCCGTGCCGCAGGTTCAGGGTGGCACCATCAAGGCCTATGCGATCGCCACCGAGCAGCGCAATCCGTCGCTGCCGAACGTGCCGACCTCGAAGGAGGGCGGGCTGCCGGAGTTCCAGGCGTCGGCCTGGAACGCGCTGATTGCGCCCAAGGATACGCCGAAGCCGATCATGGAGAAGCTGTCGGCGGCGCTCGACAAGGCGCTCGACGACGAGGTCACCCGCAAGCGGCTGCTCGAACTCGGCAGCGATATTCCGGGCAAGGACCGGCGGGGCGGACCTGCCCTGGCCGCGCTGGTGAAAAGCGAGATCGCCAAGTGGACGCCGGTCATCAAGGCCGCCGGGCCGACCAATTAGGTCCGTATCGAACCTGTTGAGACTGTGCAAAAATCGGCCCGAGGGGCGGCGCAAGCCGCCCCTTTTGCGTTGTCGCGACTATATAGAGGGACAAGCGTCGGATTCGCGGCGGCCGACCCCGGCGCTAGTCTTACCGGCGATACTTGCCAGATTGAGTCGCGCTCGGACAGAGACCAGCCCATGCGGCAATACCTCGAACTGATGGAGCACGTGCTCGCCGGCGGCGTCGAGAAGCGCGACCGCACCGGCACCGGCACGCTGTCGGTGTTCGGTCATCAGATGCGCTTCGATCTGACCGCGGGCTTTCCGCTCGTCACCACCAAGAAGCTGCACGTGAAATCGATCGTCCACGAGCTGCTGTGGTTCCTCGCCGGCGACACCAACGTCAAATACCTCAACGACAACGGCGTGCGGATCTGGGACGAATGGGCCGACGGGCGCGGCGACCTCGGCCCGGTCTATGGCCGGCAATGGCGCTCCTGGCCGGCACAGGACGGCGGCACCATCGATCAGATCGCTAATGTCGTGGAGATGATCCGGCGCAATCCGGATTCCCGCCGCCTGATCGTCACCGCCTGGAATCCCGCCGACGTCGACAGGATGGCGCTGCCGCCGTGCCATTGCCTGTTCCAGTTCTACGTCGCCCGCGGCCGGCTGTCCTGCCAGCTCTATCAGCGGTCGGCCGATATCTTCCTCGGCGTGCCGTTCAACATAGCCTCCTATGCGCTGCTCACCATGATGGTCGCGCAGGTGACGGGTCTGCAGCCCGGCGAGTTCGTCCACACCTGCGGCGACGCCCACCTCTATCTCAATCACCTGGAGCAGACGCATCTGCAGCTCTCGCGGTCGCCGAAGGCGCTGCCCACCTTGCGGATAAATCCGGCGGTGAAGGACATCTTCGCCTTCCGCTACGAGGATTTCGCGCTCGAAGGCTACGAGCCGCATCCGCACATCAAGGCCCAGGTGGCGGTGTGAGCGGCGATGTGAGCGCGGTATCGCCGCAGCGCATCGCCATCGTCCTCCTCGCCGCCGTGGCCGACAACGGCGTGATCGGGCGCGACAACGGCCTGCCGTTTCGCCAGAGCTCCGATCTCAAGCGATTCAAGGCGCTGACCATGGGCAAGCCCGTGCTGATGGGCCGCAAGACCTATCTTTCGATCGGCAAGCCGCTCCCGGGCCGCGCCAATATCGTGGTGAGCCGGAGTCCAGGCTTTGCGCCGGAAGGCGTCATCGTCGCCCGCAGTCTCGACGCCGCGCTGGCCGCGGCGCGCGACGATGCGCGGAAATCCGGCGCGGCCGAGATCGTCGTGATCGGCGGCACGGACGTTTTCGTGCAGATCATGCCCCTGGCCGATCGCATGGAAATTACCCATGTGCACTCGCAGCCGGAGGGCGACACCATCTTTCCGCCGATCGATGCGACACAATGGCGCGCCGTTGCACGGAGCGATCATCCGGCGGGGCCGCGAGACGAGGCTGCCTTCAGTTATGTCACCTATGCACGGGCTTGAGATTCAAACCGATGGAAAAGGCGTGTCCGGCCAGTACGTTGCCGCATGCCGCCGGCGCGCGTTGTAAGGCGCGGACACCTCCAATATAACCTCACCAGCAAAAACGGACTCCCGGCACGATGGCCGGCCTCCGAGGAGAGATTTCATGCCATGGAGCAATCAGGGCGGTGGGCCCTGGGGATCGGGTGGATCGAAGGGGCCTTGGGGCTCCGGACCGCAATCGTCAGGACCGAAGCCGCCTGACCTGGAAGATTTTCTGCGCCGCAGCCAGGACAAGCTCAGGAGCGTTCTGCCGGGCGGCAATATGGGCGGCCGCGGCTTCGCGCTGATCGCGCTCGGCGCGATCGCGCTGTGGGGCCTCTCCGGCTTCTTCCGTGTCGAGCCGGCCGAGGTTGGCGTCGTGCTCCGCTTTGGCAAGGAGGTCCGTCAGGTGCAGCCGGGCCTCAACTACCATCTGCCTTATCCGGTCGAGACCGTGTTGACGCCGAAGGCGCTCCAGGTCCGCAAGATCGACGTCGGCATGCGCATCGTCGATGACGCCCGCCGCGGCAGCACCGTGCGCGACGTGCCAGAGGAGAGCCTGATGCTCACCGGCGACGAGAACATCGTCGATGTCGACTTCTCCGTGCTTTGGCGCATCAAGCCGAGCGGCGTTGGCGAATATCTGTTCAACATCCAGGCGCCCGAGGGCACGGTGAAGGCCGTGGCCGAAAGCGCGATGCGCGAGGTGATCGGCCGCTCCGACATTCAGCCGATCCTCACCGGCGCGCGCCAGGGCATCGAGCTCGCGGTGCAGGAGCTGATGCAGAAGACGCTCGACACCTATAGCTCCGGCGTCCTGGTCCAGCAGGTGCAGATGCAGAAGGTCGATCCGCCGCAGCAGGTCATCGATTCGTTCCGCGACGTGCAGGCGGCGCGCGCCGACCTCGAACGCGCGCAGAACGAGGCGCAGACCTACGCCAATCGCGTGGTGCCGGAAGCACGAGGCCGGGCGGCGCAGATCCTCCAGAACGCCGACGCCTACAAGTCGCAGACCGTCGCCGAGGCGACCGGCCAGACCTCGCGCTTCATCAAGATCTATGACGAATACAAGAAGGCGCCCGAGGTGACCCGCAAGCGCATGTATCTCGAAACCATGGAGCGCGTGCTGGGCGGCACCGACAAGATCATCCTCGACTCCACCGGCCAGTCCGGAAGCGGCGTCGTGCCCTACCTGCCGCTCAACGAACTGCGGCGGTCGCCGGCGCAACCGCAGAGTGGAGGCGCCCGATGAGAGTCGGAATCGCTGGAGGCATCGCCCTCGTCCTGCTGTTCGCCGCGATGGTGCTTGGCTACTCGTCGTTGTTCACAGTCTATCAGACCCAGCAGGCGCTGGTGGTCCGGCTCGGTCAGCCGGTCCGCGTCGTGACTGAGCCCGGCCTCCACTTCAAGGTGCCGCTGATCGACAGCGTGATCAATATCGACAAGCGCATCCTCGATCTGGAAAACCCGGCGCAGGAGGTGATCGCCTCCGACCAGAAGCGCCTGGTGGTCGACGCCTTCGCGCGCTATCGCATCCAGGAGCCGCTGAAGTTCTACCAGACCGTCAACACGGTTCAGGGGGCGAACTCCCAGCTCTCGATCCTGCTCAACGCCGCTTTGCGGCGCGTGCTGGGCGAGGCAACGCTCACCAGTGTCGTGCGCGACGAGCGGCAGCAGTTGATGGGGCGCGTGCGCGAGCAGCTCGACAAGGAGGCGCAGGTCTACGGCATCTCGGTGGTGGACGTGCGAATCCGCCGCGCCGATCTGCCGGAACAGAACAGCCAGGCGGTGTACCAGCGGATGCAGACCGAGCGGCAGCGCGAGGCCGCCGAGTTCCGCGCCCAGGGCAGCCAGAAGTCGCAGGAGATCCGCTCCAAGGCCGACCGCGACGTCACCGTGCTGATCGCCGAGGCGACCTCCAAGTCGGAGCAGGCCCGCGGCGAGGGCGATGGCGAACGAAACCGCATCTTCGCGGATGCGTTTGGCAAGGACCTCGACTTCTTTGCCTTCTATCGCTCCATGCAGGCCTACGAAGCGGGAATGCGCAACACCGACACGCGGATGGTGCTGTCGCCCGATTCGGAGTTCTTCCGCTTTTTCGTCGATCCGTCGGGCAAGTCGCGCGACAATTCGGCTCAAGGCAATGCCCGGACATCCGCGCCGGCGCCCGCACCCCCGAGGTAGCGGTCCCGCGGCGTAACGGCACGATGGTGGTTTGGCGGGATGTCCGACTTTCTGGTCGCGATTGGTCTGGTTTTTGCCATCGAGGGGATTCTATTCGCGGCCTTTCCCGGGCCGGTGAAACGGGCGATGGCGCATGTCACGGAAACGCCCGACGGGATGTTGCGGCTGGTGGGGATCGCTTCGGCCGTGATCGGCATGGTGCTGATCTGGCTGGTGCGGGGATAGCGGGGCCGGACGGGCCGCTTTTCCGCCCCAATCCGCCCGTTCAGTCGCCGATGAACAAGTCTTGATTGGTTAAGTCCCGGCCGCGCCACAGGTCACTTGCGTCCGTACCGGCGCGGATGCACTCTCAAACTAACGGCTTTTCCAGGAGAATCGACGGTCATGGCCCGCCTGCTCACCGCCTTCGCGCACGCCATCCGGCAACCGGCTCTGGCCGCGATTGCCGCCGCGGCGATTGCGTTGCCCGCGCTCTCGACGCCGACCTTCGCGCGCGGTCCGGAAAACATCGCCGATGTCGCCGAGAAGGTGATCGACGCGGTGGTCAACATCTCGACCTCGCAGAAGGTGGAAGGAGGAGGGCGCCCCTCCGCCGCGCCGACGCCGCAGCTTCCGCCGGGCTCGCCGGGCTCGCCGTTCGAGGAGTTCTTCGAGGAGTTTTTCAAGAACCGCCGCGGCCAGGGCGGCGACGACCAGACGCCGAACCGCTCGCCGCGCCGGGTGAACTCGCTCGGCTCCGGCTTCATCATCGACGCGGCCGGCGTCGTCATCACCAACAACCACGTGATCGCGGAGGCCGACGAGATCACCGTCATCCTCACCGACGGCACGCGGCTGAAGGCCGAGGTGGTCGGGCGCGACACCAAGACCGATCTCGCGGTGCTGAAGGTCAAGCCGACCAAGCCGCTCAAGGCGGTCAAGTTCGGTGACTCCGACAAGGTCCGGCTCGGCGAATGGGTGATCGCCATCGGCAACCCGTTCAGCCTCGGCGGCTCGGTCACCGCGGGCATCGTGTCGGCGCGCAACCGCGACATCAGGTCGGGCCCCTACGACAACTACATCCAGACCGACGCCGCCATCAATCGCGGCAACTCGGGCGGGCCGCTGTTCAACCTCGACGGCGACGTGATCGGCGTGAACACCGCGATCATCTCGCCCTCCGGCGGCTCGGTCGGCATCGGCTTCGCCGTGCCCTCGAAGGTCGTGCAGACCGTCACCTCCTCGATTCAGCAGTTCGGCGAGATCCGGCGCGGCTGGCTCGGCGTGAAGATCCAGCAGGTCACCGACGAGATCGCAGAAAGCCTCAACCTCAAGCCCGCGCGCGGCGCGCTGGTGGCGGGCATCGACGACAAGGGCCCGGCCAAACCCGCCGGCATCGAGGCCGGCGACGTGATCATCGAGTTCGACGGCAAGGAGATCAAGGAGATGCGCGATCTGCCGCGCATCGTCGCCGACACGGCCGTCAACAAGGACGTCGAGGTGATCATCATCCGCAAGGGCAAGGAAGAGAAGAAGACCGTGCGGCTCGGCCGGCTCGAAGACGACAAGCCGGAGAAGGCGTCGGTGACCCCGAAGGCGCCCGAGGAAAAAACGGTGGTGCAGAAGTCGCTCGGCCTGCAGCTTTCGGGCATGAACGACGACCTGCGCAAGAAGTACAAGATCAAGGACTCGATCAAGGGCGTGGTCATTACCGGCATCGACGCGGCTTCGGCCGCCGCCGACAAGCGTCTCGCCGCCGGCAGCACCATCGTCGCGATAGAGCAGGAGAAGGTGACCGCGCCGGCCGACGTGCAGCGGCGGGTCGACGGGCTGAAGAAGGCGGGCAAGAAGACCGCGCTTCTGCTGGTCGCGACCGCCGAAGGCGACATGCAGTTCGTTGCGCTGCCGGTCGAGTGAGCGCCACAACGGAACGGACGAATTAGAATTACAGAGGGCGACCGTCGGGCCGTCCTTTTCGTTTATGCGGTCGTGAATTCTGCGCGCGAATAGCCCTGAGCGTAAAGCAGCGCGGTGAGATCGCCGTGGTCGATCCGCGCCGCCGCGGCTTCGGCCACCGCGGGTTTGCCGTGATAGGCGACGCCGAGCCCCGCCGCCTGGATCATGGGGATGTCGTTGGCGCCGTCGCCGATCGCCAGCGTTTCCTCCCGCGACAGTCCGAGACGCCGGCGCAGTTCGTTGAGCGCGTCGAGCTTGGCCTCGCGGCCGAGGATCGGTTCGGCCACGCGGCCCGAGAAATGTCCGCTGCCATCCATGACAAGGGTGTTGGCGCGATCCTCGTCGAACCCGATCATGGCGCCGATCCGGCCGGTGAACAGAGTGAATCCGCCGGAGACAAGGCAGGTGTAGGCACCGTTCGCCCGCATGGTGGCAACGAGCGTCCGGCCGCCCGGCGTCAGCACGATGCGCCTGGCGACCACCTCGTCGACCACCGATTGCGGCAGGCCCTCGAGCAGGGCGACGCGCTCGCGCAGTGCCGGCTCGAACTCGATCTCGCCGCGCATGGCGCGCTCGGTGATCGCGGCGACACGGGTCTTGAAGCCGGCGTGGTCGGCAAGCTCGTCGATGCACTCCTGGCCGATCATGGTGGAGTCCATGTCGGCCAGAAACAGCCGTTTGCGCCGGTGGGCCTGCGGCTGCACGACCGCGTCGGCCGGGCGTCCGGCCAGCACATTCCGGAGCCGGTCCGACAGCCCGCGTTGGTCATTTTCCCCGGCCGGGGTAAATGGAATGTCGGCGGCGATCCCGGGATCGAGCCAGTTCGGCTGGCCCGCGCCGGGAAGCACCGCTCGCGCACGGTCCAGCGCAGCGTCGTCGAGCGCGGGCTCCGCGGGATTGGAGATCAGGGTCGCCACATGAGTCATGCGATGCACGGATCCGGGGCACGGGCGGTGCTTATTGCAGGCCCGACCGCGAGCGGCAAGTCGGCGCTCGCGCTGGCGGTGGCCGGGCGGCTTGGCGGCGTCATCGTCAACGCCGATTCCATGCAGGTCTATCGCGATCTGCGTATCATCACGGCGCGGCCGGGCGCGGCGGATGAGGCGCTCGTTCCGCACAGGCTCTATGGCCATGTCGACGCGGCGGAGAACTATTCGGTCGGGCGGTGGTGCTACGACGTGCGGGCCGTGCTCGATGAGGCGAGGCAGGCCGGACGCTTGCCGATCCTGGTCGGTGGCACCGGGCTCTATTTCAAGGCGCTGACCGAGGGGCTTTCGGCGGTGCCGCCCACGCCTCCCGAGATTCGCGCGGCGGTGCGGGCGCGCTGCGACGCGGAAGGCGCGCAGGCGCTGCACGCCGAGCTTGCCCGCCGCGATCCGGCGATGGCCGGTCGGCTCAAGCCCGGCGACCGGATGCGGGTCGCGCGCGCGCTCGAAGTGCTGGAGGCGACGGGACGATCGCTGGCGGACTGGCAGCACGACGGCATGCCGGCGATCCTCGGCCCGGACCAGGCGCAGAAGATTTTCCTCGATGTCGACCGCGCCGAACTGGCCCGCCGGATCGACACCCGTTTCGACGCGATGCTGGCGGCCGGTGCGCTGGAGGAAGTGTGGGCGCTCGCCGCCCGCGGTCTCGATCCGATGCTGCCGGCGATGAAGGCTCACGGCGTGCCCTGGCTCCTTCGGCACCTCGCCGGCGAGATCGGCCTCGAGGAGGCGGCGGAGGGGGGCAAGCTCGACACCCGGCGCTACACCAAGCGGCAGGCCACCTGGTTCCGCCATCAGATGCCCGGCTGGACCTTGGCGACCCCGGAGGCGGCGCTGGACGCGCTGATGCGCTTTGCGGCGTGATCGCCTCCCGGTATCTTGGGCTCCGTCAGCCAAGCGGTCCGGGGAACCAGGATGAACCGACGTCTCGCGGTGCTTGCCGGGCGCTGGCTTGGTATTGCCATAGCCGCAATCGTCATCGCTGCGGGCGACGCCCGCGCGGACAAGCGTGTCGCGCTGGTTGTCGGCAACGGTGCCTATCAGAAGGTGCCGGCGCTGCCCAATCCGTCGAACGATGCGGGCGATATCACGGCGTCGCTCGAGCGGCTCGGCTTCGCGGTGCGGCGGCTGACCGACGGAACGTTCGAGGACATGCGCCGCGGCCTTCTCGAATTCGGCCGTTAGGCGGCGGACGCGGACATGGCGATCGTGTTCTTCGCTGGCCACGGCATGGAGATCGGCGGCGAGAACTGGTTGATCCCGGTCGACGCGGAGCTGCGCAGCGACA
>SHVN01000053.1 GCA_009694215.1 Xanthobacteraceae bacterium
GTGTCGAAACCTTTAACGATGTGCTGGCCAATCCCAACGTCAGCGGTCACATCGCCATTGCCTCCGCGACGGGTGAATTATCGGGACAAGCCGTCCAGTTGATTTCGCTCGATCCGCAGGCGCGTGCGTCGAACTTCGGGCTCCACAATAAGGATCCCTATGTTGCCAGCGCTTACACCTCGCCAATTGACCTCAATGGACAGCTTATCGACGAAGCAATTACGCTTGCGTTCGACGTCGGCTCGCTGGCGCCGGGAGCGTCGTATTTCGTCGAATACGTTACCTCGATGCCCACGCAAAACGGCGGCCCTGCCAACGAAATTATTGCCGGCAACAGTGGGGCCAACACCCTGTCGGGCGGGGCCGGGGACGATGCGTTGTTAGGGCTTGGCGGCAACGACACGCTAACCGGCGGATCCGGAAAAGACTTTTTTGTGTTCACGCCTGGAAACGGTGCGGACGTCATTACCGATTTTCACGCGGGGGCCGGCACCGAGGACAAATTGGTTCTGGATGGATTCTCGTCGGTCACGAATTTCAATGAAGCGTTGCTGAACGCGACAGACTCAGGTTCCGGCGTCACGATTAATTTCGGAGGGGCGTCGGGGCTGGCCACGTCCGTCACACTGACTGGTGTGAGTAAAGCCCAGCTTCATGCCGACGACTTTACGTTTCTCAGTTTTTAATCTGTGAACTGTTAGGAGGCTGATCGTGCGTCGTTTACAATGTGCTTTGCTCACGGCTGTTGCAGCTGTCGGCTTCGCTTCAATCGCTTCCGCAGCGGACATGCCTACTAAAGCGCCGATCCATAAGTGCTCGACGTGCTGGCCCTGCCCGACGTGAAAAAGCAACTCGACGCCGCCGGCCCGACCGGCACCCGAGGCCGCACCGCTTTCAAGGCGATCCTGGAAAAGACTTCGCCTACTGGGGACCGGCCATCAAGAAGTACGGGATCACCGCGGAGTAACCCGCCGCAGATGCGGAAGCGAACCGTCACCGTCAACGATCGGATGCAGAAGCGCTACCGCTACGCGCTGACCGCGCCGGCCGGCCGCGGCTTCGACCCGGAGTTCAAGCCCGAGCTTTCGCCCGCGCAGATGCTCCGGCTCGGCGCATTCTGCGGCAAGTACATGACCGATTGCCGCAAGGAGTTTCCGGCGAGCTGGTTCAAGAGCGCCAGGCTCGCCAAGCGCGGCCGCGACTGCTCGCTCAATTTCTTCGGCGTGAATGCCAGCCAGCCGCTGTCGGTCTGGCGCGACAAGGGCTGGATCCACGAGGACGATCCGCGCGGCTGGTTTCAGTGGTACTGCCGCTATTACATGGGCCGCCGCATGCCCGACGAGGACCGCCGCCAGATCAGGCGCTGGAAGGCGATCCGCCGCCACGTCCGCCAGGTACAGAAGAATTGCGAGCCGGGCGACTTGTTCTGCCGCCCGAGGCAGCGGCAGGCGCTGCTGCACTGGGCCTACGACAGCCGCAAAATCTGAAACACAATCGCCGCGCGGCAGCCGCGCGCCCAGCGCTCGTCTACAAGAGGCTCGAGGCCCTGCACAGAATTGCTGCGGTGCCGCGAATGATGACGCGCCAGCGCAATGCCGTCGTCCATTTATCGCCGACTGACGCAGTCCGCCGGCCTCACGCCGGAGTAGCGCGCGCAGGCCGCCGCCTGCCGAAGCGGGCGCGGACGAGATCGAGCGCCAAGACGATCAGGCCCGCGCCGAGCACCAGCCATCCTGGCCGGATCATGGCGAGGTCGTCGAAGTCCAGCGCGGTCTGCAGGACGCGAAGCGGCGAAACATTGAACACGATGCCGATGCCGACCGCCTCGACGATGAACGTCAGCGCCGCAATGACCACGCTGAGCGCAAGCAGCATCCAGGCCGGCGGCTCGTCGCGGGCGTTCCGGAACTTGATCAGAAACCGATAGCCGAGCATCCAGGCGAACAGACCAGCGGCGAAGGTCGGCACCGAAACGTCGGCCTTGGTCTGCTGGAAGAAATGGACCAGCGCCAGCAGGCCGATGGCGTAGATCGCGCTATGCAGGCGCTGCCAGCGCCTGCCGCCGAGCCGCCGCACCATGCCGTCGGTCGAGGTGGCAGCCAACGCGGCGAGGCCCAAGAGCGTAACGAAGCCGATGGTGAGGTAGAGCCGCAGCACGATCGCGCTTGCCACCTTCCAGAGGTCGAACATCTGGTCGGCTACAAAAAGCAGGATGTGGCTTGCCGCATAGACGAAGGCGCCGACGCCGATCATGCGGCGAACGTCAGCCAGCCGATTGAAGCGCGCGATGCGCCGCAGCGGCGTGATCGCGAGCGACGCCATCAGGAAGATCAGCGCCCAATAGCCGGTGCGGTGGATGACGTTGTTGAGCGGACGGGCGCCGATCAATTCGAGGTTGAGGGTGAAATCATAGGTCGCGATGGCGACCGGCACGAACAGGAAGACCAGCACGGCGATGCGCAAGCCCGACAACCGGCCGGAGGCGTCGCGCCAGACCTGCCAGGGCGCCTTCGGCCGGGGATTGGGCGTGGACGCCGCGCGTTGAATTGCCGCATCGGTCATAGCAAGCGGGTAGCACGCTGGCCCGGGCGCCGCCAATAACGCTTTGGCTATGGATTCCATACGGCGCGATGACGCCGCCGTGATCGGCGAGAAGCCGCATCCGCAGCGGCTTCTCGGCCCTTCTCTCCGGTGCTAGCCTTGCCGCAAATAACGATCGTCACCGGGAGGATTTGATGCGTGCGATTCGCCTGAGCATCCCGTTTATCCTTGCGCTCTTCATAGCGGCGCTGTCGCTCCCGGCCGCGGCCCAGCCGGTAAAAATCCGCATCGGCTGGATCACGGCTCCGGCGTCGATGGTGCCACTGCTGTTCCTCAAGCCCGGCATCGCCAAGCACCACGGCAAGTCCTACACGTTCGATCCGATGCACTTCGGCTCCTCCACGCTGCAGATCACAGCGATCAGCCAGGGCGAGATCGACATCGCGGGGTTCGGCTATACGAGCTTCCCGCTGGCGATCCAGAACGGCGGGCTCAACGATCTGCGCATCATCGCCGACGAAATCCAGGACGGCGCGCCGGGCTACTACTCGACGCCCTATTTCGTGCGGAAGGATTCCGGCATCGACAAGATCGAGGACATGAAGGGCAAGATCGCGGCGACCAACGGGCTCGGCAGCGGCGTCGACATTGCCATGCGTACGGCGCTCAAGCGCCGCGGGCTCGAGGTGACGCGCGACTATACCATGATCGAGGCACCCTTTCCCGCCCACAAGGCGATCCTCAAAGAGAAGAAGGCTGATCTGGTGGTCGGTGTGCTGCCGTTCTCCTACGATGCGGAGCTCAACGACTTCGCCAAGCCGCTGTTCGACACGCGGTCGGGGCTTGACACCACCGCACTGTCGTTCTGGGCGGCGCGCAAGGGCTTCATCGACAAGAACCGCGCGGCGCTGGTCGATCTGCTGGAGGACTACGGCGCGATGCTGCGCTGGTACTACGATCCGGCCAACCACAAGGAGGCGGTCGCGCTCACCGCGGGCTTCCTCAAGCGGCCGCCGGCGGCCTTCGAGCCCTGGCTGTTCACCAGGCAGGATTTCTTCCGCGATCCCGACGGCAAGCCCGACCTCAAGGTGGTTCAGGAGAGCATCAACAAGGTGAAGGAGCTGGGCTTCATCAAGGAGACGCTCGACGTGTCGAAATTCGCCGATCTCTCCATGGCCGAAGAGGCGGCCAAGCGGCGCAAATAGCGTCGGCTACAGGCCGAGCTTGCCGGCGAGGTCTTCCAGATTTGCGCCGAACACGTCGACCGGCACGGCCGGAGCGGCCTCGCCCTTGCCGGAGCCGTGCTCGTTCGGCCGCGCGATGTGGCCGGTGCGAAGCCCGTTTTTGGCGGCCGACGCGAGATCGCTGGAATGCGCGGCCACCATCATGCAATCGCCGGGCGGCAGATCGAGCGCCTCGCAGGCCGCGAGATAGACCCGGGGCTTCGGCTTGAAGTCGCCGGCGATCTCCGAGCCAAGGATCGCGTCCCAGGGGAAACCGTTACGGCGGGAGAGATCGACCATCAGCGAGATGTTGCCGTTCGACACCGGCGCGATCCTGCATTTCTTCTTGAGGCGATCGAGGCCCGGCGCGGAATCCGGCCAGGCGTCGAGCCGGTGCCAGGCCAGATTGAGATTCCGCATCGCATCCTCGGAAAGGCCCGCGACCTTGAAACGCGGCAGGATGCGCTCGAGATTGCGCCGGTGCAGCACGTCGAGCTTGCAGAACGGCAGACGGCCGCTGCGGATTTCGTCAATCGCCGGCTGATATTCGCCGCGCCAGGCGTCGGCGAAGGCGATCCAATCGAGCGAATAGCCGAGCGGCTTCAGGATCGCCTCAGCCTCCCGGGCGATGCTGGTGCGCCAATCGACCAGCGTTCCGAACACGTCGAAAAACAGCGCCTTGGGTGTCTGCATGGGTGGCTCCCTCGCAGCCATGATGTCGCGGCGGCCGGGAATGTCGAGGGGCATTTCAGGCGCCGCACGCATTGGTATAGTTCGCTGCCGAATTCACGAGCATGAGAGGAATTGCATGTCGTACCAGGGGATTCTTGCGGACACGTCAAATTTCGCGGCCACAACGGCGACACCGGGCAAGCGTATTATGCGTGGCCGACCGGCGCCGGAAAGTTTTCCGGCGTGGTGCTGATCCACCACATGCCGGGCTAGGACGAATGGATCTGCGAGACGACACGCAAGCTTGCGCATCACGGCTTCGCCACCATCCCGCCGCACCTGTATTTTCGCGAGGGGCCGGGCAGCCCCGACGACGTCGGCGCGCGTCCGCACGGCGGGCGGCGGCGCCGACGAGCAGGTGGTGGGCGACGCGCGGGGCGACGCGGCTTATCTCAGGGCGCAACCGCATGCCAACGGCAAGGTCGGCGTCATCGGCTACTGCTCTGGCGGCCGACACGCCTTCCTGATCGCCTGCAAGGCTGCATCGGAGTTCGACGCGCTGGTCGATTGCTGGGGCGGCAACGTCACCGTCGACGACCCCAAGGCGCTCAACGCCAAGCGGCCGGTCGCGCCGATCGATCTCGCCGACGGTATCAAGTGCCCGATCCTCGGCATCTTCGGCAACGACGACGAGAATCTGAACGCCGATCAGGTCAACCGCACCGAGGCGGTGCTGAAGAAGCTCGGTAAGAACTACACGTTCCACCGCTACGATGGCGCGGGCCATGCGTTCTTCAACTCTTCCCGCGTCGCCTTCCGCGCGGAGCAGGCCGCTGACCTCTGGGCCAAGGCGTTCGCCTTCTTCCACAAGCATCTCGGCTGACCGGCAAGCGACAGGAGAAACGTCATGTGCTCATACATCATTGAGAAAGCCGCGATGGTCGGGACGGCCAAGGGACCGAACAGCCGCTGGATGAAGATCGACACCGCCAATGTCTATTACGACCATCCCTATGAGGCGCAACTCGACCACGCGCTCTGCGTCGATTTCGTCTGCGCGGCCGACGGCGGGCGCGAGCGCATCGCGATCGAGATTTCGCGGGAGTAGGCGCTGGATCTGATCGAGCGGATCAAGTCAGCGCTGGCGAGCGGTGACGCTTCGCACGCCAGGGCGGCGGCGTGCTCGCTGGTCGGCTCGGACGCGGAGGTGGCGAGTTTGTTCTAGGCCGTCGCGGGTTCGACACTGAACTCACGCGGCTCCGTCACCGCCCGGGCGAACTCCTCGCCCGCGTGCAGCTCATAGCCGATCGCGCGGATGATGCCGCGCGCGGGATTCATCTCGACGGCCAGCCGCGTATAAGGGTTGAGCACCGGCGGCGCGATCCAGCCGAAGCTGTCGCGCGCGAACGAGCCCGGCCAATGCGCCAGTCCTTCGCGCCGGGCGCGGCTTTTTTCCGCCGCCTGCTCGAAGGTACATGTGAAAACCTGGCTTGCATTGATGCGGCCCTCCCATTGCGGCGTGCTTTCCAGCCAGTCGTTGGCCGCGCCGTGATCGTCGATGCGGGTGTTGAATCCGTCTTCCGTCCGCTCGATCACGCAGCGCTCGCCCGCGCGGCAGCCGGCCAGCGTGTAGATCACCGGCCGGGCGATTGGCGTGGTTTCGAGCATGCGCCTGGCGTCGTCGTAGCCGTGCGCGAGCTCAAACGCGCGGCGCAGCAGTTGATCGGGCGGAATGGCGCGCGAGTGACGGAGCGTTGCCCAGGCATTCGCGAGAAGATCGTAGAGACGCAGTAGACGGCCGTGGCTGCGCCGCCACAGCGGCGCCTGGTTGACCGAAGCCGCGAAGCGGCCCGGCGCAAGCGCCGTGAGCGTGCCTACATAGCCGGGCCAGGTGACGTTGACGAACTCACCCGCGGGCCCGCGCATGCGGACAAGCTCGACGAAACGGCCAAGGCCGCGAAACGGCCAGTCCAGCGTGCGCGCGAGCCAGGGCGCGCCGCCGTCCTCCTCGCGCGCGAGCGCGGTGCAGGACCACTGGTAGGAGCCGTTGAGGAACCAGATGCCGGGGAAGCCGAGCAGCGCCGCGATCGCGCGGACCTCCTCGACATAGGGCGATTGCGAGCGCATGAGCCAGCGCCGGGCTACGCCGTCCAGCACGGGCAGCAGCGGCCGGGCGGCGGCGGGAAACCAGGCAACGCAGGTGTCGCGGAGGCGTCGCGCCCGTTCGCTGCCCTCGCGGGCGTGGCGCAGCGTACCGCCGTCGCGGACATCGACCACGGGAATGGTTGGCAGGCGCGGCGTCACGGCGATTCCCCCGAAGGCCACCTTGTCGCGCCAATGTGTCAGAGACTAGGCTCGAACAACAACAAATACGCGGTCCGGGAGGAAGGCCATGCCTAAAGGGGTTTCTCGCATCGGCGCGGCGGCTCTCGTGCTCTCGCTGATCGCGGCCGCGCCCTGCCCGGCGCAAACTTACCCCAGCCGGCAGATCGAGCTGGTGGTTCCTTTCGTCGCCGGCGGCACCACTGACACGGTAGCGCGGCTCATCTCGCAGCGCCTCTCCGACCGCTTCGGGCAGCCGGCCATCGTCAACAACCGGCCCGGCGGCGGCAGCTCGATCGGCACCGCCGCGGTCGCCAAGGCCGCGCCCGACGGCCATACGCTGCTGGTCACCACGATCGCATTCGCGATCAACGCCAGCCTGCAGAAGCAACCCTACGACGCGGTGAAAGACTTTGTGCCGATCACCGAAATCGCCTCGATCCCGCTGATGCTGGTGGTGCACAATTCGCTGTCGGTGAACAACATCAAGGAGTTTATCGAATATTCCAAGGCGCAGCCGAGCGGCCTGGACTACGCGACGTCGGGCCCCGGCACCTCGACGCATCTCGCAGCCGAAATGTTCAAGACCATGACCGGCGCCAAGCTCGTGCACGTGCCGTACAAGGGCAACGCCGAGGTGCTGAACGCGCTGCTCGGCGGCCACGTCAAAGTGCATTTCGCGCTGACGGCTTCGACCCTGCAGCACGTCCGCAGCGGGGCGTTGCGGGTGCTCGCGGTGACGACCGAAAAGCGCCTGCCCGACCTGCCGGACGTGCCGACCGTCGCCGAGCTCGGCTATCCGGACTACGAGATCAGCTCCTGGCAGGGCGTGTTCGCGCCGGCCGGCACGCCGAAGGACATCGTCGGCAAGCTCAACGGCGAAATCGTCGCCATGCTCCAGACGCCGGAGGTGCAGGCGCGGATCACCCGCGAGGGCGCCGTTCCGGTCGGCAGTTCGCCGAAGCAATGGTCAGAGCGGTTTCGGAACGAAGTGGACAAGTGGGCCAAGGTCGCCAAAAGCGCCGGGCTTTCCGCCGCGAACTGAGCGCCATCATACATCGGGGAGACACAGCCATGCTTCGGATTTTCGCAAGCACCACGCTGATCACGCTGGCATCCGCCTTTGCGCCCGCCTCGGCGCAGGACGCCAGGAACTATCCCAACCGCGCGATCCACATCGTCGTGCCCTTCCCCGCCGGCGGGCCGGCCGATGTCGCGGCGCGGCTCCTGGCGCAGCGGATGAACGAGGACTGGGGCCAACCGGTGATCGTGGACAACCGCCCCGGCGGCAACACCGTGATCGGCGCACAGCAGGTGGCGAAGGCCGCGCCCGACGGCTACACGCTCCTGATGGCGATCGATTCCACGCTGGTAATGAACCAGTACCTCTACAAGTCGCTGCCCTACGACCCGATCAACGACTTCGTCCCGATCACCACCACGACCAAGACCGTATCGGCGCTGGTAGTGGCCTCGGACGGCCCGAAGTCGGTGCAGGAGTTGATCGCCAAGGCCAAGGCCGAGCCGGGCAAGCTCAACTACGGCGCAGGCACCATCACCGCGCAATTGATGGGCCACCGCTTCCACAAGGCGGCGGGCCTCGACATCGTCTATGTGCCGTTCAAGGGCACGCCAGAGACCGTCAACGGGCTGCTCACCGGCAGCGTGCAGATCATCTACGCCGCCAACGTCACGGTGAACCCGCTGATCGAGAGCGGCAAGGTCCGCGCGCTGGCCAAGCTCGATCGCCGTTCGCCGGCGTCGATGGCGAACATGCCGACGCTGGCGGACGCCGCGGGACTGCCGAACCTCGAGGACATGTCGGTCTGGCTCGGGCTCGTGGCGCCGAAGGGCACACCGAAGCCGATCGTCGACAAGCTCCAGCAGAAGGTCGCGCAGATCATGGCCGACCCGGCGATGCGTGAGAAATCCGAGCGCACCGGCGCGTTCCCGATGACCAGCACGCCGGAGGAATTCGGCAAGTTCATCCGCGAAGAAGCCGGGCGCTGGCAGAAGGTGTTGCAGGAAACCAACATCAAGTACGACTGAATCCCTGGTGCTCCCGGCGCCGGCGGCAACGTGCGACCGCTGCGTTTTTCGGTGCCGGGAAGAACCTTTCGGCGGCGGACGCCTTTCGAGCATAAACGTCTAAAAAGGGGCATCTCGCCGCAACCTTAATGCGCGGTTGCATTTGCTATGCCCACAGCGCATTGCTGCGTCGCAACAAAAACCCCTTTTGGAAGCGCGCCCCCGGAACTATGTACTGTCCATCAAGACAGGGGATTCTCTCCTGCCCCTCAAAGGGTTAACGACCATGTTCCTCACTCATCTAGTTGGCGTCTACCGGCAATGGCGCCGCTACAACGAAAGCCTTCGCGAGCTCAACCGGCTCGGCGACAGAGAATTGGCCGATATCGGCATCACCCGCGGCGATATCCCGCGCGTGGCCTGGGAAAGCTCCGAGCACTAATCCCGCTCGAAAGCGTCTGTGGAGCGCCCGCCGGTTGGCGGGCGCTTTCGTTTTGGGGAATGCCGATCGGGCGCGGGAACCGGCTCAGGCGCCCTCCATGCCCTTCGATTTCAGCACGGCCGCGGCCGAAGGCCCGGTCAGCACCTTGATGAAGGCCCTGGCCGCCTCGGCCTGCTTGGCCGCGGAACTCAGCCCAACCGCATAGGTGGTGTAGTTCTGGATGTCCTTCGGCAGCGGCCCGACCAGCGTGACGCCGGCCTGACCAACGATCTCGCTGTTCTGGTGAATGCCGATCTCGGCCTCGCCGGCCTTGACCAGATCGGAGACGTGACCGCCCTTCTGCAGCCTGGCCTTCGGCTTGATCTGATCGGCAATCCCGAGCTTGTCGAGCAGGCCCGCGACGTAGATGCCGCTCGAACCGCCGCTCGCCGGGTCGATATAGCCGACCGATTTAGCCTTGAGCAGCGCCTGCTTAAACGCGTCGACCGAGGAGATGTCGGGCGTGGGCGCGCCCTCCTTGACCATGACGCCGACGCCGACCTTGGCCAGATTGGCGTTTGAGCCGGCGACGATCTTGCCGCCCTTGATGTAGTCCTCGATCCCCTTCGGCGACAGCACCAGCACGTCGAAGGTCTCGCCGTCATCGACGCGCTTCTGCAACTGGCCCACCGTGCCGTTGTCCACCACCACCTTGTGGCCGGTGGCCTTCTCGAACTCCGGCACCAGCGCCACCACCACCTGCTTGAACGCTCCGGTGGTCAGCACCTTGATTTCGGCAGCGGCCGCGGATTGAGCCATGATGCTGATCGCTCCCATTACGGCTCCCAGCAGGAGCCCCTTCTTGTGCTTCATTGTCGCCTCCCTGAACGGCCGGACCGGACACCGGCCGGCCTGAGTAAAGCTGTTTCTCGTCGCGCCACTTTTCGAGCGTCATGACGTCCGGCACCTGACCGAACGACGTGGGCCACACATCGACGACCCAGCTGGTGCCGCCCGCGGCGGTTTCCTTGAGGACCGCCGTATTGTGCGGCAATTGCCCGACCATGATATTGCCGCGATATTCCGGATCGGACACCTTGTGGTGCCGCAGCAGACCCCATTCCTGCATCACCAGCAGCAGACTCGCGGCGGTTCGCGTGGTGTCCCAGCAGTCGAAATTGTGATTGGCGTCGAAAGAACGGACGTCCGCATTGGCCACGCGATTGTTGGTGCGGCGTCGCGGGCGACCCGGTGATCGAACCACACGAAAACCTGCTGGATGGCCTTTCGCTCCTCCGCGGGGGAGGCGCGGCCCTTCGCCATGAGCTTTGCCAGCGTGGTGCGCTCCGCGACCGTAAACACGAGCGTGAGGCGGAGCCGGCACACTAATCCATAGCAGACCGTAATATGTGCCGCGCTCGGCGGTTCCCTCTCCACCGACGAATACAACTGCTCGATGGCAGGCAAAAGCTTGATGACGGCCGCGGCCGGGGCCACGCCCAGCGCGAGCCCTGACAGCACGGCACCCGCAAGGACGAACCGATTTCGCACGTTTCCCCTAAACCCTTGGTTGCCGATCGCGGGCATTGTCGCGCCGCGTCCGGCAGCCTAGGTATTGTCCATGTCGCCAGAGCGGAAGCAAGCCATCCATGTGATCGGCGGAGGACTGGCCGGATCCGAAGCCGCCTGGCAGGCGGCCTCGTCCGGCGTCCCGGTCGTGCTGCACGAGATGCGGCCCGCCCGCTCGACCGATGCGCACAGGACCGATGGATTGGCGGAACTCGTCTGCTCCAATTCGTTTCGCTCCGACGACCGCGAGAACAATGCCGTCGGCGTGCTGCACGAGGAGATGCGAAGGCTCAACTCGCTGGTGATGCAGGTGGCGGACGCAAACCAGGTTCCCGCCGGAGGGGCGCTCGCGGTGGACCGCGACGGGTTCTCGGCGGCGATCACGCATGCGCTCAACGCGCATCCTCTGATCGAGATCGTGCGCGAGGAAATCGCTCTGCCGCCCCCGGAGTGGGACAGCGTGATCGTGGCGACCGGCCCGCTCACCTCCCACGCGCTCGCCGAGACGATCGGCCGCGCCACCGGAGAGAATTCGCTCGCCTTCTTCGACGCCATCGCGCCGATCGTGCATCGCGATTCCATCAACATGGACGTGGCCTGGTTCCAGTCGCGCTACGACAAGGCCGGGCCGGGCGGCTCCGGCGCCGACTACATCAACTGCCCAATGGATCGCGCGCAATACGAGGCCTTCGTCGCGGCGCTTGTTGCGGGCGACAAGACCTCGTTCCAGGAATGGGAAAAGACCACGCCCTATTTCGACGGCTGCCTGCCGATCGAGGTGATGGCCGAGCGCGGCGGCGAGACGCTGCGCCACGGCCCGATGAAGCCGTTCGGGCTGACCAATCCGCACGATCCGCAAACCAAAGCCTATGCCGTGGTGCAGCTTCGCCAGGACAACAAGCTCGGCACGCTCTATAACATGGTCGGCTTCCAGACCAAGCTCAAGCACGGCGAGCAGACGCGTATCTTCCGCACCATCCCGGGGTTCGAGCGCGCCGAGTTCGCGCGCCTCGGCGGCCTGCATCGCAACACATTCCTCAACTCGCCGAAGCTGCTGGACGGCACGCTGCGGCTCAACGCCATGCCGCAGCTGCGCTTCGCCGGCCAGATCACCGGCTGCGAAGGCTATGTGGAGTCCGCCGCGATCGGCCTGCTCGCCGGGCGCTTCTCCGCGGCCGAGCGGCGCGGCGAAACAATCACCCTGCCGCCGCGCACGACCGCGCATGGCGCGCTGCTTGGCTACATCACCGGCGACCACATCGAGACGATCGACGCCGGCAACCGCTCCTACCAGCCGATGAACGTCAATTTCGGCCTGTTCCCGCCGCTTACGCAAATCCCGCACAACAAGCCCGATGGGACGCGGCTGCGCGGCACCGAAAAGACCATCGCCAAGCGGCGGGCGATCTGCGCCAGAGCGCTCGCCGATCTCGATCAGTGGATCGGCGGCGCGCGAATTGCCGCCGAATAGGACTAGAACGCCTTCCGCAGCCCGTTGCGCGCCGCGCGCCACAAGATCCATTGGCGGCGCCATTGCGGCAGCTCGCTCACCTGCAGTGGCCGATAGAATCGGCGCTCCATGCGGTCGAGCACCGGCTGCACCAGCGCGACCGGCAGCAGCGCCGGCTCCAGCTCAGGCCGCATGTCGTTGAGCAGGCCACGCGCGGCGCCCAGGTGATGGCGCGCCCGCAACCGCAGTTCCACCAGCACCGCGCGCAACTCGACGGTCGCTTTTCCAGCAAACGCATCCGCGGCTTGCGCGCCATAGCGCTGCATCAGATCGGCCGGAAGATAGAGCTGGCCGCGCGCCGAATGAACCGGAAGCGCCAGCAGCAAGCCGGCAATCGCGTAGGCAATCCCCGCATGCCGGACCAGATCTCCAGCGGACGGGTCGCGGCCGTCGAAAAGAATGCGTGCCGCAAGCTCGATCAGCGTGGACGAGGTGTGCATCGCGTAGCCCTCGAGATACGAAAGGCTCGCCACCGGCTCATCGTAGAGATCGAACGAGCGCGCATCGATCAGGTCCATGAGCATTTTCGGCGGCAGGCGATAGCGCACCACGACGTCGCGCAGCGCCGCCGCGACCGGATGGGCGTCGATCTCGCCGCGGCCGGCGCCGCACAGCACGTCCCGCCACCATTGCAGCCGGATTTCACCCGGCATAGGCTCGCGGGCGAGCTCCCGCGTCCGCCCCACCTCCAGGTTGAAGGCGTAGAGCGCGTAAAGCGCACGGCGATATCTCTGAGGCGCGAACAGCGTCGCCAGATAGCGATTCTTGTCGCCCGCGCGCACCAGCTCTTCGCAATGGTCGAAGGCGTCCGCCATTAAGGAATCATATCGAGAATTTCACTCGACCGCTATCAGGCCGGCGGCAACGCGGCGGCCTTCGCCGAGCAGGATGTTGTAAGTCGAGACCGCCGTCCCGGTGCGCGCCACCTCGACATTGATCTTCAGCGCCCGGAACCGGTCATGCAGCGCATCCGGCATGATCCAGCGGTCGCGGCCGACGCCCAGGAGGAACAGGCCGATGCCGGAGGCCTCCGCGAACACCGGCGCGAGCGCGGCCTCGTCGACGGCTGCGGCTTGCGTCACCGGCCATGCCCAAAGCCCGCTCGGCAGGCAGAGCAGCGAGCCGCGGTGCGACATGCCGCCAAAGCGGAACCCGCCCTTTCCATAGCCGTCGATCGGCTCGCGGCGCGGCAGGTGCGGCCGGTCCTCGCCCGCCGCGGCCACGGTCAGCCTTCTTCCTTGCGGGGTTCCCGGCCAAGTCCGACGCCGAGATAGATCAGGATCGGGGCTGCGATGAAGATCGAGGTGTAGGTGCCGACCAGCACGACGCCGAACATCATCGTCGCCGTGAAGCTGTGGATCGCGTGACCGCCGAACAGGAGCAGCGCCAGCAAGGCGAGCGTGACCGTGACGTGGGTGATGATCGAGCGCGACAGCGTCGAATTGACCGAGCTGTTGAGCAGATCCGCCATCGACAGCCGCTTGTAGCGGCGCAGGTTCTCGCGAATGCGGTCGTAGATAACGACGGTGTCGTTCAGCGAATAGCCGAGAATCGTGAGCAAGGCCGCGATGCTGGTGAGGTCAAAATCGATCTGCGCTATCGACATGAAGCCGATGGTCAGCACGATATCGTGGACGTTGGCAATCATGGCGCCGAGCGCGAACTGCCATTCAAACCGGAACCAGAGATAGATCTGGATGCCGATGATCGCGACAACAAGGCCGATCGTTCCATAGGCCAGGAGTTCTGTCGAAACGCGAGGGCCCACCACCTCTACGCGGCGGTATTCGACGGTATCGCCGAGCGCCTGCCGGACCTTTGCCACCGCCACCTGCTGGGCCCCCTCGCCGCCAGGCTGCTGCGCCACCCGGAGCAGCACATCGGTCGGCGCGCCGAACTGCTGGAGCTGCACTTCGCCGAGGCCAAGCCCGCTGACGGTTTCGCGCATCTTGGAGAGATCGGCCGGGCCGCTCTTCGACTGCACCTCCATCAGCGTGCCGCCGACGAAATCGATGCCGAAATTGAGCCCGTGGGAAAAATAAAGAACCACCGCGATAATCGACAGCAGCGCGGACATCGGAAAGCTGATGCGCCGGAAGCGCATGAAATCAAACTTGGTGTCGTCCGGCACGATGCGAAGAAGGCGCATGAAGGCGATCTATTCCAGGAGTTCGTTCAGATCGGAACGGTTTTGGGCCGCCACCAGCGGACCCACATCGCCACGATCAGGCTGGTCAAGGTGAAGGCGGTGAACACCGTGGTGATGATGCCGATGCCAAGCGTCACGGCGAAGCCGCGCACCGGCCCGGTGCCGATGAAGAACAGCACGGCGGCGGCGATGAAGGTGGTGATGTTGGAGTCGAGAATGGTGGCCAGCGCGCGGGTAAATCCCGCGTCGATCGCCATGATTGGGCTTCGGCCGGCGCGCACCTCCTCGCGGATGCGCTCGTAGATCAGCACGTTGGAGTCGACCGCGATGCCGACCGTGAGCACGATGCCCGCGATTCCGGGCAAGGTTAGCGTCGCGTTGAGCAGCGACAGCACGCCGAAGATCATCGCCACGTTGATCGCAACGGCGATGTTGGCGAACAGGCCGAACAGCCCGTAGGTCAGAAACATGAAGATGATAACCATCGCCGAGCCCACGTAGGAGGCGAGCTTGCCCTTCTCGATGGAGTCCTGGCCGAGGCCGGGGCCGACGGTGCGTTCCTCGATGATGGTCAGCGGCGCAGGAAGCGCGCCGGCACGCAACAGGATCGCGAGGTCGTTCGCCGCCTGCACGGTGAAATTGCCCGAGATCTGGCCCGAGCCGCCGAGGATCGGCTCGCGGATCACCGGCGCCGAGATCACCTCGTTGTCGAGCACGATAGCGAACGGCTTGCCGACGTTCTCCTGGGTGATCTGGGCGAAACGGCGCGCACCGTTGTTGTTGAAGCGGAACGACACGATGGGCTCGGTGGTGCGCTGGTCGAATCCCGGCTGGGCGTCGGTCAGGTCCTCGCCCGAGACCACGACGCGCTTCTCGATCAAATAGGGCTGGTTGTTCTCGGCTTTGGTGCTCTTGAGCAAATCGGATTCTGCCGGCACGTTGCCGTTCAGCGCCTGATCGATCGGCACGGTCTGATCGACCAGCCGGAACGCCAGCTTGGCGGTCTTGCCGAGCAGTTCCTTCAGCCGCGACGGGTCCTGCAGACCCGGCACCTGCACCAGAATGCGATCGACGCCCTGGCGCTGGATCGACGGCTCGACGGTGCCGAGCTCGTTGACGCGCTTCTCGACGATCTGGATCGACTGCTCGACCGACTGGCGGATACGCTCGACGATGGCCGGCTCGGTGGGAGTGAGGCGGACGATGCCGTTGCCGGCCTCGACCACATCCACCGTGCGCTGCCCGGTGGCGCTGAGAATCCCGCCGAGCGGCTGCGACAGCTCACGCAGCTTGGTGAGCGCAACCTGCGCGTCGACGCCCTCGCGCACGCGGAATTCCACCGTGGTGCCGCGGATCGTCGCCGCGCCCGGGCTGCCGAGCCGGTTCTCGCGCACGACGCGCCGCACGTCGTCACGCAGCGACTCGACCTTCTCCTTGCGCACGGCGTTGGTGTCGACCTCGAGCAGGATGTGCGAGCCGCCCTGAAGGTCGAGGCCCAACACCAGATGGCGCTGCGCCCATTTGGGCCACGACTGCACGGTCTTCTCGGGGAAGAAGTTCGGAATCGCGAAAGCGCAGAACAGGAACGTCGTGAACAGGACTGTCGTTGCTTTCAGGCGGGAAAAATGGAGCATCAGGCTGAGCGGTCTCCGCCAATCGCAATCGCGCGATCAGCTCGACGCGCCCTCCTCTTTCACCGGCTCCCCCTTGGCGCGCACGTCGGCCAGCATCGAGCGCATCTGGCGCACCCGCACCTCGTCGGCGAGTTCCACCTCGACCTGCTCGTCGTCGATCACCTTGGTGACCTTGCCGATCAGCCCGCCGGAGGTGACGACGGTGTCGCCACGGCGCACGTTCTTGACCATGTCGGCGTGCTGCTTCTGGCGCTTCTGCTGCGGCCGCAGAATCAGGAAGTACATGATGACGAAGATCAAGATGAAGGGCAGCAGCGACACCAGCATGTTGTCGCCGCCGAATGGCGAAGCGGCCTGGGCAAATGCGGGCGAAATGAACATGAATGTCCTCTGGTCGCGGCGTGGCGTCCCCGGCGGCGCTGCCGCCGCGGCAGGCGCCCGAAATGTGCGCGGAATATAGCGGTCGGCGGACCAATTGCAACGCCGCGCAATGCGGCTAAACGGCCCCAATATCCTGATTTTTCCGGGTTTTGCGGCTTGCGGGCCTCCGGCCGGCCCGGTAAGGGAGCGGCAAACCGGAAGCGGCCCGATGCCCAAATCTTCCAAGATGAAGTCAAAGTCTAAATCAGGCTCCGGGCCGAAGTCCGCCCCGCCGGGCAATGCGGACCCGGCGATCCTGACGCGGATCGCCGATGCGCTCGAACGGCTCGCGCCGCGGCCGGACGCCAAGTTCGACTTCGCGGCGGCCGACGCCTTCATCTGGCAGCCGCAGAGTTCGCGCCTCGCACCCGTACCGCGCGTCAACCGGGTCGAGATGACACTGCTCAAGGGCATCGACCGCGTGCGCGACACGCTCGTTGAGAACACCGAGCGTTTCGCCCGCGGGCTGCCGGCCAACAACGCGCTCCTGTGGGGCGCGCGCGGCATGGGCAAATCATCGCTGGTCAAGGCCTCGCATGCCGCGGTCAACTCGAGCATCGCCCGCGGCAACCTCAAGCTCGTCGAGATCCATCGCGAGGACATCGAGAGCCTGCCGGACCTGATGGCGCTTTTGCGCGGCACCAAATACCGCTTCATCGTGTTCTGCGACGACCTGTCGTTCGACGGCGACGACACCTCCTATAAATCGCTCAAGGCGGTGCTCGAAGGCGGCATCGAAGGGCGTCCGGAAAACGTGATCCTCTACGCCACGTCGAACCGGCGGCACCTGATGTCGCGCGACATGATGGAGAACGAGCGCTCCACCGCGATCAATCCGGGCGAGACGGTAGAGGAGAAAGTTTCGCTGTCGGACCGGTTCGGCCTGTGGCTCGGCTTCCACCGTTGCAGCCAGGACGAATACCTTGCCATGGTCGACGGCTACGTCGGCCATTTCAAGATTCCGGTGGGGCCTGACGATCTGCGGCGCGAGGCACTGGAATGGGCCACCACGCGCGGATCACGCTCCGGCCGCGTGGCGTGGCAATACGTGCAGGACCTGGCCGGGCGGCTCAGCGTGAAGCTGTCGGGCTAACTCAGGTATTCCCGCCCTTGAGGAACGGCGTCGGGTCGACCGGCGTCGAGCCCTTGCGGATCTCGAAGTGCAGCTGCGGAGCCGCCACGCTGCCGGTCTGGCCAGCCTTGGCGATGATCTGGCCGCGCTTCACCGGATCGTCGCGCTTGACCATGATCTCGCTCGCGTGGGCGTAGGCGGTCACGTAGCCGTTCGAGTGCCGCACCAGCACCAGGTTACCGTAGGTCTTGAGCTCGTTGCCAGCGTAGGCGACGACGCCGTCCTCAGCCGCCTTGATCGGCGTGCCCTCCGGCACCGAAACGTTGATGCCGTCGTTCTGCTGGCCGCTGGGCCGGGGGCCGAAGGCGGTGATGACGCGGCCGTTCACCGGCCAGCGGAAGCTCGGCATCGCAGCGGTGGCATCGGTCTTGGTCTTCGGCGGCTCGGCATCCTGCGCCGCGGGGGTCACCGCATTGGCGGTCGTGGTCGCGGACTTCGGCGGCTGCCCCACCGGCACCGGCGGCTTGAGCCCCGCCTGCGGCGCGCGCACGCCCGGAATGACGATCCGGTCGCCGACCTTCACCAGGGTGCGCGGCTCGATATTGTTGGCCTTGGCGATCTCGCCGAGCGGCTTGTGATACTTGCGCGACAGCGCCATCAGCGTCTCGCCAGGCGCGACGATATGCACGAGCGGGCCGCTGGTCCCCGGCGCGGAGACCGCGGGCGCAGTTGTCTGCGGCGCATTCGACGCCGCGCGCGGCGTGGTGCTGCCGGTCACCTCGTATTTCGGAATGACCAGCCGCTGGCCGGGCTTGAGCGCCGAGCCGTTCGGAAGGTTGTTGGCCTCGGCGATCGCCGACGCCGGCATGCCGTAGCGCGTCACCAGACCGTCGATGGTGTCGCCCTTCTGAACCGTGATGGCGGTGCCGCCCTCCCAGTTCCAGCCGGGTGGACGCGCCGCGGCCTGCTGGGTCGCGGGCGCCGCAACCGATCCGGTGATGTCGCCCTTAACCGAGCCGGGCTCGTAGGACGCCATACCCTTGGAGCCGCCGGCGGTGCCGATGACGACCGGCCGGGTTCCCGGCGCGGTAGCGGTGGGCGGCGGAAGCGGCGCGCTCTGGATGACCGAGCTTTTCTGCGACTTGACCGAGCCGGTCACCTCGTTCGAGGGAGCCTGGGCCTGCGGCCGGAAGATCTTGTCGGACTCAAACCGATGAGAGTCGGAGCTGCAGCTGACGGCTGCGACCGAAATCGTCGCCATGATGGCGAGGCGAAACAAACGGAGCGAACGGCCGGACTCGACGACGCGCATTGGTTTTCCCACTCGTACGCAACTGGACAAGGGGAGAGTTAACAACGCGCAGGTAAACAAGCATTTAAGCTCTCTCAACCCTAATCAAACGCCGTCGGAATTCCGACAAACTGGGGCGACGGACGGCCACGCCCGCCCGCGCCGTCACAATTCCTTTGCCTGGCCGGGCAACAGGGGCACGAAACGGACCGGGATCAGCGTCTCGCGGGTGAACCGCTGCCCGGTCCTGGTCAGCTTGATCAGTTCCTGGGTGCCGCCGTGCGGCCCGAGCGGCAGGATCATGATGCCGCCGTCGGCGAGCTGCGCGGTCAGCGCCGGCGGGATGCTCTCGGCCGCGGCCGTCACGAGGATGCGATCATAGGGCGCGCGCAAGGGCTCGCCGCCGAGGCCGTCGCCCAGCAAAACCTCGACGTTGGTGTAGCCCAGCGTCTTCAATCGCGCCCGGGCGCTGTTGGCGAGCGTCCGGTAGCGCTCGAGCGTCACCACCTCGCGGGCGAGCCGCGACAGCACCGCCGCCTGGTAGCCAGAGCCTGTTCCAACCTCCAGCACGCGATGGTTCGGCTTCACCTGAAGCTGCTCGGTCATATAGGCCACGACATAGGGCTGGCTGATGGTCTGGCCGCAGGCGATCGGCATCGCCTGATCGGCGTAGGCGGTTTCCGCAAAGCGCGTCTCGACGAAATGCTCGCGCGGCACCTCGTCCATCGCCCGCAGCACCGCCTGGTCGCCGATGCCGCGCCGGCGCAGCATCAGCATGAACCCCATGCGCTGTTCGCTTTCGTCGGCCGGCACCGCGTCCTCTTATTCGCTCATTTGACGGGAAAAAGCCCCGCGAGCTTCGTCAAAAACGGCTGGTCGGTCAGGTCGAGGCGAAGCGGCGTGATGGAAATGCGGTTCTCGGTCAGCGCCGCGAGGTCGGTGCCGTCCTTGCCGGTCGGGCGGGCGCCGCGCGCATAGGCGATCCAGAAATACGGATTGCCGCGGCCGTCGTGGCGCGCGTCGATGTGCAAGAGCTGCTGGTCGCGCTTGCCTTGCGTCGCAGCCCAGATGCCCTTCACCGCGCCGGGCGGGCAATCCGGAAAATTGACGTTGACCAGCACGTCGCGCGGGATGCCCTGTTTCAGCACGCGGTCGATGATCGCCGGCGCGTGGTCGAGCGCTGTCTTCCAGTGCGGCTCGGCCTTGCTGGCCGAGGTGTAGGCCTGCGACAGCGCGAACGACGGGATGCCGAGCACGGCCGCTTCCTTCGCGCCCGCGACCGTGCCGGAATACAGCACATCCTCGGCGGCGTTGCGGCCACGGTTGACGCCCGACAGCACCAGATCGGGCGGCTCCGGCAGGACATGGCGCGCACCCATGATGACGCAGTCGGTCGGCGTGCCCTTCACCGCGTAGTGCCGCTCGCCGAGTTGGCGCAGCCGCAAGGGATCGTTGAGCGAAAGCGAATGCGACACGCCGGACTGGTCGTGCTCGGGCGCGATCACCCAGACGTCGTCGGACAATTCGCGCGCGATCTGCTCGCAGACCTTCAGGCCCTGGGCGTTGATGCCGTCGTCGTTGGTGACGAGGATGCGCATTACTTCTTTTCGATCTTCTTGAGGCCGCCCATGTAGGGCGCGAGCGCGTCGGGCACGGCGATCGAGCCGTCGGCCTGCTGATAGTTTTCCATCACCGCAATCAGCGCGCGACCGACCGCAACGCCCGAGCCGTTGAGCGTGTGCACAAATCTTAGAGACGATCCTCCCCCAAACTCCGATTCACCATAAGCTCCTTCCCCATATGCTCCGCCTCCTTTTGGACGATAGCGGGCCTTCATTCGCCGCGCCTGGAACTCGCCGCAGACCGAGCAGCTTGAGATTTCGCGATAGAGA
>SHVN01000054.1 GCA_009694215.1 Xanthobacteraceae bacterium
GCAATTGATGTCCCAGGCCTCGATGGTGAACAGGACCGCGCGCTCGGGCCGGGCCCGGTAGGCCGGGTCGATCAGCTTTTCCATCAGCGCCGGGTCGTTCTCCACGACGCGGGCGCGGCCCCAGACCTTGATGCGCTGGCGGTTGGCGAAATCCGGTAGGAACAGGTAGGCGCGGTCGTTGCCCGCGAGGTTGCTGATGGTGATGTACTGCTTGTTGTCGGCGAAATCGGCAAAGCCCAGCGTCCTGTCGTCGAGCACCTTGATTTAGCCCTTCGGCCCGCCGCGATACTGGATATAGGGCGCGCCCTCCGCCGAGACGGTGGCGAGGAAGGCGGTGTCGAGCTCGGCGATGAAGCCCGCGGGGTCGGGGGTGACGCGGTCGGGATAGCCGGCGGCGATCTTCTTTTCGTAGATGCGCGCCGTGCCGCGCTCGGCCTGCGCGCGGCGGGCAGCCGCCGTGAGCATAATGTCGCTGTTGTTTGGCATGTTGCTTGCCATGGTCGCACCTGTGCTACCGATGGCCGCGTTGCGGTGCCATAATTGGGAATATCCCATGAACTTCGCAAGCGACAACACCGCCGGGATTGCCCCCGAGATCCTGCAGGCCCTCGCCGCCGGAAACGACGGTTTCGCGATGGGTTACGGCAACGACGACGTCACCCGCTCGGTCGAGCACCGGATCGGCGAGATCTTCGAGCGCGCCGCCGCGGTGTTTCTGGTACCGACCGGGACGGCGGCGAATGCGCTGGCGCTGGCGCACGTCAGCCCGCCCTGGGGCGCGGTGTTCGCGCATGACGAGGCGCACATCCTCACGGACGAATGCGGTGCGCCGGAATTCTTCGGCGGCGGATTGAAGCTCGTGGGCCTGCCGGGCGTCGGCTGCAAGGTCGCTTCCGAAACGCTCGCGGAAACCGTCTCCCACTACGAAGGCCACACGCCGCACCAGGTGGTGCCGGCGGCCTTCTCCTTCGCGCAGGCGAGCGAGGCCGGCACCATCTACCGGCCCGGCGAGATCGCCGAGCTTGCCAGGGTCGCGCACGCACACGGCATGAAGGTCCACATGGACGGCGCGCGATTCGCCAACGCACTCGTCCGGATGAACGCGAGCCCGGCCGAGATCACCTGGAAGTCCGGCGTCGACGTGCTGTCGTTTGGCGCCACCAAGGGCGGCGCACTGGCGGCGGAGGCGGTGGTGTTCTTCGATCGCGGGCTCGCGGCGAACATGGCTGAGCGAAGGAAGCGCGCGGGCCATCTTCTTTCCAAGCATCGCTTCCTCGCCCTTCAATTCCAGGCGTTTCTGGCCGACGATTGCTGGATCCGCTTGGCGCGCCACGCCAATGCCATGGCCGACCGGCTGGCCGCGGGTTTGACGGCTGCCGGGCGTCCGCCGGCCTGGCCGGTGGAGGCGAATCTGGTGTTCGTCGTTGTTCCGAAAGCTGTGGAAGCGCGTCTCAAGGCCGCCGGCGCGCGCTATTATGTGCGGCGGAGCGAGAGTCTGCCGGCGCCGTTGCAGCCGGACCAGTGCCTGATCCGGCTGGTGGCCTCCTTTGCCACGCGTGAGAACGAGATCGACCGGTTTGTGACCCTCGCCGCAAAGGCGTGACGTGCGTGTCGCAAAGAGGCATTTCGGCCGCCGCAACGACGCCCCAATCCGCTGCGATGCTTCTGTGGAATTGGGACGACGGGAGGGAATTCTCGTGCAGCAGCGATTGATCTATGCCGCGCTCGCGGTGCTGGCGCTTTCGGGGCCGGCCGCGGCGCAGGGCTTCGAGGCCGGCGCCATGCCGCCCTACGAGGTGCTCACCATGCTGCGCTCGACCGGCCTCGATCCGATCGGTCAGCCGGTGCGCCGCGGGCCGAATTACGTGCTGCGAGCGATCGACGATGCCGACCGCGAGGTTCGCGTCGTGGTCAGCGCGCGCTCCGGCGATATCCTGTCGGTGACTCCGGTCGCGGCCGCGCCGCAGATGCCGCAGCCGCCGCGCGGCGGCCTGACGATGGGCGCCTACGAACGGATGCCGCCGGGTTACATCCCGCCGGGCCGGTACGACGGTGGCCCGCCGGGGATCTACGACGACGAGACGCCGCCGAGGCTCTACGGTTCGCCGCGCCCGCCGGGTGCCGTGCCGGGAGCGCCGCCACGTTCAAGCAACCTCGCACCGCCGCCGAACACCGGCGCGATGCGCCCGGAGAGCGACACCGCCGTCGCCGCTTCGCCGCCCTCGGATTCCCGTGTCATCATGGCCGATCCCGGTCGGACCGGCCTGCTGCCGCCGCAGCCGGAGCGATTCCCGCAACGCGCCGCGCCTGCTGCTCAGCCCAAGCCCAAGCCGGTGCAACGCGCGGCCGCGGCTCCCCCGAAACAGGCGCCGCTGCCCAAGCCAAAACCGGTCGCGATCGAGGTCGAGGCCACGCCTTCGCCGGCGGCCGTGCCGGCGCCCGCCGCGCCGCCGTCCGGCGCGCCGGTTCCGCACTGACGCGATCGCACGCAAAATGAAAGCGCTCTGGAAACCGGGGCGTTTTTCATTGTAGCTTCTTGAATCGATCAGGGGCCGAATTGTCGCGGGCTGGCCTTCTGCCGCGAGGTGTCGAGTTCGACCGCCTTCGCCATCATCTCCCGGCTCATCGTCTCCAGTTTGTCCGCCACTTCCTGGCCGGAGGCGGCCAGACGCGCGCGCTGCTCTTTGATCGCAGGAGAGCTGTCCAGCTCGTCAGCCAGCCGCCGTCCGGCATTCGCGAGACGAATGCAGCGGTCGGCGATTTCGATCAGATAGTCGGCGGTCTGTATTATGGTAACTCCGGGAAACACCGTAGGTATAACCTCCGGTTGTGTAATCAAGGCGTTGGTCGAATCGTTTCCAGATGAAAGCGCCCCGGGGGCATCCCGGGGCGCTCCACTCTGCGGAGGAACCGCTGAGGTGACGTCAGGCAGTCTTAGGCAGCAGCCTTCGTCTCGACCGCCTGCGGCTTGCCGTTGCCGTTGATGGCGATCTGCCGCGGCTTCTTCGCCTCGGGGATCTCGCGCACCAGGTCGACGTGCAGGAGACCGTTCTCGAGGGACGCGCCCTTCACCTGGACGTAGTCGGCAAGTTGGAACTGGCGCTCAAAAGCGCGCGCCGCGATGCCCTGGTAAAGCACCTCGCCGTTGTTGTCCTGCTTGACCTGTTTCTCGCCCTTGATGGTCAGCGTGTTCTCCTTCGACTCGATCGACAGTTCGTTCTCGCCGAAGCCTGCGACGGCAACGGAGACGCGATAATCGTTCTCGCCGGTGCGCTCGATGTTGTAGGGCGGGTAGCCCGGGGCGGCTTCAAAGCCGTCCAGCATCGAGAACAGCCGGTCGAAGCCGACGGTCGAGCGATAGAGGGGAGCAAGATCGAAAGTACGCATTGGCATATCCTCCTGTGAGCGACATGCGGTGGTCCGCCGTTTGGCCGGACCCCGTGTGAACCGTGCAGCCCGGACGGGCCTGTACAGCCTCGATATGGGAAGCGATTTTTGGCTCGCAAGGGGATGTCGGCAGGACCGTAACCCTAGGTTATGTTGTTGATATATATTGTAAATTAGTCGGAGCTGCGGAATTTCAAAACGCCCTGCGATTGAGCGGGCTGCTGCTGTTATAAGGCGCTCGGGCTTGCCCGATCCTCGAGTCCCGTCAACCGAGCCCGATTGCCCGAATTCATGGACCTCGTTTCCATTCCCGCCAATCCGGTGCCGGAAGATGTGGTCACCGGCATGCTCAAGACACGCGACGGCGTGGGCATCCGCTATGCGCGCTGGCGCCCGCCGCCGGGCCGCAAGGGGACCGTGTGCCTGTTCCAGGGCCGCGCCGAGTTCATCGAGAAGTATTTCGAGACGGTGCGCGAGTTGCGTGCCCGCGGCTTCGCTGTCGCCACCATCGACTGGCGCGGACAGGGCGGCTCCGAGCGCGCGCTCAGCGACCCACGCAAGGGGCATGTAGGCGACTTCTCCCAGTATGAGCTCGACGTCGATGTGTTCATGAAAGAGATCGTGCTGCCGGATTGTCCGCCGCCGATCTTCGCGATCGGACATTCGATGGGCGGCACGGTGATGATGCGCATTGCGCGCCAGGGCAGCCGCTGGTTCGACCGCATCGTGCTGTCGGCGCCGATGATCAGGCTGCACGGCTCGCGCAACGCGGTCGCGGCCAGGTTCACGGTGCAGGCGATGCGGCTCATGGGCATGGGCTCGGCCTATGTGCCGGGCGGCAGCGGCACCCCGGTTGCGACCGGACCCTATCTCAACAATATCGCGACCTCCGATCCGGTGCGCCACGCCCGCACCAAGGCGGTGCTGGAGGCGGCACCCGAGCTCGGCATCGGCTCTCCCAGCGTGTCCTGGCTCAATGCCGCCTATCGCAGCATGGCCGAGATCGCCAGTCCGTCGTTCGCGGGCAAGGTCCGCCAGCCGCTGATGCTGATCGCCGCCGGCCGCGACGAGGTGGTGTCCACCGCCGCGATTGAGGACCTCGCCATCCGGCTCTGCGCCGGCTCGCACCTCATCATCGCCGGCGCGCGGCATGAATTGATGATGGAGCAGGACCGCTATCGCGCGCAGTTCTGGGCGGCGTTCGATGCCTTCGTGCCGGGCACCGCGCTTTTCAAATAAGGCTACTTGAGAAGCGCCATCGCCGCTTCGTGCATGCGCCTGTCGCCGGCGGCGATGATGCGGCCGCCCGCGGTGGGCGCGCCGCCGTCCCAGGCGGTGACGATGCCGCCGGCGCCCGCGATGATCGGAACGAGCGGCAGGATGTCGTAGGGCTTGAGCTCAGTCTCGATCACCAGATCGACGTGGCCCGCGGCCAGCATGCAGTAGGCGTAGCAATCGCCGCCGTAGCGCGACAGCTTCACCGCCGCCTCGACCTTGCCGAAGGCGCGGCGGTCGGCCTCCTTCATCAGCAGCGGGCTTGTCGTCATCAGCATGGCGTCATTGAGCTGCGCGCAGCGTCGCACATGCAGGTCGCGCGGGCCGGCGGGGCCGCGGTAGCGCGCCGAGCCGCCGTCGCCGGTGAAGCGCTCGCGGGTGAACGGCTGGTGCATCATGCCGTACACCGGGTCGCCGCCGCGGGTGAGCGCGATCAGCGTGCCCCATGCCGGCATTCCCGAGATGAAGGATTTGGTGCCGTCGATCGGATCGAGCACCCAGACATATTCGGCGTCGGTGCGTTCGCTGCCGAACTCCTCGCCGACGATGCCGTGATCGGGGAAGTTCTCCCGGATCAGGGTGCGCATGGCGGTCTCGGCAGCGCGGTCGGCGGCGGTCACCGGGTCGAAGGCCCCCGCGCCGCCCTTGTTCTCGATGCCGAGCGAGGTGCGGAAGAACGGCAGGATGGCTTCGCCGGAAACGGTCGCAAGCCGGTCCACGAAGGCTGCAAAATCAACCGCGGTCATGCGTTCTTTTCAGTTGTCATGCCCCGCGAAGGCGGGGCATCCAGTAATCGGCCGTTCCGGTATAAATCTCAAGCGGTGCGGTTTACTGGATCATCCGCTTTCGCGGATGATGACAGCCAAAGATGAGTCGCGCCATCAGCGCGAACGTGAAGGGCAGGGAAGGCCGGGGATGACGAGTGGAGCCGGGGACGCGCGTCCGCGCGGGATAAGCCCGTGGTCGGCGATCGCTATTGCGGTCGTGGCGACGCTGGGCCTGCTCTATATCGTCAGCCAGTTCCTGCGCAATTCGGTCGCCGTGATAGCGCCCAATCTGGCCGCCGAGATCGGGCTCACGCCGATCGAGATCGGGCTTTTGTCCAGCATCTATTTCTTCGTCTTCGCCGCGACCCAGTTGCCGCTCGGCGTGGCGCTGGACCGGTTCGGCCCGAAGCTGTGCATGCTGGCGTCGATCGGCTTCACGGTGCTCGGCTGCGTCATGTTCGCGGTGGCGCATGAGGTCGGCGGCCTCGTCGCCGCCCGCGCGCTCCTCGGCTTCGGCACCGCGTCGTTCCTGATGGCGCCGGTTGCGCTCTACGCGCGCTGGTTCCCACCGGAGCGGTTCTCGACCTTCGCCGGGATCCAGCTCGGGTTGGGCTCCTTGGGTGCGATCTTTGCGACCGCGCCGCTCGCCTACGCCACCGCGAGCTTCGGCTGGCGGATGACGTTTCTCGGCGTCGGCGTTGCCGCGGCTTTCATGGGCCTGCTGGTCTGGCTGATCGTCACCGACGATCCGCCGGGCGTGAAGTCCATGTCGCGCCGGGAGACTCTCCGCGAGAGCATCGCCGGCATCTGGCAGGTGATCCGCACGCCGTCGATGGGCCGGGTCTTCATGGTGCAGCTCTCGAGCTATCCGAGCTACATCCTGATCGTCGGCCTCTGGGGCGGGCCGTACCTCACCCATGTCTACGGCTTCGATCTCAAGGGCCGCGGCGACGTGCTGTTCGTCGCCGCGCTGGCGCAGGTGCTCGGCTCGTTCTTCTGGGGGCCAAGCGACCGGCTGTTCGGCCGCTACAAGGTTCCGATCCTGATCGGCACCGGCACCTGCTTCACTTCGCTGGTGCTGCTGGCGACGGTGGGCACGCTGCCGATCCCGCTCTTGCTGATCGTCTTCGCGATGATCGGCTTTTCCACCTGCATGACCTCCGTGGTGATGTCGCATGGGCGCTCGCTGGTGGCGCCGCACCTCCTGGGTCGCACCATCACGCTTCTCAACATTGGAACCATGGGCGGCGGATTCCTGGTCCAGTTCGTGAGCGGAACCATCATCAACCTGTTTCCGGCGGAAGCGGGCGTCTACCCGCTGGAGGCGTATAGGCTGGTGTTTGCACTGCAAGCGGTGCTTGTGCTGGCCGGCTTCTTTTTCTATTTCGGAAGTCACGAGAAGCACTTAGGCCGGTGATGAGCCCTGCGTTTGATTATTAACAGCCATGCGCTACATAGGTCAGCAGGGCTTGCGGTTTGTGCGGTGCGGGAGCATATTGATGCAGCGCGGTATTGGGCGCTTGCGCCCGGTTCTCCGCCGCCCTCCTTGGGCGTTTCCTCCCTAGACTTGGGCCGTCGGCTTGCCGACGGCCCTTTTTTCGTGATCCGATTCCTGGGCAGAAAGGCCGATCCGGCCGTCTTGCTTGAAGAGCGGCCTATTCGGCCGCGGCGCGGTAGGGCCGCAGCTCCTCCAGCGGGATCGCGGCGAGCCGCTCGGCCAGGGTCTCCAGATCGGCCGCCAGGCGGTCAAAGCCCGCCGAACGCTCGAAGCGCCTCTCGTCCATGTAGAGCGCGCGGTTGAACTCGAGCTGGATCGCGTGCAGGCCCGCGGCCGGGTTGCCGTAGTGCTCGGTGATAAAGCCGCCGGCATAGGGCTTGTTACGGCTCACTGCGTAGCCGCTCTGGCGCAGCGTCGTCTCGATCACCTCCGACATCAGCGCGACGCAGCTCGTGCCGTAGCGGTCGCCCAGCACCACGTCGGCGCGGGGCCGGTCGTCCTTCGGGCCGGTCGACGACGGCATCGAATGGCAGTCGATCAGCATCGCCGCGCCGAACTCGCGGTGCACGCGGCCGAACAGCCGGCGCAGCGCGCGGTGATAGGGCTTGTACAGATTCTCGATGCGGCGGAGCGCGTCATCCACGGAAATGCGCTGGTCATAGATTTCCTGCGCGTCGCCGACCACGCGCGCGACGGTGCCGAGGCCGCCCGCGACCCGCATCGAACGGGTGTTGGCGAACGACGGCAGCCGGCCCTCGAACATGCGCGGGTCGAGCTCGTAGGGTTCGCGGTTGACGTCGACGAAGCAGCGCGGGAAATGCGCCCGCATCAGCGGATAGCCGCGCGCCACGACGCCGTGTGCGAGATCGTCGACGAAGCTGTCCTCGGAGCGGCGCAAGGTCGGCAGGTCGAGCCGGGAGCTCTGCAGGAACGCGCGCGGATAGACGCGGCCGGAGTGCGGCGAGTTGAACAGCACCGGCCCGCGCCAATGATCCGGCTCGATGATCTCAAACGGCGGATCGAGCTCGTCTTGCGGCTGGTCCATGCGGGTGGGGTTCTCGGCAGAAACGCGATTGCGGGATAAGGGCGGCCGTTGATCCTGATTTTCGTCTCGACTCGCATTGTCTACGCCGGCGACGGCCCTGCCAAGCGTGCTTTCACCGCTTGTTTACCAGCATTTCGGCTAATGGGAGGCGGGAGCGGGCCTGCGCCAAAAGCCAGCAAATTCGGGGCAAAGCGGTTGCCCGATGGGACCCAGGACGTGCAAGCTCCGGCGGTATTGTAACGAGACGTTAGCGTGCGGCCGCTAGAAGGTGCCACACGAGGGCGGGCGGGCAGATGGGACAGAACGAAAACAACGCGAAAATTCTCCTTGCGGAAGACGACAACGACATGCGGCGCTTCCTGGTGAAGGCGCTGCAGAACGCGGGCTTCGAGGTCATCTCCTATGACAACGGGCTCTCCGCCTATCAGCGGCTGCGCGAGGAGCCGTTCCAGCTTCTGCTCACCGATATTGTGATGCCGGAGATGGACGGCATTGAACTCGCCCGCCGGGCGGCCGAGCTCGACCCCGACATCAAGATCATGTTCATCACCGGCTTCGCCGCGGTTGCGCTGAACGCGGATTCGACCGCGCCCAAGCACGCCAAGGTGCTGTCCAAGCCGATCCACCTGCGCGACCTCGTCAACGAGGTCCAGAAGATGCTGGCGGCGGCCTGACCTGCGGGTTGAGGACGGCGCAGCTTCGCTCGCCTCTGGCCCGCTTGCCTGCCCCCTCCATAGCCGATAAGACCAAATTAGCCTGGACGGGCGCGTAGCTCAGCGGAAGAGCACCTCCTTGACATGGAGGGGGTCACAGGTTCGATCCCTGTCGCGCCCACCATCCTCCAAAGTATCAATGCCTTAGCCTTGGGTTTGCTCCGGTGGGACATCCAAGTGAGGCATTTGCCGTGTTCAATCCCGCCTACCTGACGGTCTCTTGCCATCGGGTGTTCTATTTTCGGTGGCCTCTGCCGCGCGCACTGCATCTGCAGGGCCGACAATCGACTATCAAGGTCTCACTGCGGACGCGGGACCCCAAGCAAGCTACAAGCCTGTCTCAGCATCTAGGCTACGTGGCTCAGATGTTGGTATCGCACGGAGCGGCCTACGGAATGACGTTTGGTGAAATTAGAAGGTTGCTCAGTGCGCATTTGAGTCATCTGTGCAATCCGAATCAGTCGATCGCAAAGTGTGCCCAAAGAGTCTGCTGAAGGCATTAACGCGGTTGGCCGGCGTGGCCACGCACCCGGCCAGGCTTGGCGCGGGGCCGCGGATCGCCACTGGATTGACCCAAGCCCGCGCGTATTTGCTAGCCTGTGGGCCAGCGCGAAAGGGATGAGGCCTTGGCAGAACATCAATTCAAAGGGCGTCGTGAAGACCTGCGGCTCATCACTGGCCGCGGGCGCTACACGACCGACAACAACGTCAACGGGCAGGCCGCGGCGCACTTTCTGCGCGCCGACCGGGCGCATGCCAGGATCGTCAAGGTCGACATCGCGGCGGCGCGTAAGCGCCCCGGCGTGCTCGATATCGTGACCGGCGCCGACATCGCTGCGACCGGCTGGAAGACCCCGCCAGTGCTGTCGTTCTTCAAGGGCGTTGGCGGCAGTTCGCTGCGCATCCCGTTCCGGGGCGGTCTCGCGCACGACCGCGTCCGCTTCGTCGGCGAGCCGGTGGCGCTGGTCATCGCCGAGACCGAGCATCTCGCGCAGGACGCCGCCGAACTGATCGAGATCGAGTACGAGGATCTGCCGGTCATCGTCGAGGCGGCGGTCGGCATCGCTGCCGGCGCCATCGCCCTGCACGGCGATGTGCCCGGCAATCTTGCGTTCGACTACGAATACGGCGACCGGGCGAGCACTGAGCAGGGCTTTGCCAAGGCCAAGCACGTCGTTCGCGTCGAGCTGCGCGCGCAGCGGATCGCCGGCAATCCGATGGAGCCGAAGTCCTGCCTCGCGCAGTACGACGCGGCGAAGGAGCAGTTCGAGCTCTGGGTCCCGAGCCAGGGCACCGGCGACCTGAAGGCGGCGCTCGCCCAGATCACCGGCCTTCCTCACGAGAAATTCCTGGTCCGATCCGCCGACGTCGGCGGCGCCTTCGGCGTGCGGAACGAAATCTATCCGGAGTTCCTGGCGGTGATGCTGGCTGCCAAGCGCACCGGCCGGGCGGTGAAATGGACCGGCACGCGCTCCGAGACGATGTCCGGCGATCATCACGCCCGCGCCGCCGACCTGACCGGCGAGCTTGCGCTCGACGAGAAGGGAAAATTCCTCGCGCTCCGCGTTCAGTGGCTGGTCAATCTCGGCGCCTTCTGCTCGAGCGCCGGGCCGCTGATCAACACGGTCGCGGCGCCGACGAGTTCGGCGGCGAGCCTCTACAACATCCCTGCGGTGCACGGAAAGCACCTGCTGGTCTTCACCAACACGACGCCGACGACCGCTTATCGCGGCGCCGGGCGCCCGAACGTCGCCTATCTCTGGGAGCGTCTGGTCGAGGAGGCGGCCGTCGTGTTGGGGATGAATTCCGTCAAGCTGCGTCGGCGGAATCTCCTGCGCAAGGACATGTTCCCGATGAAGTCGCCGACCGGCTCGTCCTATGACAGCGCGGACCCGGCGCGTCTTTTGGATACGGCGCTCCAGGCAGCGGACTGGGACGGCTTTGAGAAGCGTCGGAAGATAGCCAAGCGCGCGGGCAAGCTTCGTGGCATCGGGCTTGCGATGTTTCTGGAGCCCTCCGGCGGCATGGGCAAGGAGCAGGTCGAGCTGCGCATCGAGCCGGACGGCCGTGTGGCGATGTTTTCGCTCGCCGGCCCTTCAGGGCAGGGGCACGAGACGATTTTTCCGGCGCTTGTGGCGAATGTCCTGGGCTTCCCCGAGGACAGGATCGAACTGCGCTACAACGACGTCGCCACGCCGAAATTTCTCGGCACCGGCACCTTCGGATCGCGTTCGCTGATCTGCCACGGCGGCGCGCTGGTGGCGGGCGCCAAGGAGATCGTCGAGAAAGGGCGAAAGCTCGCGGCCCGCGAGCTCGAGGTCGATCCCGCCGACGTGACCTTCGCCAACGGCGAGTACCGCGTCGCCGGCACCGACCGCATTACGACCATGCGGACCTTGATCGAGAAGAAGTGGGGTGAGGCCAGCCATCCGCTCGACACCAACATCACCATCGATCTTGCCGCCGCATTCCCGAGCGGCGCCCACATCGCCGAGGTCGAGATCGATCCGGAAACGGGCGCTTCGTCGATCGTGAACTACATCGCCGCCGACGACTGCGGCACGATCTACAATCACACGCTGGTGGAAGGCCAGTTGCAGGGCGGGCTGATGCAGGGCATCGGCCAGGTGTTCGGCGAGCACATCGCCTACGATCCTTCAAACGGCCAGCTCCTGTCCGGCACCTTCATGGACTACTTCATGCCGCGGGCGCATCATCTGTCGCCGCTCGCGCTGATCGACTGCGGCGTGCCGTCGCCGTCGAATGCGCTGGGCGCCAAGGGCGCGGGCGAGGCCGGCGCGACGGGAGCGGTTCCTGCGCTCGCCAACGCCGTGCTCGACGCGCTCAAGCCCGCGAACGTGCGGCGCCTCGAAATGCCCTATTCGCCTGACCGGATCTGGGCCGCGATCCATCGGCCGGCCTGACGCAAGGCTGCCATGCCAGTCAGGATGGGTTGGCGCGGCCGCTCCTGCATTGCTAGGCTGCCATCCTAGGAAGAACGTCGGGCGACCGGCGCGCGAAAGGGGAGGCGCGGCATGCGGCGGTCGGGATCGTTGGTCGGCGTGGCCGTTGCGGCTTCGCTGTCGCTCGGACAGGCGGCGCTGGCGCAGGACAATCTCAAGCTCGCGGTCGGCGCGCGCGGGGTCGGCGAGACCTTTGTCGCCGAGCTTGGCCAGGACGCCGGCATCTTCAAGAAGCACGGGCTCGCGCTCGACATCTTCTACACCCAGGGCGGCGGCGAGACGATCCAGGTCGTGATCTCCAACGCCGCGCATATCGGCGTCGCCATCGGTTTTCTCGGCACCATCGGCGCCTATGCCAAGGGTGCGCCGGTCCGCGTCATCGGCTCGACCTTTACCGGCGGCAACCAGCTGTTCTGGTATGTGCGGGCCGATAGTCCGATCAAGTCGCTGAAGGATGCAGCCGGAAAGACCGTGGCCTATTCGACCAACGGCTCGTCGACCCACACCGCCGTGCTGGCGCTCAAGAAATTCACCGGCGTCGACTTCAAGCTGACGCAAACCGGCGCGGCGCCCGGCACCTACACCCAGGTCCTGAGCGGCCAGATCGACGTCGGCTGGGCCGGCGCGCCGTTCGGCGTCGATGCGGTCGAGCAGGGCAAGATCCGCGTCGTCGCCAAGGCGTCGGACGATCCGGTGCTGGACCGGCAGACCATCCGGCTCCTGATCGCCAACGCCAACGAGATGAAGCAGCGTCCCGACGTGTTCGTTCGCTTCATGCGCGCCTACCGCGAGGCGCTGGCCTGGGTCTATTCGACGCCGGAGGGGCTTGCGGCCTATGCGAAATGGGCCAGCATTTCCGAAGCCACCGCCAAGCGCTCGCTTGCCGAGTTCCTGCCGAAGGCCGCGGTCGATCCCGACCGCATTTCCGGCGTCGACGACGTGATCGCGGACGCGGTGACGTTCAAATACATCCCGGCTCCGCTCTCCAAGCAGCAGCTCGATGAGCTGATCCATATCCCCGAACGCAAGCAGTAACTGTCCCATGCCCGAACACAGCTACGACTACATCATCGTGGGCGGCGGCTCCGCCGGCTGCGTGCTCGCCAACCGCCTGTCGGAAGACCCGCACACGCGGGTGCTGCTGCTCGAAGCCGGCGGGCGCGATCTCAACCCGCTCATTCACATCCCGCTCGGGCTCGGCAAGCTGCACGAATACCACATGCACGACTGGGGCCTCCGCACTGAGCCCGATCCGGGCCTCGGCGGCCGCCGCATCGAGGAGGCGCGCGGCAAGGTGCTCGGCGGCTCGTCCTCGATCAACGTCATGGCCTTCACCCGTGGCGATCCCGGTGACTACGACCGCTGGGCGCAGAAGGGCGCGCGCGGCTGGTCTTTCGCCGACGTGCTGCCCTACTTCAAGCGCGTCGAAAGTTGGCAGGACGGTGCCGGCGAGTTTCGCGGCGACGAGGGCAACATCGGCGTGCAGTGGTGCAAGACGAAAGATCCGATGTTCCCCGCCTGGATCGAGTCCGCGCGCGCGATCGGCCTGCCGGTCACCGACGACTACAACGGTTCGAGCGGCGTGGGCTTCGGCCGCAGCCAGTATTCGATCCGCGACGGCAAGCGCTGCTCGGCCGCCGTCGGCTATCTGCGCCCGGCGATGAAGCGGAAGAACCTCGAGGTCGAGGTGCGCGCCCATGCCGCCCGCGTGACCATGCAGGGCCGGCGCGCGACCGGCGTCGACTACGAAAAGGGCGGCCGGCGGCTCCGCGCCGTGGCCGAGCGCGAGGTGATCCTGTGCGGCGGCGCGTTCAATTCGCCGCAGCTCTTGATGCTGTCGGGCATCGGACCGGCCGATCATCTGCGATCGGTCGGCATCGAGCCGGTTGCCGACCTGCCGGTCGGCAAGAATCTGCAGGACCATCTCGCCGTGCTGATCATGTTCGCGCGGCCGGACGGAAGCGAGTTCCGCGATAACATGCGGTTCGACAAGATGGCGCTGAACATGCTGCGCGGCTATTTGTTCGGCAGTGGCCCGGCGACGGTGGTGCCCGGCGGCCTGCATGCCTTCATCAAGACGCGGCCGGAGCTTTCGGTGCCCGACGTCGAGTTTATGTTCCGCGGCGCACCGCCGGAGGCCGCGCTCTGGTTCCCCGGCGTGAAGCGGCCCTATGCCGACGGCTTCGGCATCCGCCCGGCGCTGCTGCATCCCGACAGCCGCGGCGAGGTGCAGTTGCGCTCGTCCGACCCGCGCGACCCGGTGAAGATCGTGACACGCTACTTGAGCGCGCCGAACGATCTGCCGACCTTGCGTGAGGGCTTCAAGATCGCGCGCGAGGTCGCGGCGCAGGCGCCGCTCGCGCCGTTCCGCGGCGCCGAGACTTCGCCGGGGCCGGGCGTGAAGACCGACGCGGAGATCGATGCGTGGATCAGGAAGACCGCGATCACCGCGCACCATCCGGCCTCGACCTGCGCGATGGGGACCGGCCCGAGCGCGGTCGTGGACGCGGAATGCCGGGTCAACGGTGTCGAGCGGCTTCGCGTGGTGGACGCCTCGGCGATGCCGGACCTCGTCTCCGCCCACATCAACGCCTGCGTGCTGATGATGGCCGAAAAAGCCTCCGACCTCATCCGCGGCAAGCCCGTGCTGGAGCGGGCGGCAGCATGAGCACCAAGACCGTCGGCGAGTTCACCGTCACGGCCGTTTCCGACGGCGTGCTCTACACCACGCACGACGTCGTCCTCGGCGTCGACAAGGACGACAGCGCGCGGCTGACCGGCGTTCCTTACGGCCAGCAGCTTGTGCTCGACGTGAACTCGTTCCTGATCCGCCGCGACGGCAAGCTCATTCTCAGCGACGCTGGTTCGGGCCACACCATGCAGCCGACGCTCGGCAAGCTGCCGCAGAATCTCCGCGCCATCGGCGCCGACCCCTCCGCTATCGACATCATCATGCTGACACACCTGCACGGCGACCATTCGCTCGGTCTGGTGGATCCGCAGGGCAGGGCGGTGTTCCCTAAGGCCGAGCTGTTCATCCACGAGGTCGAGGCCGCATTCTGGCTCGACCGCACTTTGCAGCCCGACGATTCCGAGCGCGTCACCCGCAACTCCAAGGCTCAGCGTGCGGTCACCGCGCCCTACCGCGACCGCATCCGCCGCATCAGGGATGGCGAGGTGCTGCCCGGCATCACGGCGATGCTTCGGCCCGGCCACACGCCGGGCCATACCAACTGGCTGATCGAATCCGGCGGCGAGCGCCTGCTGATCTGGGGCGACATCGTGCATCTCGCCGCGGTGCAACTCGCGCGCCCCGAGGCGCGGCTGATCTACGACGTCGATACCGACCTGGCGGCGGCCACGCGGGCGAAGGTGCTCGACTGGGCGGCGCGCGAGCGGCTCACCGTCGCTGGCGCCCATATCGGTTTTCCCGGCTTCGGCACCGTGACGCGCAGCGGCGGCAACTTCGCGATCGAGCCGGCTTAAAGCCCCGCTACCTTCGGCATCACCTCTTTCGAGAACAGCCGGAGCGAGCGTTCCGCCATCTCCACCGCCATGTTGCCCGGCGTGAAGTGCAGCGAGATGCTGTCGATGCCGCCGACTTTGCCGTTGTAGCTCTGGATCATTGCAACGATGTCCGCCGGCGTGCCGATGAAGGCGGAGCCGCCCTGCACCTGCCGCTCGGCGCTGTCGGCCAGCACATGCGCCATCAGCTTGTCGTAGCCCGGATAGTCCTTGGTGCTGGCGCCGGTCAGCCATTCCTTGGCGGCGTCGGCGAGCCCCTTGAGATGCTGATTGCAAGGGCCGAGGCCGATGGCCATCGCCTCCTCGCGGGTTTCCGCGCAGCACATGAAGAACGTGTTCATCACATGACCGTTGCCGGGATGGCCGGCCGTGCGCCAGGCGTCGCGGTAGGTGCCGATCAGGCTTCGCATCTTCTCCGGCTCGAGCGGGATCGCCATCACCTTGCAGCCGTTGGTGCCTGCGAAGGCGAAGGTCTCCGGCGTGTTGGTGGCGGCGATCCAGAACGGCGGATGCGGTTTTTGCGTCGGCCTTGGCAGAGACGTGACGTTCGCAAAGCTGTTGAACTCACCCTTGGACGAGACCTTCTCGTCCTTGAGTAGCAGCGTGATCTGCGCAAGCCCCTCGGTGAAGCGCCGCCGGCTCTCGTCGAGGCTCACGCCGAACGCGGCGAACTCGTGCGGCAGGAACGCGCGGGCAAATCCCACCTCCAGCCGCCCGTTGCTGATGCCGTCGAGCATGCCGATCTCGCCCGCCATCTTCAGCGGCTTGTTGAAGGCGGGCAGCACCGCGCCGGTGATCAGGCGGGTGCTTTTCGTCCGCATCGCCGCGGCGGTGAGGAAGATCAGCGGATTGGGGCTGTAGCCGCCGTAAGGGTGGAAATAATGCTCGACCTGCCGGATGTGGCTGTAGCCGAGCTCGTCGGTCAGGCTGCACAGGTGCATCGCCTCGCGGAAGTAGCGCTCCGCGGACTTCTGCTCCGGGCTGACGCAGGGGAAGAAATTTAGGCCGAACTGCATGCGGCGCCACTCCACTGTTTCACTGCGTTAATGCTTCACGGCGGCGTGCCGCACCGCCTGCCGCCCGAACAGCATAATGGCGCCGACCGGAATGATGAAGCTCAGGGCCACCGACCAGATCAGCAGCGGCCCCAGCTCGGCGTATTGGCCGCGCCCGACCACGAAGACGTCGTTGAGATACTTGGTCTGCAACTGCGAGGCCACCAGCGCGAGGTTCATCAGCGAGGCCATCAGCGCGAACCAGGTCGCGCGATGGCCGGGCGGCGCATAGTAGGCGATCAGGGTGAGCAGCGGCACCATGCTGAGCTGCACGAACGGCGAGGAGGCTGCGGCGTCGACGAAGGCGATGCTGCGGGCACCGAAGCCGAACACTGCCTCGGTCCACTGGTGCAGGCCATAGACCAGGCCGATGTTGGGGAAGGACAGGATCGTGCTCGCCACCGCGATCAGGAGCAGCGTCTTGGTCACGGAACATTCGGTCAGTTGCTTGGCGAACATCCACATCACGGCGATCGACAGCACAGCGCCGGTCTGCCGCAGCGTGCCGTAGAACGCGGCGTCGAAATTGAGCTCGTCCAGCGTCCACCAGAAGAAGCCGTCGCCGACCGACGGGGCCGCGCGGAACGCAAAGACGATGATGGTGGCGAACAGGATGCCCATCCGGGTGCTGTGATCGAGCTCGGCCGTCACCAGCATCAGCATGTAGCAAACCACGGCCATCGAGATCAGGAAGATGGCTTCCTGCCCCAGCGGCATTCCGCTGACCCCGACGGTCACCACGAGGGCCCCGAATGCGATGCCGCCGCCCAGGATGCGCCAGTCGATCGGCCGCAGTTCCGCGGTCTCATGGCCGCGCAGGAACACGCCCGCGACCGAAATCGCCGGGATGATCAGGCCGATCAGGAAAACGTCCTGGCGCGGCATGAAATTGGCGAGCCAGCCCGACATGCCCGCGACCGCGAGGACGCCGCCCGACACCGCAATCCGTCCGAGCAGCTGGACCATGCCGAGTTCGGCGCGCACCACATCGTCCGGCCGCTCGTTGCCCGCAGCGTCAATCCGCTCGACGACCTCAGTCGACATCGCGTCCGCCACGACGTCCTGCACCACCGTGCCGAGCGCCACCAGCATGGCGCCGATGATGTAGAGGTGATCGGCGCGGGCGAAGGTCAGCCAGTGGCCGGCCGCGCCCGCGAGCGTCAAGAGGCCGAGCGCCATGAGCGTCCCGCCGATGAGGATGTAGGATTTCCGCTGCGAGCCGAAGATCCGCACGGAGTCCACCAGTTCCCCGAACACCATCTTCACGGTCCAGGGCAGGGTGAGCCAGACCGCGACGCCTGCGAGCTGCGAGGGCGTGAACGACAGGCTCTCCTTGATCCAGAGATCGCGGGTGACGTCGATCAGGCCGAGCGCGCCATAGGCGAAATAGACCATCACCACCGGGACGTAGTTCGGGCGGAACGCCCGAATTGGCCTCAGGATGCTGTCGAACCGGGCCGGCTTCGCGCCGGTCGCCGGTGCCGCGCTAGTCGGCGCTGACTGGGAGGTTTCCGTCATGGTGTCCGAAGAACCATGACATGAATCAAGTGCAGCCGACACATTAGCATGTTTATGGTCGCCACGTTCTGGCGAAACGAATCAGCGCCGTCGAGACCTGCATGCCGCTTAAACCCGTTCTTGGCCCGGTCCAACTCGTATTCTATAGCGTTGGGGTGATCGTCGGCGCCGGCGTCTATTCGGTGATCGGCACCGCGGCGGGCCTGGCGCAGCAGAACCTGTGGATGAGTTTCGCCATCGGCGCCGGCGTCGCCTTCCTGACCGCCATGTCCTACGCCGAGATGGCGACCGCGTATCCCGAGGCTGGCGCCGAATATATCTACATCCGGCATGCATGGCCGAAGGCCGGCTGGCTGGCGTTCGGCATCGGCGTGGTGATGCTGATCGGCGGAGCGGCCACCGCGGCGACCGTCGCCATGGCCTTCGGCGGTTACCTGCGGGTGTTCGCCGATGTGCCGGCGGCCTGGTCGGCGCTGGCGCTGCTCGTGGCCTGCACGGCCTTCAACGTCTGGGGCATGCGTGAGTCGAGCGCCGTGAACGTGGTGTTCACCTCGATCGAGGTCGGCGGCCTCTTGCTCATCATCGCGGCGGGGCTGGTCCATGACGGCGCGCCGCCGCCGCCGGCGGTCGAGACGCAGCCGGCGGCTCTGGCGGCGGCGGCGCTTCTGTTCTTCGTCTATCTCGGCTTCGAGGAGGTAGCCAACATGGTTGAGGAGGTGCGCAACCTCGGCCGCGACATCCCGCTCGCGCTGTTTGTGAGCATGGCGATCACGACGGTGCTCTATGTCCTGGTCGCGCTCGCCGTCGTTCACATGGCGGTACCGGCGGACCTGGCGGCGAGCGGCGCGCCACTGGCGACGGCGATCGGGCGGGTGTGGCCCAACAGCGGCAACCTGCTCAGCGCCATTGTGTTGTTTGCGACCGCCAACACGGTGCTCATCACCGTCATCGCCTCGTCGCGGCTGGCGTTCTCGATGGTGCGCGACGGGGAAATCCACGGCGTGTTTTCCGGCTTGCTCCCGCGCCGGCAGACGCCCTGGGTCGCCGCGGTTCTGTCGCTTGCGATGGCGGCGGCGCTGCTGCCGGTCGGCAGCGTGAAGGTCCTGGCCGAGATGTCGTCCTTCGCCGCGCTGGTGCATTCCTTGCGGTCAATCTCGTGCTGATCGCGCTGCGCTACATCCATCCGCACCGTGCGCGGCCGTTCCGGGTGCCGGGCGCGATCGGCCGGATGCCCGTACTGCCGCTCATGGCGATCGGCTCGATCGGGCTACTGCTCGTGCATTTCGACTGGCGAGATCTATCTCGCCGGAGGCATCGCCCTGGCGGTGACCGCGATTGCGTATCTGGCGCGGCAGTTGGCGCGGCGCGCGGTGCGGGGGCTAGCTCCAGAACTGCCGGGTGGCGATGCGCGCGCCGTCCGCCATCGCCTTCAGCTTGGCGAACACCACGTCGGGATCGACCGCGGCCTGGCCGACCCAGGTGCCGTAGCCGCAGTCGCTGCCGGCGATCACGTTCTCGCGGCCGACCAGCTTGGCGTAGCGGCCGATGCGCTGCGCGATCAGCTCGGGGTGCTCGATGAAATTCGACTTCGACTCGATGACGCCGGGGATCAGCACCTTGCCGGGCGGCAGCTTCACGGTCTCGAACAAGGTGTATTCGTGGGCGTGGCGGGGATTGGCGGCCTCGAACGAGATCGCGTCCGGGCGCGCCGAGAACACGATGTCGATGATGTCGGCGAACGGCACGTCGTAGTGGTGCGGGCCTTCGTAGTTGCCCCAGCACAGATGCAGCCGGAGCTGCCCGGGCGGGATGTTCCGGGTGGCGTGGTTGAGCGCCGCGATGTGCAATTGGATGCGCTTGCGGAATTTCTTGAGGTCGAGGTCGGCGTACTGGATGTGCCGGCCCATGCCGAGATCGGGGCAGTCGAACTGGACCACGAATCCGGCCTTGGCGATGGTCTCGTACTCATCCTGCATCGCGTCGGCGACGGCGTAGATGTAGGTCTCGAAATCCTTGTAGTGGTCGTTGCGGAAGAACAGCGACACCACGCCGGGGGAGGCGGCGCTCATGAAGCCTTCCTCGGCCTTCACGCCGCCGAGCGCGGCCTTGAGATTGTCGGCGTCGGTGCGCGCGGCCTGCGGGTCGCGCACGGTGATCGGGCCGTTGCAGGCCGGGGTCTTGCGCCGCGACCTGCCGGGGTCGCCGAACACCTTCAGGGCGAGCTTGGGGAATTCGGCGAGGTCCTGGTAGACGAAGGTGTTGCCGGTGCCGCCGAAGCCGCTGAGCCGGTCCTTGATGTAGGTGGCATAGCTCGGCTTCGACAATTCGCCGTCGTTGATCAGGTCGACCCCGGCATCGGCCTGCTTCTTGACGACCTCGGCGACCGCCGAACGCACCCGCTGGGCCAGCGCCGCCGGATCGACCGGCACGCCCTCCTCCTTGGCGTACATCATGCGGATGAGGTCGTCCGGCCGGGGCAGGCTTCCGGTGTGGGTGGTCAGGAAGCGTTCGGTGCTGCGCCGCACGGCTCTTGGACCTTTGCTCTTGGCCCTTTCTGGCCCGGCCGGAGCTTAGAACCTATTCACCGCCAGCCGCCAGATTGGTCTTGTGACCGGCCATTTGACATGCAATCTTTATGTCTCTTTCAATTAAGGGGGTTGCCTATAATGAAGTCCATTTCCAAGTTTCTGCTCGCTGGCGCCGTCGCGGTGGCGGTGATCGCAATCTCGGCCGCGCCGTCCGAAGCTGCCAAGAAGAAGGCGAAGGCGGCAGCGGTGGATAGGTTCTAAGCTCCGGCCGGGCCAGAAAGGGCCAAAGCAAAGGTCCAAGAGCCGTGCGGCGCAGCACCGAACGCTTCCTGACCACCCACACCGGAAGCCTGCCCCGGCCGGACGACCTCATCCGCATGATGTA
>SHVN01000055.1 GCA_009694215.1 Xanthobacteraceae bacterium
TGAGTCGCTGTGCTATCTTCTGAAGCCGCGCGGCTTTCGCAGGTGGTTGTCGTTCCGGCGCGGGCGGCGCTATGACACCGGCGAACTGGAGTACCGGACCTCGCTGACGGCGAGCCTCGCCGATGCCCGGGTGGCGGTCAGCCTGATCCGTGAGCGCCACGAGGCGGTGATGCGTAAATACGCCTCCGCCCGAGCCTGAAACAGACGTAAAATAAATCGCTTGATCAAGGATGCCCGGCCGCGCGGCGCAGCACGGCGGCGGCTTCGGATGATGCATTGCCGCGCCATGCCACGATCTGGTCGGGCCGGATCAGCGCGAGATCGGCGCCGTAGAGATCGCGCGCTTCGTCGCCCGCGACCGGCACCACCGACAGCGGCACGTTCATCGCTTCCGCCGCGGCGCGGAACCCGGCAGCGCCGGCGGGCTTGCCGCCGAGTTGGAGCAGCGTGAACTCGAAGCCGAGCGCGTCGTAGAGCGAACGGCCGTCGCCGAGCCACAGGTGCGGGGCGCGGCCGCCGGGGCAGCCGGTGGGCTGGTAGCTGTTGGGGGCATCGGGTGGCGGCGCGGTGCCGTCCGGCACCACAATGGGCGAGCCGTCGTAGCGGCCGCCGAAGGTGATGCCCGGAATGTTGAACTCGAACCGGGCGTGATGATTGAAGTGGTCGCCGGTGAGCTTGCGCGCCGCCTCGCCGGCCGGGCCTTCGTCCTCCAGCTCCGGCGGTGGGACGAACAGCCCGAGCGAGTCCGCGAACCCGCGCGCGTAGGTGGTGTTGCGCCGCGCGATCGCCTGCCGCTCGCTCTCGTAGCTGTCGAGCAGCGCCGGCCCGCCCCAGCCCTTGAGCACGGCGCTGAGTTTCCAGCCGAGATTGACTGCGTCCTCGACCGCGGTGTTGTAGCCAAGCCCGCCGGCCGGCGTGAACAGATGCGCCGCGTCGCCGCCGAGGAAGACGCGGCCGCGCTGGAATTTCTCCGCCACCAGGGTGTAGCCGGCGTTCCAGGCCGAGCGCGCGATGATCTCGATGTCGAGCGGGGCGGCCAGCGCCGTGTGAAACATCGCCTTGGCTTCGGAGTCGGAGATGTTCTCGGACTCGCCCGGCCTGAGCTGGGTGTGGAAGTTGAACTGGTCGCGGCCGTTGACCGAAGCCATGAAGGAGCGGCGGTCGCCGTTGACCGTCCAGTACATCCAGGCGCGCGGGTGCGGGATGACGTCGTAGAGCTTCGAACTGCGGTAGTGGATGGCGAACATCCGCCCGCCCATGAAGTCGCGGGTGACGCCGCTTTCGCCGACATAGCTGTAGCCGAGCCCCTTGCGGGTCGTGCTCGATCCGCCGTCGGCGCCCATCGCATAGGCCGCCCGCAACGTGGTCCGCCCGCCCTCGTGCTCGGCGTCGACCTCGACCCCGGTTCCCGTGTCGCGCACCGCCGCCATCCGCCAGCCCGGCCGGATCGAGACCGATGGGCAGGCCGTCGCCTCCGCCCGCAGCACGTCCTCGACGAACATCTGCGACACCCGGTGGGGCAATTCGGCCGCGCTCCAGGAGCCCGTGAGCGTCCGCACGATTTCACGCGCGGCCCGCGCCGACGGCAGGCTGAAACGGGCCAGCTCATGCCTGGTGAAGCGGGTGAAATAGGCGATGTCGGTCGGGTAGTCCGCCGGCAGGCCCTGGCCGCGGACCTTTTCGGCGAAGCCTAGCCGCCGGTAGTGCTCCATGGTGCGGGCCTGGGTGGCGTTGGCGGCCGGGAACCGCGCCGGCGAGGTTTTGTCCTCCAGCAGGATGACCGGAACGCCGCGGCGGCCGAGCTCGATGGCCAGCATGAGGCCGCACGGCCCGCCGCCGATGACGATAACGGCGCAATCGTGCTTCTCGGTCACGGAACTCCCCGGCTCACTGGTTCGGCGCTATAATAGCCATCGAGACGATTTGAGGAATGACACCATGAATCCAACAGTGGCGGTGGTTGCGCAGGGCGAGATGGGCGCCGGCGTCGGCGGGCGGCTGGTGGAGCGGGGGCTGCGGGTTATCACGTCGCTCGAAGGCCGGAGCGAAGAGAGCGCCAAGCGGGCGAAGGCCGCTGGCATGGTTGCCGTCTCCGACCAGGAGTTGGCGCGCGCCGATTATTTCCTCTCGATCCTGCCGCCGAGCGACGCGCTGGCGCTGGCCGAGAAGCTGGCGGCGCTGATCGGGCCTTCCAACCACAAGCCAATCTATGTCGATTGCAACGCGGTGAGCCCGCCGACCAAGATCGAGATCGGCCACGTCATCACCCGGGCGGGTTCGCCCTTCGTCGATGCCGGCATCATCGGCGGGCCGCCGAAAGAGGGTTACAACGGCCCGGGCATCTATGCGTCAGGCCCCGAGGCCGGGCGGTTTGCCTCGCTGGCCGAATTCGGCCTCGTGGTCCATGTGATGAACGGGCCGATCGGCGCGGCTTCGGCGATGAAGATGTCCTACGCCGGCATCACCAAGGGCTTCACCGCGCTCGGCGCCATGATGATGCTCGCTGCCAACCGCGGCGGCGTGGCCGAAGGGCTCCGCGCGGAACTCGAACGCAGCCAGCCGGCGCTGCTGCCGTGGCTGCAGCGGTCGATCCCGGCGATGTATTCCAAGGCCTACCGCTACGTCGGCGAGATGGAGGAGATCTCGGACTATGTCGGCGAGGATGTGTCCGCGCAGGAGATGTTCGACGCCTTCGCCGATTTCTACACGCGGCTCGCCGCCGACTTCGAGGGCCAGCAGGCCGAGGTGGGTGCGTTGACAACGTTCCTCAAGAAAAACTAATGACGCCTTCGAGCATTCTTAATCACGCTGCTTCATGAATGGCTTCAAATCAACTGAGCGCCGATCGCGTGAAGGTCTATTGCTGCTAGATGCAATGAGCGTAGTGGATCGCTTCGGTATTTTTTTCTGGTCATCGGTCTGATCCAAAGAAGACTAATCTCTGCCTGCTGGCCGCCCATCATCAGTCACACACTTTTCAAAGCATCGCATTGCATAGCTGTTCACCGAGAGACCTTTGGATTTAGCAATAGCCTCTACGCGATTGGCAAGATTGCCAGGAATGCGAATTGTTAAACGCGTCTCCGCTGCTCCTGCTTCTGGGAACGACCCGAAGCAATTTTCAAGAGCATCGGTGGCGCCCCATTTCTCAAGTAAGGCTTGCGCTTCCAAATCAGTCAGTGGGCGTAGGCACCAATCGCTAGGATCGTAATCTTGTTCGTATGAAAAAAAGGCACCGTGGCGTGTTTGATAGACCACCACTCCCGCGTCCGAATACTCGTGCCAAGACCTAAAGATGACCGTGGCAGTTTCGGTGTTGTAAGTTTTTCCGTCGATTATCCTTTTGACTTTGATCATGAATATGGTTCTATCACTTGACGTCAAGTGATAATAATTTAGTTGACGTCAAGTGTCAAGACGCCAGGAATTGGGGAGTGGGGAATGCGCACGCAGGTCGGGATTGTCGGCGCCGGTCCCGCCGGGTTGTTCCTGTCGCTGCTGCTGCAGCGTGCCGGCGTTGACTGCGTCGTGCTGGAGGCGCGGAGCCGCGATTACGTCGAGAGTCGCGTGCGCGCGGGCGTGCTGGAGGAGGGCACCGTCGCGCTGATGGATGAGCTCGGCGCCGGCGAACGGCTGCACCGCGAGGGCATGCTCGACCCGCGCCTCGACATCCGGTTCCACGGCGGCATCATCCACATCGACCTGCCGGCGCTCACGCCGGGTAAGATCGTCACGGTCTATGGACAGCAGGAAGTGGTGAAGGACCTGATCGCGGCGCGGATTGCGCGCGGCGGCGCGATCCTGTTCGAGGCCGAGGCGACCCACGTCGACGGTCTCGAAGGCACGCGGCCGACGATCCATTTTAAGCATGAGGGCAGGGACGAGACGCTGGAATGCGACATCGTCGCCGGTTGCGACGGCTTCCACGGGGTCTGCCGCGCCGCCATCCCCGAGAAGCTGCTGACGATTTACGACCGTATTTTTCCGTTCGGCTGGCTCGGCATCCTTGCCGAAGCAAAGCCGTTCCCGGAGATGAGCTATTCTAACCACGAGCGCGGCTTCGCGCTCGCCAGCCGCCGCTCGCCAAAGCTGTCGCGGCTCTATGTGCAGTGTGCGCCCGACGAAGACATCGCCGGCTGGTCTGATCGCCGCATCTGGGACGAACTGCACACGCGGCTCTACGACCGGTACGGCGGCGAACTGATCGAAGGGCCGATCCTGCAGCGCGGCGTCACGCCGGTGCGGGCCTATGTCGCCGCGCCGATGCGCCACGGCCGGCTGTTCCTCGCCGGCGACGCGGTCCACATCGTGCCGCCGACCGGCGCCAAGGGGCTCAACCTCGCCGCCGCCGACGTGCGCGTTCTGTCCCGTGCGCTGATCGAGTTCTTCCGCACCGACTCCACTGAGCGGCTCGATCGCTATTCCGACACCTGCCTCAAGCGGGTGTGGAAGGGCGTGCGCTATTCCAACTACATGACGTCGCTGCTGCACTGCTTCGACACCCACACGCCGTTCGAGCGCCGCGTGCAGCAGGCGGAGCTGGAATATGTCGCAGGCTCGCTCGCGGCGCGGACCACCATTGCGGAAAACTACGTCGGCCTGCCGTTCGAGGAGGATTGACGCAGGCAACGGCGCTTCGCATCCTGCCCACCTTTTTGCCCGCCGGGGGAACAGCATGTTGCGTCGCATTGGAATTCTGGCCGCCCTCCTGGCATTCGGGCTCGTCGCGGCGAATGCGCAGGATTATCCCTCGCGCCCGATCAAGCTCCTGATCCACACGCCGCCGGGAAGCCTCGTCGATGTGCTCGGCCGCATCGTTGGACAGGAGCTGGGCGACCGGATGGGCCAGAGCCTGGTCATCGACAACCGCGTTGGCGGTGCGACGACGATCGCGGTGGAGCAGCTCAAGAATTCGCCGCCGGACGGCTACACGCTGATGATCAACACGTCCGAAGCGACCATGCTGCCGATCCTGAAAAAGAGCTATCGCACCGATCCGATTAAGGACTTCACGCCGATCGCGTTGGTGGTGACGTCGTGGACAGTGTTCGCCGTCAATCCCAAGGTGCCGGCGAACACGTCGTCGGAGCTGGTCGCATATTCGAAGAGTCATTCGGGCGGCGTGCGCTACGGCTCGGGCGGCACCGGTGGCGTGCTGCACATCGCGGTCGAAATGCTCAAGCTCAAGAACGGCGGCAACTTCGTCCATGTGCCGTACCGCGGTGGCGCGCAGACCGCGACCGACGCTATCTCCGGCCAGATCGAGATGGTGTCGATGGGCCTTGCCTCGACGTGCGTCGCCGAAGGCGGCCAACTCAAGATCGTTGCACAGACCGGGCCGCGCCGGTATCCGATGCTGCCCGACGTGCCGACCACGGCCGAAGGCGGGTTGCCGGACGTGCGCATGGACACCTGGTTCGGCCTGGTCGGGCCGCCCGGTATGCCAAAGGAGATTGTCGCGCGCATCAACAAGGAGCTTGCGACGATTGCGAAGCAGCCCGGGTTCCAGGACAAGCTGTCGAAGTTCGGTCTCGCGGTCGACTACAAGCCGGACGCCGAGTTCATTTCGTTCATGACGGACGACACCAAGAAGTGGCGCGAGTTGATCCCGGCGATGGGCATTCCATCGGTCGAGTAGGAGAAGACATGGCGAAGAAGACCGCGGCGAAAAAGTCGAAGACGCTGACCTGGCCGAACGGCAAGAAAGTCGCCGTCTCGGTGACGGTGATGTTCGAGACCTGGCCCGACGACAGCGCGCCGAACTATTCGGTTCAAACTACGCATCTGAAGAAGGGCACCGTCGATCACGCCGCCAAGGCATGGTCCACTTACGGCGGCCGCGTCGGGGTGTGGCGGTTGATGCGGACGTTCGAGCGGCTTGGCGTGCCGGCGACGTTCTTCGTCAACGCCCGCTGCACCGAGATCTATCCCGACGCGGTGAAGCAGATCGCCAAGTCCGGCTTCGACATCGCCGCGCACTCATATACGCAGGACGATCTGCCCTCGTACTTTTCGCCAGACGAGCAGAACGGGCTGATCCGCAAGAGCATCGACCTGCTGGAAGGTTGCGCCGGAAAGAAAGTCACGGGCTGGGGCAGCCCGGTGGTCGCGTTCACGCCGGAAACCGCGGCCTGCTCAAGCAGAACGGGCTCAGATGGACGTGTGACGTCACATACACCGATCTGCCGATCAAGATTCGCACCCCACACGGGCCGATCGCCGGCGTGCCGACCACCGACTTCTCCGACAACCGCGTGCTGCGCGCCTCGTCGCGCGATCTCTTCGATGTGCATCGCGGCACCTTCGGCTATCTGCGCCAGAATGAGACCATCGGACTACAGACGCTGGTGATCCATACCTAGTTCGGCGGCCGTCCCCTGATCACCGCGGTGCTCACCGAGCTTCTCAAATATATGCAGAAATCGCGCGACGCATGGTTCACCACGCATGAGGCGCTGGCCGATTGGGCGCTCAAGCAGGACGTCGACGAGCACACCTTCCAGAGCCGCTATTTCCGCTGAGGAACGCCCAAAGGAACGCCAATGCCCTACGCCACCACCAAGGACAACGTGAAGCTCTATTACGAGGAGGCCGGCAACGGCACGCCGATCCTGTTCGTGCACGAGTTCGCCGGCGACTACCGCAACTGGGAAATGCAGATGCGGTATTTCTCGCGGCGGCACCGCTGCATCACCTATTCCGCACGGGGCTATCTGCCGTCCGATGTGCCGAAGGACTGGAATGACTACAGCTACAAGCACTGGTCGAGCGACGCCATCGCGGTTCTCGATCATCTCAAGATCGACAAGGTGCATTTCGTCGGCCTGTCGATGGGCGGCTACACGGTGATCCAGATCGCGCTGGATTATCCCGGCCGCGCGCTGTCGATCACGCCGGCCGGCGCGGGCTCGGGCTCCGAGCGCGCCCACACCGAGGACTTCCGCAAGAACTCCAAGGCACTGGCCGAGGAGTTCGTGAAGAAGGGCACGCCCGAGGTGGTCAGGGCCTATGGGCTCAGCCCCGCGCGCATCTCGTTCCTGGTGAAGGATCCGCGAGGCTTCGAGGAATTCAACAAGATGTTCTCCGAGCACGACGCGCTCGGCTGTTCCAACACCATGCGCGGCTTCCAGGCGGAGCGGCCGTCGATCTACGATTTCGAGGCGGAGATCCGCAAGATCAAGGTTCCGGCCCTGATCGTGGTCGGCGACGAGGATGAGCCGTGCCTGGAGCCGAGCTTCCTGCTCAAGCAATGGATGCCGACCGCGGGCCTCGTTGTGGTGCCCCGGACCGGCCATGTGGTGAACCAGGAGGAGCCGGCGCTGTTCAACGAGGCGGTCGCCGACTTCATCGCCCGCGTCGAGGCCGGCCGCTGGCCGGCACGCGATCCGAGGTCGTATCGGAAGTAGGGCAGGGCTTCGTGTCCCGGGCGCAGCGCAGCGCGTTAGCGGTGCGCCGCAGACCCGGGACCGTTCCACGCTCGGAATCCGTTACGGTCCCGGGTCTGCGGCGCATCACGGCGCTGCGCTTGTGCTACGCCGCGCCCGGGACACGCGTGGCGAAATTCTGTCTACGGCTGTAGAGTTGTTCCAGGTCGCAGGACAGGAACGATTGCCATGCTTTCCCAGGAACAGAACGACCTCATCACCCTCACCGGGCCGGGCACGGCGGCGGGCGGCCTGTTGCGCCGCTACTGGCAGCCGGTGGCGCTGGCCGACGAGCTCGCGGGAACCAACCGCCCGGTCAAGCCGGTCAAGTTGATGGGCGAAAGCCTTGTCTTGTTCCGCGACGACAAGGGCCGTTATGGCCTGATCGAGCGCGCCTGCCCGCATCGCGGCACCGATCTCGCCTACGGGCGGCTGGAGAACGGAGGCTTGCGCTGCGCCTTCCACGGCTGGCTGTTCGACATCGAAGGCCGGTGCCTGGAGACGCCGGCCGAGCCGGACGGCTCCAACCTCTGCGCCAACATTAAGCAGAAGGCTTATCCCGTGGTGGAGAAGAGCGGCATCCTGTTCGCCTACATGGGGCCGGGCGAGCTGCCGGCGTTTCCGCACTTCGACTGCTTCGTCGCGCCGGACAGCCACACCTTCGCGTTCAAGGGCATGATCGACTGCAACTGGTTGCAATCCCTGGAGGTGGGCATCGACCCGGCGCACACCTCGTTCCTGCACCGCTTCTTCCACGACGAGGACCCGAAGGAGGGCTACGGCAAACTGTTCCGCGACACTTCGATCGATTCGGAAATGCCGATGACCAAGATCATGCGCGAGTTTCCGCGCCCGACCATCGAGGTGGAGCCGACCGATTTCGGCTTCCGCATCGTCACGCTGCGGCAGATCAGCGAGCGCAGCAGCCACGTCCGCGTCACCAACCTGATGTTTCCCAACGCCTTCATCCTGCCGATGAGCCGCGAGATCGTCATCACGCAATGGCACGTGCCGGTCGACGACACCAGGCACTACTGGTACGCGATCTTCACGAGCTTCGGCGCGCCGGTGAACAAGGACGAGATGCGCCGCCAGCGGCTCGAACTCTACGAACTGCCGGACTACATCCCGCGCAAGAACAAGACCAACGACTACGGCTTCGATCCGCACGAGCAGGAGCACGACACGTTCACCGGCATGGGCGCCGACATCAACGTGCACGACCAGTGGGCCTGCGAGTCGATGGGCACCATCCAGGATCGCACGAGGGAACACCTCGGCCAGTCCGACAAGGCGATCAGCGCCTACCGCCGGCTGCTGCGTCAGGCGATCGACGACACAAGGAGCGGCGGCAGGCCGCTGATGGTGCTCGACGCGGGCTCGGCGCCGAATCTCACCGGCCCCGCCGCCATCGATGGCGTTGGTCCAACCGACGACTGGCAGGGCTACTGGCATAAGACCGACCTGACCAAGCGCAAGGCGGCGAGCTGGGCAAATGGGCGGTGACGTTGTTTGCGCATTCTGACTTTCAACGTCATGGCCGGGCTTGTCCCGGCCATCCACGTCTCGCTGGGCGCAAAGAAAAGTGTGGATGCCCGGCATAAAGCCGGGCATGACGAACGAGAGGGTTGATGCCGTCGCGCGTTCATAAATCATATCGAGCGTTCGTCGATCGCCACGAACTGTGGACGCCTGAGCAACGGCGGGCGGCGGCCGCGGTCGAGCGCGAGATCAAGCGGCGCAAGCTTGAAGTCATTCGCTTCGCGTTCTGCGATCAGCATGGCGTGCTGCGCGGCAAAACGCTGGTGGTATCGGAAGCCGCCTCCGCCATGCGCGCGGGCGTCACCATGACCTCGACGCTGCTGGCGAAGGACACCTCGCACCGCACGGTGTTCTCGGTGTTCGCCAAGGGCGGCGGCATGGGTCTCGATGAGATGGAGGGCGCCGGCAACTTCGTCATGGTGCCGGATCCCGCGACCTTCCGGGTCCTCCCCTGGGCGAACAACACCGGCTGGATGCTGTGCGACATCTACTTCCCGAACGGCACGCCGGTGCCGTTCTCGACGCGGGCGCTCTATCGCGATGCGCTGGCCAAGCTCGCCACATCCGGCTTCGAGTATTTTGCCGGGCTCGAGGTCGAGTTCCAGCTGTTCAAGATTCTCGATCCGAAGCTCGCGCCCGGCGGCCTCGCCTGGCCGCCCGAGGCGGCGGCGGTCGAGCACACCACCCACGGATTTCAGTATCTCACCGAATCGCGGTTCGATCAGGTCGATCCGATTCTCGAAGTCCTGCGCAAAACAGTGCAGGCGCTGGGAATGCCGCTCCGCTCGCTCGAAGTGGAGCTTGGCCCGAGCCAGTACGAATTCACCTTCGCGCCCGAGAAGGGACTCAGCCCCGCCGACACCATGGTGCTGTTCCGCAGCGCCATGAAGCAGGTGGCGCGCCGCCACGGCCATCTGTTGAGCTTCATGTGCCGGCCGCGCCTGCCCCACGCCTTCGCCAGCGGCTGGCATCTGCACCAGTCGCTGCTGGATCGGAAGTCGGGCAAGAACCTGTTCGTCTCGGGCGACAAGAACGAGCTCTTGTCGCCGCTCGGCCGGCATTATCTCGCCGGCCTCGTCGCGCATGCGCGGGCGGCCGCGGTCTTCACCACGCCGACCGTCAACGGCTACAAGCGCTATCACGGCGTCAACTCGATGGCGCCGATCCAGGCGATCTGGGCGCACGACAACCGCGGCGTGATGGTCCGCGTGCTGGGCGCGCCGGGTGACGCGGCGACGCATCTGGAGAACAGGGCCGGCGAGCCGCTCGCCAATCCCTATCTCTACATGGCGTCGCAGATCCACGCGGGCCTTGACGGCATCGCGCACAAGCGCAAGCCCGGGCCGTCCGCCGACCCTCCGTACGAGATCAAAGCCGAGCCGCTGCCGAAATCGCTGGCCGAGGCGCTGGCTGCGCTCAACGACAGCGCCTGCTTCCGTGCGGGCTTCGGCGATGCCTTCGTCGATTATCTCCTGCGCATCAAGCAGGCTGAGATCGCGCGCTGCGACGCCGAGACCGGCGGCCAGTCGGGCAACGCCGCGGAGGTCACCGCCTGGGAGCACAACGAGTATTTCGATCTCGCCTGACGGCAGCGCGGGTTCTCGCGATTCCACGGGGCTTTCTGCGATCGGTCTTTCGCTGCCTCGAAAATAGGCGGCGCAGGCTGTGCCATTTTGAACCGTTTTTGTGGCGAAGCAGGCTGAAAAATCCTTTCATTGCAGATAGATATATGGCTAACAAAACTTTAATTTCGATTTACACTTGAGCCTCCTGAGATGCGTAATTTGAGGAGGCATAAGATGAGAGGCGTTGCGTATGCGTTGACTGCGTCTGTCGCGCTGATGTTCGGCGCGCTGACGCCGGCGTCGGCCGGCTGCTACGGCGAGTGTAATGGCTATCAAGACAATCGCCGTCCGGCCTACTACAGTTATTCCGAGCGGCCGGTTTACCGCGAGCCCGTTTATTCGGAAGCGCTGCGTTACGACGAAGGCCCGCGCTATCACACGACCTACTACGTGCGCGGACCGGAGTATCAGACGAGCTACTACTCCGAGCGGCCGGCGTATCGCAGCAGCAGCAGCTACTACGATGGCGGCTACTATGACCGGCCATACCGGCGATACAGCGGCTACTCCTACGATCGTCCGTACTATCGCGGTTATGGCTACGGCTCCCGCTACGGCTACGGCTACGGCTCTCGTTACGGCTACGGCTCCTATTATCCGACCGTTCGCATTGGCGGCGGCTGGTCGCAGACCCCTGCGGCCTTGGGCTACGGCTACAGCGGTTACGGCGGCCGTGCTTACGCGGGCTGGGGCGGTTACGGCGGCGGGTGTGGTGCGGCCTACATCCCGTACGGCTGGACCTGGGTGCGCGCCACCACCTGCTAGCTGCAACAAAACGCGCGGCCCGCCGCTAGCGGGCCGCGCGTTCAATTGCGCCGGACCAGACGGTCGCGATCGTGCGGCCTTGAATAGTCAACGGTGGGACCGACGGGGATGATCCCGTTCGAGCCCACCGGGCCGGCCTTGCTGAACACGCCCCGCTTCATGCCGGCCACGTCGCAGACGTCCGCTATGCCGGGCGTCTGGTACAACTCCCGAAGATAGTTCGACAGATTCGGGTACTCATCGAGGCGACGCAGGTTGCACTTGTAGCCGACGTAGTAGCAGGGATCGAAACGCACCAGGCTTGGAAAGAGCCGCCAGTCCGCCTCGGTCTCGACGTCGCCGCACAAATAACGCTGCTTCGAAAGCCGCTCCTCCAGCCCGCCCAGCGTCCCGAACAGGATATTGACGGAGCTGTCGTAAGCCTCCTGTGAGATCGAGTAGCCGCAGCCATTGACGGCATTGTTCACGCCCTTGAGGACGAGCGCATTCGTCGCGTCGATCTCGGGGCGCAGCGCCTCCGGGTAGTAGTCCGGCGAAGGCCGCGCGATGCCGAAAAATGCCGTGTTGAACATCCGGATGATTTCGGAGGACTCGTTGTTGACGACGCGGCGCGTCTTGGCGTCCCAAAGCGTTGGAACGGTCACGCGGGTCGTGCAAGCCGGATCGGCGATCGTATAGAGCTCATGGAGCCATCGCACGCGCCGATCGGTCCCGGGCACGATGTGGCCCTCTTTTCCGAATGACCATCCCTGGCCGTCAGGCTCCTGAAAGGTGTTGGTCAGCGTCACGAAAGGCTCAAGCCTTTTGAGCGTGCGCATCAGCGTGGCGCGATGAGCCCACGGGCAGGCAACCGCGCAGTAAAGGTGATATCGGCCGGGCTCGGCGGGAAACTCGGCAGGAAATCCAGACTGGGCTTCGCTGCTTATCCGCTCACGGAAAACCGAATCGCGCTTGAAGTAGAGCCCTTTATCGTCGTGCTGGACGAGGACGTTCTCCGTGCTCCATTTCCCGCCGACGAGCTGCCCCATTCATCCCCTCCCGCACAATTCCACGCGCCCTTATTTTGATTGTATGTCTGCGCGTTGCCGCATATCCAGCGTCGCTTCGCCGGATTGCCGCCGTCGCCATCGACCGGGAAATGCTCTTCGGTCCCACCGAGCCATCGCTTTGGCAGAGGGCGTTTGGCGTGCTGGCTGTGAACGAAGACCAGAACTCTCTTATGCGTCGACGCTCGCCGCCAGCGCGTTGTCCTGGATGAAGAGGCGGCGCGGCTCGACCTCGTCGCCCATCAGCTTGGCGAAGATGTCGCTCGCCTCGTCGATTTCCTTGACCTTCACCTGCAGGAGCGAGCGCGCATCGATGTCGAGTGTGGTCTCCCAGAGCTGCTCCGGGTTCATCTCGCCCAGCCCCTTGTAGCGCTGCAGGGTGAGGCCCTTGCGGCCGGACGCGGTAATCGCCTCGAACAGGCTCACCGGGCCGTGAATCGTGATGGGCACGTCCTCGCCCTTGCGGCGGAGCGTGCCGGGCTTGGCATAGGCGCCCTGGAGCTCGGCTGCGTATTCGTCGAGCTTGCGCGCGTCGGCCGAGTTGAGCAGCGCATGGTCGATGATCGCGACCTCCTTGACGCCGCGCACGGTGCGCTCGAACAGGAAGCCTTCGCCCTCGATGAACTTGCCCTGCCACCCGCGGTCGGTCTCGCCTTCGAAGGCGTCGAGCCGCTTGGCGATGTAGGGCGCCGCCGCCGAGGCCTTCGCCGGATCGCCGAAAATCTCGGCGTTGAGCACGCCGAGGATGGCGGCCTGCTCCACGACCTTCCGGTTGTAGCGGCTGTGGATGCCGGAGAGCACGTTGCGGATGACGCGGGCCTGCTCGACCACGTCGTGCAGGTCGACGCCAGCGCGCTCCTCGCCCGCCGAAAGCTTGAACACCGCGTCCTGCAGCCCGGTGCTGATCAGGTAGTCCTCGAGCGCGCGCTCGTCCTTGAGGTACTGCTCGGACTTGCCGCGGTTGACTTTGTATAGCGGCGGCTGGGCGATGTAGAGATAGCCGCCGTCGATCAGCGCGGGCATCTGCCGGTAGAAGAACGTCAGCAGCAGGGTACGGATGTGGGCGCCGTCCACGTCGGCGTCCGTCATGATGATGATCTTGTGGTAGCGCAGCTTCTCGACGTTGAACTCCTCGTGGCCGATGCCGGTGCCGAGCGCGGTGATCAGCGTGCCGATCTCCTGGCTGCCTAGCATCTTGTCGAAGCGCGCGCGCTCGACATTGAGGATCTTGCCGCGCAGCGGCAGCACGGCCTGGAATTCGCGGTTGCGGCCCTGCTTGGCGGAGCCGCCGGCCGAGTCGCCCTCGACGATGAACAGCTCTGACTTCGCCGGATCGCGCTCCTGGCAGTCGGCGAGCTTGCCGGGCAGCGAGTTCATGTCGAGCGCGCCCTTGCGCCGGGTGAGTTCCCGCGCCTTGCGCGCGGCCTCGCGGGCGGCGGCGGCCTCGACCACCTTGCCGACAATCGCCTTGGCTTCCGCCGGATGCTGCTCAAACCAGGCGGCGAGGCGGTCGTTGATGGCGCTCTCAACCGCCGGGCGTACCTCGGAGGAGACGAGCTTGTCCTTGGTCTGCGAGGAGAACTTCGGGTCCGCGACCTTGATCGAGAGCACCGCGGTCAGGCCCTCGCGGCAGTCGTCGCCGGTGACGTCGACCTTTTCCTTGCGGGCGCCGCCCCGCGTCTCGGCGTAGCCGGCGACCTGGCGGGTCAGCGCGCCGCGGAAGCCCGCCAGATGGGTGCCGCCGTCGCGCTGCGGGATGTTGTTGGTGAAGCAGAGCACGGTCTCATGATAGGTGTCGTTCCAGGTCAGCGCGCATTCGACCGCGACGCCCTCGCGCTCGGCCTTGATCATGATCGGCGCGGAAATCAGCGAATTCTTGTTGCGGTCGAGATACTTCACGAACTCCTCGACGCCGCCCTCGTAGAACAGCTCCTCGCGCTTCTCGACCGCGTGGCGCATGTCCGACAGTACGATGCGGACGCCGGAGTTGAGGAACGCGAGCTCGCGCAGCCGGTGTTCCAGCGTGGCGAAATCGAACTCGGTCATGGTGAAGGTCGTCTCCGCCGGCAGGAACGACACCTCGGTGCCGCGCTTGTCGGGGGCATCGCCAGTCACCGCGAGCGGGGCCACCGCGTCGCCGCCGTGGAACTCCATCGTGTGTTCCTTGCCGTCGCGCCAGATCGTCAGCTTCAGCCAGGTCGACAGCGCGTTGACCACCGAGACGCCGACGCCGTGCAGGCCGCCGGAGACCTTGTAGGAGTTCTGGTCGAATTTTCCGCCGGCGTGGAGCTGGGTCATGATGACCTCGGCCGCCGAGATGCCTTCGCCCGTGTGGATGCCGACCGGGATGCCGCGGCCGTTGTCGCGCACGGTGCAGGAGCTGTCCGGATTGAGCGTGACGTTCACTGCGGTGGCGTGGCCGGCCAGCGCCTCGTCGATCGCGTTGTCGACGACCTCGTAGACCATGTGGTGCAGGCCGGAACCGTCATCGGTGTCGCCGATGTACATGCCCGGCCGCTTGCGAACCGCGTCGAGGCCCTTCAGGACCTTGATCGCATCGGCGTCGTAACCGGTGATGTTGCGGGCGGGTTCGGCCATGCGAAGTGCCTCGAATCGATCTGCGAAATGAGCTGAGAATCAGCGTTGATTTGGCACAAAAATGAGGGTGCCGTACAGCCCAAAGTGGACCCGGCTAATATGTTGATTCAAGGGCAATTTTTTAAGGTCTGTGGGGTCGAAAACGTGGCGATTTCCAGCACCTGCGAAGCGCTTGAAACCATGCCGCATTCGGGTTGCGATTTCCAGGCTGCGAATGGCGGCGGCGAGCGAAGAATTCTCCGACGACCAAGCGGCCAAGGCCCGTAGGCGTTGGCGCCGCTCAGTGCTTCTCCGTGGGACGCGGTTTGGATGGCAGCAGGTGGCGCGAGAGATGGTCGGTAGCCTCGTATTCGGGGATCGGCTGCGCCAGGCGATCGAGCGCGTCGGCCCAGAACTCCACGCAGTCGATATCGGTGCGCAGGCTCTCAATGGCCTGACGCAATCTCTCCTTCGCCGGTTCGGCTGTTGTCATGACATTCTCCAGCGCACTGGCCCTGCATGTTCGGTTCCCGTAGCGACATGGGTTAAACCCCTGAGACAGCGTAAGTTCCGAGAACTTTGCGGTCGGAAATTCCCCTGCGGGAACTAGCCGCTGCGCTGCGCTCGGCCGGGGCTCACGGTGAACACGTCCGCCTTCGACGCCACATCGGCGAAGGCCGCCGGATCGGCCCCGGTCATGAACACCTGTGCGCCGAGGCGGTCGAGCGCATCGTAGAGCGCCAGGCGGCGGGCGGGATCGAGATGCGCCACCACCTCGTCGAGCAGCAGCACCGGCGCGAAGCCGGTCATCTCGGCCAGCAGCCCCGCATGCGCCAGCACGAGCCCGATCAGCAGCGCCTTCTGCTCGCCGGTCGAGGCGTCGGCGGCGGGGATGCTCTTCGGCGAATAGATCACGCTGAGGTCGGTGAGATGCGGCCCGTCGAGCGTGCGGCCGGCAGCGGCGTCGCGCGCGCGGTTGTCCCTGAGCACGCCGCGGTAGCGCTCCTCGATCTCGACCGCGGGATGGTGCGGCAGCAGCTTCTCCATCCAGCCGTCGAGGGCGATCTCGGCGGAGGGGAAAGCCTCGTCCTTGCGGCCCGCCAGCGCGCCCTGCAGGCGGTGGACGGTTTCGGCGCGCTGCGCCGCCACCGCAACCGCAAGCTCTGCGGTCTCGTGCTCGATGGCGTCGAGCCAGTGCGCATCGGGGCGTGGCTCCTCCAGCAGCCGGTTGCGCGAGCGCAACGCGCGGTCGAGCGCCGAGACGCGGCTGGAGTGTTCCGCATCGACCGCGAGCACCAGGCGGTCGAGAAACCGTCGCCGCTCCGATGCCGGTCCCATGAACAGTTGATCCATCGAAGGCGTGAGCCAGACCACGCGCAGGTGATCGGCGAAGGCGGCCGCCGAGCCCACCGGTTCGCGGTCGATCCGGCACAGGCGGCTGCGCGTCGGAGCGTCCGCCACGGGGGGCTCGATGCCGGTGCCGAGCGTGGCCAGGCCCAACATGCCTTCGACCTCGGCCGAGACCGCCCAGGAATCGACGGAGGAATTGACTGAGGAATTGACGGCCGGATCGCCGGTGCCGCCGTCTCCCTCGGAGAACGCGACCTCCTCGAGCGTCGCGCGGCGCAGTCCGCGTCCCGGCATCAGGAACGAGATCGCCTCGATCAGATTGGTCTTGCCGGCGCCGTTCGGCCCGGTCAGCACCACGAGATTGCGGCCCACGTCGATGCCCGCCGCGCGATAGCTGCGGAAGTTGGTGAGCGTCACGCGGCGGATCGAGGCGGCGGTCATGATGAGGCGGCAACCGCCAGTCCCTTACCCTCTTTCACAAGGGAGAGGGTAACCGAGCAAGTGGCCAAGTGTGGAGATTATCACACCCGCATTGGCATCAGCACGTAGAGCGAGCCTTTGGCGTCCTTGTCCTGGATCAGCGTCGGCGATCCGGGATCGGCCAGGCGCAGCACCGCCACCTCGCCGTCGAGCTGGGCCGCGATGTCGAGCAGGTAGCGCGAGTTGAAGCCGATATCGATCGGATCGGAATCGTACTCGACCTCAATCTCCTCGGTGGCGCTGCCGGAATCCGGGTTGGTGACCGACAGGGTCAGCTTGCCGCCGGTGAGCGACAGCTTGACCGCGCGGCCGCGCTCGCTCGACACCGTGGACACGCGATCGACCGCGGCCTCGAAATCCTTCTTGTCGACCACCAGTTCCTTGTCGTTGCCGCTCGGAATCACGCGCTGGTAGTCCGGGAACGTGCCATCGATCAGCTTCGACGTCAGCACCACGTCGCCGATCGAAAAGCGGATCTTGGCTGAGGACAGCTCGGTCGTGACCTCGGCGTCGTTGTTCTCGATCAGGCGCTGCACCTCGGTCACGGTCTTGCGCGGCACGATGATGCCAGGCATGCCGGCCGCGCCCGCCGGCACGGACAGATCGGTCTGCGCGAGCCTGTGGCCGTCGGTCGCCACGGCGCGCAGCGTCTGCGCTTTCCCCGAGCCCGCGACATGCAGGTAGATGCCGTTGAGGTAGTAGCGCGTCTCCTCGGTCGAAATCGCGAACTGGGTCTTGTCGATCAGGCGCTTGAGATCGGACGCGGCCAGCGTGAACTTGTGCGTCATGTCGCCGGCGGCGAGGTCGGGAAAGTCGCTTTCCGGCAGGGTCTGCAGCGTGAAGCGCGAGCGGCCGGCGCGGATCGCCAGCACCGCGCGGTCGCTAAAGGACTCCAGCACGACCTGCGAGCCCTCGGGGAGCTTGCGCACGATCTCGTAGAACATGTGCGCCGGCACGGTGGTGGAACCGGCGGGCGCCACCTCGGCCGCGATCGACTCGATCACTTCGAGGTCGAGATCGGTGGCTTTCAGGCTGAGCGCCGACTTCTCGGCCCGCACCAGCACGTTGCCGAGGATCGGAATGGTGTTGCGCCGCTCGACCACGCGATGCACGTGACCCAGCGACTTTAGCAGCGCGGCGCGTTCGACGGTGACCTTCATCGCGAAACAACCCCCAGGGGGTCACGAAAGTGGCGTGGCAGCGTGGTTTTCGCAAGGGTCGAGGGGCGGGAACCGCGGGTTTTCGCTGCGATTCACGGCCGCCCGCACCGGCGAATGGTCACTCCTGCAACTGCCGCTTCAGGACCTCAATCTCGTCGGCCAGCATGGCGTCGTTGCCAACGAGCCCTTCGATCTTGCGCACCGCATGCAGCACGGTGGTGTGGTCGCGCCCGCCGAACCGGCGGCCGATTTCGGGCAGCGAGCGCAAGGTGAGCGTCTTGGCCAGATACATCGCCACCTGCCGCGGCCGCACGACGTTGGCGGTACGGCGCGACGACAGCAGGTCGGCGCGGCTGACGTTGTACTGGCGCGCCACGATGCGCTGGATGTCTTCGATCTTGACGCGCTTGGGCTCCTGCGGACGGATCAGGTCGCGCACCTCGCGCTCGGCCATCTCCATCGTCACCGGCTGTCCGGTCAGCTTGTTGTGCGCGAGCAGGCGGTTGATCGCGCCTTCGAGATCGCGGCCGTTGTGGGTGACCGATTTCGCGATATAGGCCAGCACCGGCGCGGGCACGTCGAAGCTCGGATGATATTGCCGCGCCGCCGTGACGCGGGTCTTGAGAATCTCCAGCCGCAGCTCTTCGCCGAGCGGCCCCATCTCGACCACGAGCCCGCCCGCGAGCCGCGAGCGCACGCGGTCGTCGAGGCTTTCGAGATCGGTGGGCGGCCGGTCGGCCGCGATCACCACCTGGCGGCCGGCGTCGATCAGCGCGTTGAGCGTGTGGCAGAACTCGGCCTGGGTCGACTTGCCCTGCAGGAACTGCAGGTCGTCGATCACCAGCACGTCGATGCCGCGCAGCGCCTCCTTGAAGGCGAGCGCCGTCTGCGTGCGCAGCGCCGACACGAAGCCGTACATGAACTTCTCGGCGGTGAGGTAGAGCACCTTGCGCTCGGCCCCGTTGTTGCCGGCCCAGGTGGTGGCCTGCAGCAGGTGGGTCTTGCCGAGGCCCACGCCCGCGTGGATGTACAGCGGATTGAACATCACCGGCTCGCCGCGGCGGGCCAGCGCCACCTGCTTGGCGGCGGCGTGCGCCAGCGTGTTGGAGCGGCCGATGACGAAACTCTCGAACGTCAGCCGCAGATCGAGCGGTGAGCCGCCGAGCGCGTCGTGGCCGGTGGAGACCGGAGCGTAGGCGGCGCGAAGGTCGCCGATATCGAGCCGCGGGATTCGCGGATCGCGGCCGGTCTCGACGATCTCCGGCGTCTTCGCCTTGGGCACCGCGGTGCGGATCATGGCGCTGCGCACGCTGACCTCGATCCTCTGCACCTCCGCGTTCACGCCTTGCCAGCACGCCAGCACGCGGTCGGTGTAGTGCGATTGGATCCAGCTTTTGAGGAAGCGCGTCGGCACCGAGAGGTGCGCCGTGTGCTGCTCGATCCGCTCCAGGTCCATGCGGGAAAACCAGCTCTGGAAGATGTCCTCGCCCACTTCGGCGCGGAGCTTCTCTTTCACGCGCGACCAGCGCTCCTGTTCCGGGTTCGTCATTTTTTCTCTGGTGTATTACGGTTGGCTGGAACTCGATGTAACGGACGGCGGTGCTTCCGCCGGTGCTGCGACGAGTGGGTTACAATTCGAAGGCGTGGACTCGGACTGGTGAAGGCTGGATTGGACAGAAGATGATCTCTCGCGAACTTCGCGAGGCAGGCGGGCAAGCACGGCTTGGGATCAGATGCTCGCGGGCAGCGCTCTACTGCCTCGGGTCGGGTCTCCTGCTGCGCGCAACACTCGTAGGTTCAGCACAGCGCTCGCGTGTGGAGAAAAATCCCGCCGATCAGCCATAAAGCCCCCTCGCCCGTCACAATTGGCTTGCAACGAAGCATCTTAGCCGTTTGGTAAAGTACTAAATGTCTACTTCGGAGGGGCCCGACCCCACCGCACATCAGTCACGAAGTTCAGAAGAGCGTAAGCTGCATCAAATTCTTTCTCGCATTTGGATGAGCCGAGACTATCCGATGACAGTTCTCTTATTCTCATCCGCGATGAGTTTGAATACGTCCTCCTCTACTGAATTCGCGGGCAACCGCAAAGCGATTTAAAAATAGCACGGCTTTGATGAGCCGCAATGGCATCGCGCGGGAATGCAGACGCCGTCTGCATTTTCGCGGTGGCGCGATGAGCTGTGATGAGTGTGCAATTTTATACACAACGTCTTGAATAAATGCACAAATTATCTGTCATCAATTTGTGAGAAACGCTGCGTCGAGAAATAGATTTTATCCGCCGCGTTGCGCCGCCGCGATTCCGGAGAATCTAACCCCTCGCCCGCGCATAGCCGATAAGCTCTTTCTTCATATGACATTTCAATGACCGCAAACACAGGGTAACCCCCCCCCCCCCGGAAGAGGGCCAAAGCGGCGGGGATCGCCCGACGCGGGAATAAGTACAAATACTTATATACGCGCTTCTCAGCGACGCTTTGACAAGACTGCAACAAGCCGCGCAGC
>SHVN01000056.1 GCA_009694215.1 Xanthobacteraceae bacterium
AAATCCGCGTCGTAGGGTGAGGCGCCGGCGCGGTTAACTCTTGTGAGAAGCCATCTGCCCGGCCGCCGGGAATGGCGGGGTTTCTTGACAGGCCGCACCCTTCCCCGCCATAAGCATCCCATTGCGGACCCTTGGGTCCGCATGCTTTTTCAAGGGCCTTTAAGCCCTTAAAAACACACGAAAAACCGACTGAAAGAAGCCGGTCCGGAATAATCCGAGCACCGGGGACGAACACAAGGGAAGAACGATGTTCGCAGTCATTAAAGCCGGCGGCAAACAGTACCGGGTGGCCGCCGAGGATGTGATCCGGATCGACCGGGTCAAGAGCGAGCCCGGCGATATCGTCGAATTCGGCGAAGTCCTTTTGCTGGGTGGCGACACCCCGCAAATCGGCGCGCCGACCGTTTCGGGCGCGATGGTTGCCGGCGAGGTGCTCCAGCACACGCGCGGCGACAAGGTCATCGCCTTCAAGAAGCGCCGGCGCAAGAATTCGCGCCGCAAGCGCGGCTCCCGTCACGAGTTCTCGATGATCCGCATCACCGAGATCCTGACCGGCGGGGCCAAGCCCTCGAAAACGGCGCCGCCACGGCCCAAACGCGAGCCCAGACCGAAGGCCGAAGGCCAAATCGAAGGGCAAGCAGAAGCCAGGTCTGGGGCCAAGTCTGAGGCTAAGCCGGCCAAGGCCAAGGCTAAGACCACGGCGAAGACCAAAAAGCCGGCCGCAAAAAAGCCGGCTACAAAAGGCAAGAAAAAGTGAGATGATTCCTTCACGGAATTGGTGTATTAGATCGTCAGAATTCAGAGAGAACTTCGATGGCACATAAGAAAGCAGGCGGATCTTCACGCAACGGCCGCGATAGCGCGGGCCGGCGCCTTGGCTTGAAGAAGTCGGGCGGCGAGATCGTCGTCGCCGGCAATATCATCGCGCGCCAGCGCGGCACCACCTGGCATCCCGGCCGCAATGTCGGACTCGGCACGGATCACACGCTGTTCGCGCTTACCAACGGAAAAGTTCAGTTCGTCACCAAAGCCAAAGGCCGCACCTACGTGTCCGTCGTACCGATGACGGAGGCAGCGGCCGAGTAAAAGGTAGACCAAACATCGAGGTCTGCCGGTCATTCAGTCAAACCGGCGGGGCTCTTGGGCTCTGAGAGGGGGAGACGGGTGACCGGCTCCCCCTCTTCGCATTTTAAAACTGGAGCCTGTGTCATGACCCTGCTGGAAGAAATACCAAGAGGCGCCTTCAACGAGGCCTGTATCCCCGTCCTCGAGACCAAGCGGCTTGCTATGCGCGCGCCGCGCCTCGAGGACGCTAAAACGATAGCGGCGCTCGCCAACGACCGCCGCATCGCCGAAAACGTCGCGCGTATTCCGCATCCGTATCAAGTGCCGGATGCCGAGAATTTCATTTCCCTGGCGAACAAAGCCGGCGGCGAGGCGGTGTTCCTGATCGCGCTGCGGGACGAAACCGTCATCGGCGCCTGTAGTCTCGTGTTGCAAGAACTTAAAACCCAGGAGCAGACGCCGGAGCTCGGCTATTGGCTGGGCGTGCCTTTTTGGGGCAAAGGCTACGCCACAGAAGCGCTGCACGCGGTGATCGACTACGCCTTCACGGACTTGAGCCACGAGGCGCTGCAAGCGGGTGCGCGCGTCACCAATCCGGCCTCGCGCCGGGTGCTGGAGAAATGCGGCTTCCAGTGGACCGGCGTCGGCCTCTACCGCATCCGCGCCATCAACTCGTCGGCGCCGATCGACCGCTTCCGGCTCGAGCGCGGCATCTGGTCGGCGCTCAAAGGCTGGGGCCGCATGAAGCGGGTGTCGTGATCTGCTTCAAGGCGGGTCGGCGAAGGCGACCACCTTCGCCGCTCTCGCTTCGCGGACAAAGATGTAAATCCCGGCCGCGATAATGATCGCCGCGCCCGTGAGCATCGCGGGCGCGGGGATATCGCCGAAGAAAATATAGCCAAGCAGAATGGCCCATATGATGGTCGTATACTGATAGGGCACCACTACGGAAGCCGGCGCGAGCTTGAGCGAGCGATTGATACAGACATGCGCGACCATGGCGGTCGCGCCTAGTAGCACCAGCAATGCCGTATCGCCCCAGCTCAACGCCACCCAGGTGAGCGGCGCCGCCACGGCGCCGAAAGCAAGCGCGCCGACCGTCTGGGTCGTCACCAGCACAATGTCGGAGGTGCCGCGCACCAGCCTTGTGCAGATCATCAGAAGTGAAAACGCGAAGCTTCCGGCCAGCGCGACCAGTGAGGCCGGCGTCAGGCTATGCGCCGAAGGATTAAGCGCGATCATCACGCCGGCAAAACCGGCGAACACCGCCAGCCAGCGCCGCCAGCCGATCCGCTCCCCCAGGATAAACGGCGAGATCGCGGTCACGTAAATCGGCCCGGCCAGATAAAACGTCATCACATCGGCGAGCGGCATATAGGCCAGCGCCCAATAAAAACACGCCACCTCGAAGGTCGCAAAGACCGGCCGCAGGAACTGGACGAACGGGCGCGGCGCGCCTGAAAAGGCGGCCCACCCGGTGCGCTTGATGAACGGCGCCAGCAGCACGAGCCCGGCGATGCTGCGCACCAGCAGCAGCTGGCCGACCGAATAGGTCGCGATCAGCCATTTGCCCAGCGCGTCGTTGAGCGCAAAGAAAAAGATGCCGACGAGCATTAGCCCGATGCCCGCCATGACGGCGGACGGCGGCGTCGAAGGGGATGACTGCGATTCCATGGCCTCGAACGGAATATACGCGGATCGATAAGATTAGAGAACGCTGGCGTCCTGTGGAAGTTTGCGCAAAAATGCCCACTCAAGCCCGGAGGAACGCCATGGCCTATAATCTCGACCAATTTATCGCCGATTGTCGCTCCAGCCTCACCCGCGATCCCGGCATTCCCGGCCGCGAACAAGTAAGAGTCAATCTCGAAAAGCTGCTCTCCAATCCCGATTTCATCCGCGAATACGCGGGCGACGACCAACCGCGCGGGCTGAAGGTGCTGTACGAAGATCCCAAGCTCGGCTTCCAGGTCCTCGCGCATATCAACGACAAGGCGCGGGTTTCGCCGCCGCACAATCACGGCGAATCCTGGGCGATCTACGGCCAGGCGACGAAATACACCGACATGATCGAGTGGGAGCACGAGGACAACGGCGCCGATCCCAAGCACGCCAAGCTCAAGCCGGTGAAGAAATACCGGCTGACGCCCGGCAAAGCCGGCATCTATCAGGATGGCACCATTCACTCCATCGATTATCCCGACTATGCCCGCTTCATCCGCGTCACCGGCACCAATCTCGACAAGATCAACCGCATCCGGATCGATCTGAAGACCGGCGTGGTGGAGCAGATGACCGCTCAGCGGGCGACGTAGCGGGATCGCGACACGCGCAACACGTCATGCCGTCGCAAGTAACGCCCCGTCCCCTCGCCCCCGCCGCCGTCAAAGCCATGCTCGGCGATGGCGAGGAGCTGGCGCTCATCGATCTGCGCGAGGAGCTTACTTTTTCGCAAAATCATCTGCTGTGGGCACGCTCGGTGCCGCTGAGCTGGCTGGAGCTGCGTTTCGCGCGGCTGGTGCCGCGGCTCACAACCCGCATCGTGCTGTGCGACGACTCTGATGGCTTGGTCGAGCGCGCGGCCGAAATTCTTACCCGCGCCGGCTACAGCAACCTGTCTTATCTCGATGGCGGCATCGCAGCCTGGAGCAAAGCCGGCCTGGTGCTGTTTTCGGGCGTGCATGTGCCGAGCAAGGCGTTCGGCGAATTCGTCGAGCACGACAGCGGCACGCCGAGCATCAGCGCGCAAGAGCTCGACGGCTTGATACGCGCCGGCGCCGATATGGTGGTGCTCGACAGCCGGCCATTCGATGAATATTCGCGCGTGTCGATCCCGACTTCGACCAACGTGCCGGGCGCCGAGCTGGTGCTGCGCGTGCGCGATATCGTGCCCTCGCCCGAAACCACCATCGTGGTCAATTGCGCCGGCCGCACCCGCAGCATCATCGGTGCACAGTCGCTGATCAACGCAGGGGTGCCCAACAAAGTGGTTGCGCTGCGCAACGGCACCATGGGCTGGCATCTGGAGGGGCTTACCTGCGACAGCGGCAAGGCGGTACGCGCCCCGGGTGTCTCCAGCGGCGGTCTGGCCTGGGCCAAGTCGGCCGCGGAAGCTGTCGCGCGCAAATTTGGCGTTCAACGCATCGACCGCGCAACGCTCGCGCGCTGGCGCTCCGACACCGCACGCACGCTCTACGTCTTCGACGTGCGCGACCCGGCCGAATACGAGAAAGGCCATCTGCCCGGCGCAATCTCGGCGCCCGGCGGGCAACTGGTGCAGGCCACCGACACCTACGCCGGCGCGCTCGGTGCCCGCATCGTGCTCAGCGACGACAACGAGGTGCGCGCCGTGATGTCGGCATCATGGCTCAAGCAGATGGGCTGGAAAGATGTGTTCGTGCTGCCGGAAGCGGGTCACGAGACCGGCAACCCACCGGCCGCCGTACTCGGCACTGCGCCGGCCGAGGCAGCAATCGGCGTTTCGAAAGTGATGGAAATCGACGATGTCACCGTGGTCGATCTTTCAACCAGTCAGCACTACCGCCGCGGCCACATTCCCGGCGCCTGGTTCGCGATCCGCTCGCGGCTCGCCCGCGCGCTGCCGAAGATCCCGATGCGAAGCATGCTGGTGCTCACCTCCGAGGACGGTGTGCTCGCCGGCCTCGCGGTCGAGGAAGCACGCGCGCTCACGAAAACTCCGGTGCGCTGGCTCAAGGGCGGCAACGACGCCTGGGTCGCAGCCGGTATTCCGCTCGCGAGTGACGTCAAAATGGCCGACGAGCCGGTCGATGTCTGGCTCAAGCCCTACGAGCGGCCGAACGACAACGAGGCGGCGATGAGCGCCTATCTGTCCTGGGAGGTCGACCTGCTGGAGCGCATCAAGCGGGACGGCACCACGCATTTCGTACGGCTGCATTAACCCAACTTGGTACCCCGCAATCGAAGGATGCGCCCCGCACCGCGATAGGCTATATCGCGGCCATGAAATTCCTCGACGAAGCCAAGGTCTATATTGCATCAGGCGCGGGCGGCAACGGCTGCATCGCATTTCGGCGCGAGAAATTCATTGAGTTTGGCGGGCCGAGCGGCGGCGACGGCGGCAAAGGCGGCGATGTCATCATCGAAGCCGTCAACGGCCTCAACACTTTGATCGACTACCGCTACCAGCAGCACTTCAAGGCGCAGACCGGCGGCGCCGGCATGGGCAAGGACCGCCACGGCGCTAACGGCAAGGATGTCGTGCTGCGGGTTCCGATCGGCACGCAGGTGTACGAAGAAGACGGCGAGACGCTGCTCGCCGATTTCACGGCCGTCGGCCAGCGCGTCACTATCTCCAAAGGCGGCAATGGCGGCTTCGGCAATGCCTATTTCAAATCGGCGACCAATCAATCGCCACGCCGCGCCAATCCCGGCCAGCCGGGCGAGGAACGCACGATCCGCCTGAAGCTGAAGCTGATCGCCGATGCCGGCGTCATCGGCCTGCCCAATGCCGGCAAGTCCACATTTCTGGCCACCGTAAGCGCGGCCAAGCCGAAGATCGCCGACTATCCCTTCACCACGCTGCACCCGCAACTCGGCGTCGCGCGCATCGACGAGCGCGAATTCGTGATCGCGGATCTGCCCGGTTTGATCGAAGGCGCGCATGAGGGGATCGGCCTGGGCGACAAATTCCTTGGCCACACCGAGCGCTGCCGCGTGCTGCTGCATCTCATCGATGGCACCGGCGAGGACGCCGGCCGCGACTACAAAACCGTGCGCGCTGAGCTGGAAGCCTATGGCCAAGGCCTCAGCGACAAACCGGAAATCGTGGCGCTGTCGAAAGCCGACGCGCTGACGCCGGAAGCCATCAAGGAACAAACCGCACGGCTGAAGAAAGCGTGCAAGAAAACGCCGCTGCTGCTCTCATCCGCGTCCGGTCAGGGCGTGAAGGAAGTCCAGCGCGCGCTGTTCAAGATCATTACCACCACGCGCGAGGGCGCCGACCCGGCGAAAATAAAAGAAGACGCGTGGCAGCCATAGCCGCTCAAGGCGAAACGCTACCCAATGCCGCGCAGACCGTGATGTCTCCTTCGGTGGCGAGCGGGCGGCGGCGGCTTTGAGGCCGCGCCGGGCGGCGGCACGATTTTTTACTTTGAAGTTCCGCTCTGGAACGTGGCGACCCGCGCCGCCTGACCGCTTATTTCGCGCACAGCCGCCGCGGGCCGTCGGTCGGCTGGTAGGTGCAATCCGACGCGGTGAATGACCGGAACGCCGCAGCGCAGGCGCTGACATTGCATATCGCAGGCGACGAGGCTTGGGACGGCGGATTGGACGGCAGGCTGACGCCCGGCTCCGGATTCATGATCGTCGTCACATCGGGCGCGGCGGCGGCCGCGGCCGGCACCACGCCCTTGGTGCAGAGCTGGCGCTCCCCGAAGCTGGGGATAAAGCTGCAATCCGATTCCCGGAACGTGCGATAGGCGGCGGCGCAGGCGGCCACATCGCACAATGGCTTTTGCAGCTTCGGTGGCGTTTGCGCCACCGGCGCGGGCGGCGCGACCAGTAGCGACGTGACGGGATTTTCCGGCGCCGGGTTCAGGCTCACAGCTTTCACGGGCGGCGGCGCCAAGGCCACGACCTTGATTGGCAGCATGGGCGACATCGGCGTGGACTGCCAGTCGAGCCCAAACAGCACGCTGCTCAGCACGACCAGGAAGAAGGCGCAGTAATAGAGGACGGAGGTTCTCATTGGGCCTGGCTGCGGCGGCACCACGTCAACGTGGCAACGCTGTTATATCAGGCTAGGTTCCTTTTCCCCACCTTGTCATCACCGGGCCGCGCAAAGCGCGTGACCCGGTGATCCACGACTTTCACGACGCAAAGCAAGACATGGATGGCCGGGTCATCATGCGTACAGACGGCGCTTCGCGCTTTTTGCCCGGCCATGACGGCGCAGCAATACCCGTGCTAGACAGCCCCCACAATTAACGCTGTTGCCGGTCCCATGCCCAAAACGCCGTCGCTCAAGGACTTCCGCCGCATCGTCGTCAAGGTCGGCTCCTCGCTGCTGGTGGATTCATCCGCCGGCTCGCTCAAGCGCGACTGGCTTTCCTCGCTCGCCGCCGACATTGCCTCGCTCCACAACGAAAAGCGCGACATCATAGTGGTCTCCTCCGGCGCCATCGCGCTCGGCCGCGCCGTGCTCAAACTGCCGGCCGGCCTGCTCAAGCTCGAGGAAGCGCAGGCCGCCGCCGCCGTCGGCCAGATCGCGCTGGCTCGCTCGTGGTCGGAATCCTTAAGCGCGCACGGCATCGCCGCCAGCCAAATTCTGCTCACGCTCGGCGATACGGAAGAGCGCCGCCGCTATCTCAACGCCCGCTCCACCGTCGACAAGCTGCTGGAATGGCGCTCGGTGCCGGTGATCAACGAGAACGACACCGTCGCCACCTCCGAGATCCGCTACGGCGACAACGACAGGCTGGCCGCGCGCGTCGCCGCCATGATGAGCGCCGAGCTGCTGGTGCTGCTGTCCGACGTCGACGGGCTGTACGACAAGCCGCCGGACAAGGACGGAGAATTGGGCCGCGACGCCAAGCTCGTGCCGGTGGTCGCGCGCATCACGCCGGAGATCGAGGCGATGGCGGGCGTCTCCGGTTCGGCGCTGGCGCGCGGCGGCATGCTGACCAAGATCGAAGCCGGCAAGATCGCCACCGCCGCCGGCGCGCATATGGTGATCGCGTCGGGGCACGGGCTGCATCCGCTGCAGGCGATTTCGGATGGCGCGGCCTGCAGCTGGTTCCTGACGCCGGCCAATCCGGTGACCGCGCGCAAGAAGTGGATCGCGGGTTCGCTCGAGCCGCGCGGCGCGCTGGTGATCGACGCCGGCGCGGTCAAGGCGCTGCGCGGAGGGAAAAGTCTTTTGCCGGCCGGCGTGGTGAAGATCGAGGGCGCGTTCGGGCGCGGCGACGCGGTTGTCGTGCGCGGGCCCGACGGCACCGAGGTGGGCCGCGGGCTGATCGCCTATGACGCGGACGACGCCGACAAAATCAAGGGCCGCTCGTCCGCCGACATTCTGCTTATCCTCGGTTTTGCCGGCCGCGCCGAGATGATCCACCGCGACGACCTTGTTCTGGGCGGAGAATAACCGGAAGAGGAAGTTGCTTGGGATTTACTCGGCTCAGAACAGCGTCAGTACTTGGAACAAGTTGGCGAACCTCGCGTTGTTCCGGCACGGCGCGACACACGTGAAACATCCGCTCAGGCGTAACCTCAAAGGTGCATCCTAGAAGGCGATTGACCGATCGCCCGCTAACCCTGGCCCCGGAGCCGGGGTTTTCGCGTTTATAGGCCAATGGCCTAGTGAGACTTGAATTAAGCTTGGCCACTCGGCCGCTGGGCTGGTTCACTGGCCGAGTGGCGCGAATGGCGGATCCGGCGGGCCATTTCCGCCGCTCTGCGTTTGTCCGGCCGCGCCGGCAGCCGCAAATAGGTCCCGTCGGGGAACTTGAGATAGCGCCTGAATACCTTCATTTCACCATCCCCGGCGCTGCGGCCTTCGATGACGAATTTCGTGCCGACTGGGAACCGGCTGGGAAGCCGACTTGATCTGTACGCCATGACACCCTCCTGGGGCACCGTCACCTTGGCAGGCCAACATGTAAGTCCAGTGGTACGTTGCAACCCTTAGCCGCTTATCCACGCTATCCCCAGGTACCACCCGACATTACCTCCATCCGGCCGACCTCGCCGCCGGAACCCCGGCGTGTTAGGAAAACCACCGGATTTGGGGATTTGAATACAGGGACTTGCGGGCATTGCGACCATGACTGCGCCGCTAAAAAGCATCGAGGGTGCCGGGGAATTGGCCCCGTCCATGGCGAAAGCCATGGGCGAGCTCGGCCACAACGGCCGTTTGGCCGCCCGCGTGCTCGCGCTCGCCTCGCCGGCGCAAAAGGACCAGGCCCTGGACCGCATGGCCGCCGCCGTCCGGGCGCAAAAAGCCCTCATCCTGGCAGCGAATGCGGAGGATATCGGCGAAGCCCGCGCCGGCGGGCTGAGCGGCGCCTTTCTCGACCGGCTCGCGCTCGATGAGGCGCGAGTAGAGGCCATCGCCACAGGTATCGAGGTGGTGCGCGCGCTCAAGGATCCGGTCGGCACCGTCACAGAATCCTGGACGCGGCCAAACGGCATGACCATCGAGCGGGTGCGCGTGCCGCTCGGCGTTATCGGCATCATTTATGAGAGCCGGCCGAATGTGACTGCCGATGCGGGCGCGCTATGCCTGAAATCCGGCAATGCCGCGATCCTGCGCGGCGGCTCCGACAGCATGCGCTCAAGCCGCGCCATCCATGCAGCGCTCAGCGCCGGCCTGCGCGACGCCGGCCTGCCGGAGGCGGCAATCCAACTGGTGCCGACGCGCGACCGCGCCGCGGTCGGACTTATGCTCACCGGGCTCGACGGCAACATCGACGTCATCGTTCCGCGCGGCGGCAAAAGCCTGGTCGCGCGCGTGCAGGCGGAAGCGCGCGTGCCGGTGTTCGCGCATCTTGAAGGCGTCTGCCACGTCTATGTGGACAAGGCGGCCTCGCTCGACATGGCCAAGAAGATCGTGCTCAACGCCAAGATGCGGCGCACCGGCGTGTGCGGCGCGGCCGAGACGCTGCTGATCGATCGCTCGGCTGCCGCGACCCATCTCAAGCCGCTGATCGAGATGCTGATCGATGTCGGCTGCGAAATTCGCGGGGATAAGGCGACGCAGGCCGCCGACAAACGCGTGAAGCAGGCCTCCGAGGAAGACTGGTCGACCGAATATCTTGACGCCATCATCACGGCCAAGGTGGTCGATGGCGTTTCCGAGGCCATCGAACATATCGAGCGTTACGGCTCGCACCACACCGATGCCATCGTCACCGAGGATAAAGTGGCGGCGGAGAGGTTCCTGCGCGAAGTCGACTCGGCGATCGTGCTGCACAATGCCTCGACTCAGTTCGCCGACGGCGGCGAATTCGGCTTCGGCGCCGAGATCGGCATTGCCACCGGCCGGTTGCACGCGCGTGGGCCGGTCGGCGTCGACCAGCTCACCACCTTCAAATACCGCATACGCGGAAGCGGTCAGACCCGGCCGTGAACGCGCAAGGACTTTCCCCTGACGGGGTCATCGCTCGCCAATTATTTGCCCGCAACTTGCGCTTTCTCCCCCCGAATGCGCCCGGCATGCGGATCGGCCTGTTCGGCGGAACCTTCGATCCGCCGCATTTAGCCCATCTCGGCGCCAGCCTTCTCGCCCTCAAGCGGCTCAAGCTCGACCGCGTCTGGTGGCTGGTCACGCCGGGCAATCCGCTCAAGAACACCAGCAATCTGGCGCCGCTCTCCAAGCGAATAGAAGCCGCCCGCGCGCTCACGCATCATCCGCGCATCGACGTTACCGGCCTCGAAGCTCTCATCAACACACGATACACCTACGACACCATTTCGTGGTTGATCGCCCGCTGCCCGCGGGTCCGTTTCGTCTGGATCATGGGCGCGGATAATTTGCGGCACTTTCACCGCTGGCAGAAGTGGCGCGAAATAGCGAAACTGGTACCAATCGTGGTGGTCGACCGCTTAGGCCCCAGCCTTTACGCCGCCGCCAGTCCGGCGGGCCAGGCCCTCGGCCGCTCCCGCATTCCGGAACATGACGCCGCCACGCTGCCCGACCGTCACGCACCGGCCTGGACGTATCTGCACGGCCTCAAATCGGCATTATCCTCGACGGCGCTGCGCGCCTTGCGCCGGCGGACGGGAACGCCTGGCGCCAAACCCGAGAAGATCAATAAGACTAAAAAAACCAAAAAACTCGGCAACAGCCGTAAGCGCAAGGGTAGCAAGCTTGGCAAGGGTGGAAAGAAGCGAGCGAAATAGCTATCTTGCAGACAGCTGACTTGAAGCACTGAAAGGATAAGGACCCCTGGCCACACCCGCAGTCTCTCGGGCAAAGCATCGTCCGCCCGAATCCGTCTCCAAGCGCCCAAGTGCTTTAACGCGCCCAAATGCCAAGGAGACGCTACGCCTTATCCTCGCGCGCCTGGAAGATATGAAGGCCGAGGACAGCGTCACCATCGATCTCACCGGCAAACCCTCGATTGGCGATTACATGGTCGTGACCTCTGGACGCTCGCAGCGCCATGTCGGCGCCGTCGCCGACGACGTGGTCAAGGGCTTGAACGCCGCCGGTGTGCGCGGCGTCCATGTCGAGGGCATGCGGCAGGGCGACTGGGTGCTGATCGACGCCGGTAACGTGATTGTCCACGTGTTCCGGCCGGAAGTGCGCGACTTCTACAATCTGGAAAAGATGTGGTCTGGAAGCTGAGGCTTGGCGGATGCGCATCATGGTTGCCGCCGTCGGACGTCTCAAGCAGGGCCCGGAAACCGAGCTTTCCGAGCGCTACCGCAAACGCACCGCGCAAACCGGCCGCAATCTCGGCCTGCGCGACGTCGAAATTATCGAAATCAGGGAAAGCCGTGCGGCCGACGCAAGCAAGCGCATGATCGAAGAATCGATCGCGCTCGCCAATATCATTCCGCAAGGTGCCGCGGTCGTGCTGCTCGATGCGCGTGGAGATAATCTCGACAGCGCCAGCCTCGCCGCCCAATTGTCTAAATTTCGCAGCAATGACCGACCCGCGGTGGTCTTTGTAATCGGCGGCGCCGATGGCTTGGCGCCGAGCCTGCGCGACAAGGCCGAATTGCGTCTGTCGTTCGGCGCCGCCACCTGGCCGCATCAACTTGTGCGCGTCATGCTGCTGGAACAGCTTTACCGCGCCACCACGATTCTGAGCGGGCATCCGTATCACCGGGCTTAAGCTTCTTGCCCGAGCCGGTCCCAGATTGGTCTCAATCCACCGCCATAAAATGCCTTCAAAATGATCTTGCCGTTCCAACCCGCGGGCGTAACGTGGCTGCGATGATTTGCCGATTCAGCAATTTTTATCCGCGCGCCGCGCTGATCGCGGGGCTGGTGCTCGCTTGGCCGATCACTCTTTCGTTCTCGCAGGACAAGCTTGACGCGCTCAAGCAACACGACCAGGAACTGCAAGCCACGCGCGACGCGCATCGCAAGTCGGTCGAGACCGAGGTCGCGCTCAAGCGCGAGATCGAACAATTCGGCGCCGACCGCCGCAAGCTTAACCAGGATCTGATCGACACCGCTGCCCGGCTGCGCGGCGTCGAAGATAAAATCGCTGCGAGCGAAGCGCGGCTCAAGCCGCTCGACGATAGTGAACGCACCATTCAAAAATCGCTCGACGGCCGGCGCGCGGTGATCGGTGAAGTTCTGGCCGCGCTGCAGCGCATCGGCCGCCGTCCGCCACCGGCGCTGATCGCAAGCCCGGAAGACGCCCTGCAATCGGTGCGCACCGCCATGGTGCTCGGCGCGGTATTGCCGGAGATGCGGCACGAGGTCGAAACGCTCGCCAGCGATCTCACCGAACTGCTGAGCGTTCGCAAGAAAATCGCCACGGAGCGCGACCGGCTAAAGGCCGAGGTCGCCTCGCTCGAGGGCGAGCGCGCGCGCATGACCGCGCTGGTCGGGGAACGTCAAAAGCAGCAGGCCGAGCGCGAGACGGCGCTCGTGGCCGAGCGGTCGCGCGCCGGCGAATTGGCGCGCCAGGTGGACAATCTCAAAGATTTGATCGTCAGACTGGAACAGGGCCTCGACCCCGCGATTCGCGATGCCCGCGAAGCCGCCCGCAGCGACAGCCGCCCGGCTTTATCGGCGTTTGGCGATCCGGGCCGGTTGACGCCCGCGACCGCTTTCGCATCGTTGCGTAAACGGGTTCCGATTCCGGTTAATGGCGTCAAATTGAAGGAATTCGGGGCGCCCGACGGTGCCGGCGGCCTGGAAAAGGGTGTTTCCATCGCTACCCGCGCGGGCGCCCAGGTCACCGCGCCGGCCGACGGCTGGGTGGTATACGCTGGCGCGTTCCGCTCTTATGGACAACTCTTGATCCTTAATGTCGGCGGCGGATATCATGTCTTGCTCGCTGGGATGGATCGGATATCAGTTGATCTCGGACAGTTCGTGCTGACCGGAGAACCCGTTGCGATGATGGGAAATGGTCCCCATATCGCCGCTATCCTCGCGACAGGTTCCAGCCAACCGGTGCTCTATATCGAATTTCGTAAGGACGGGACTCCCGTTGATCCAGGCCCATGGTGGGCGGCTGGCGAAGGCGAAAAGGTTCGCGGATGATGCGCAAGACCTCACTCATTCTTCTCGGCGCGGCGACGGGAGCGGCAATGACGCTGCTCGTGGTTCAGCCACGCACGATCATGATCGGCGCGAGCGCCAAGGCGGCGGTGGCCGACACCTACAAGCAGCTCAATCTGTTCGGCGACGTGTTCGAGCGCGTGCGCGCCGACTATGTCGAGAAGCCGGACGACGGCAAGCTGATCGAAACCGCGATCAACGGCATGCTGGCGGGTCTCGATCCGCATTCGAGCTACATGGATTCGAAGAGCTTCCGAGACATGCAAGTGCAGACCCGCGGCGAATTCGGCGGGCTCGGCATCGAGGTCACCATGGAAGACGGCCTGATCAAGGTGGTGGCGCCGATCGACGAGACGCCCGCCGCCAAGGCCGGGATTCTCGCCAACGACATCATCACCAAGCTCGACGACGAGCAGGTTCAGGGGCTCACTTTGAACCAGGCGGTCGAGAAGATGCGCGGGCCGGTGAACACCAAGATCAAGCTCACGGTCATGCGCAAGGGCGCCGACAAGCCGCTTGAACTGTCGATCATCCGCGATGTGATCCGCGTGCGCGCGGTGCGCTCGAAAATCGAGGGTGAGGACATCGGCTATATCCGCATGACGCAGTTCAACGAACAGACCACCGAAGGGCTCAAGAAGGCGATCGTCGATATCACCGCCAAGCTGAGCGACGACAAGCTCAAAGGCTACGTACTCGACCTGCGCAACAATCCGGGCGGGTTGCTCGATCAGGCGATCTCGGTCTCGGATGCGTTCCTGCAAAAGGGCGAGATTGTCTCCACCCGCGGCCGCAATGCCGAAGAGACGCAGCGCTTCAACGCCCGCGCCGGCGATCTCACCAAGGGCAAACCGGTAATCGTGCTGATCAATGGCGGTTCGGCTTCGGCGTCCGAGATCGTCGCCGGCGCGCTGCAGGACCACAGGCGGGTCACCGTCATCGGCACCCGCTCGTTCGGCAAAGGCTCGGTGCAGACCATCATCCCGCTTGGCTCCGGCAACGGAGCATTGCGGCTGACCACGGCGCGCTACTTCACGCCGTCCGGGCGTTCGATCCAGGCCAAGGGCATTTCGCCCGACATCGAGGTGCTGCAAGACGTGCCGGATGACCTCAAGTCCAAGACCGACACTAAAGGCGAGGCCTCGTTGCGAGGCCATCTCAAGGCCGCCGAAGGCACGGAGCAGACCGGCTCGCAGTCCTACATTCCGCCGGACGCGAAAAACGACAAAGCGTTGAACATGGCGATGGACCTGTTGCGCGGCACCCAGGTCAACTCGGCATTCCCGCCGAATACCAAGACCGCGGTGCCAAACTAAGCGCCGAAACCCTATCGAAGACTTGCGGTTTGAAGACTTGCGGGGCGGCCGAAAGGCCGCCCTGTTCGTTTATCGCCGGTCACAGCCTGGAATCCTCGCGTGCTAGACTCGCTAAGATGATTCGCGAGGATATGGGCCGTGGCATTGGATGACCTGAACGCACCACTCGGCCAAGAAAAACGAAAGAAACTGCCGAAATTACCCGCTGCCGGGCCGCAAATGCTGGCCGGCATTCTGGGGCTGTTTGGCCTGCTGGTCGCGTCCTGGGCGATCTTTGTCAACGATCCTCTGGGCGGCGAGCCGGTGGCGGTGGTCGCCGCCAAGCGGTCGGCCGGGACCAATGTCAAACCGGACGGCGACGGCAAGGTGCATTCGCGCTACGACGGACCTGCCGCCACGGTGAGCAATCCAGCTCTGGCCGCGGCGACAAAAGCGGCAAGCCCGCCGCCCGGCGCCAAGACGATCACCATCATCGACGGCTCCAGCGGCAAGAGCCAGGACGTCATCATTCCCGGCAATTCGACCGGCGGCGCATCGAAGGCGCCGCTCGACCAGAAGCTGCTGGAAACCACACGGCACGGCGCGATCCCGAAGATCGGACCGGAAGGCGCGCGCCCGTCGGTGATCTATGCGCGTCCGCGCCAGTTACCGCCGAACCAAAAAGATTCGCCGCGCATCGCCATCGTGGTCGGCGGGCTCGGCATCAGCGCTTCCGGCACGGCCGACGCGTTCACCAAGCTGCCCGGGCCTGTGACGTTCGCATTGGCGCCCTATGGCACCGATCTTGAAAAACTGGCGGAGCACGCACACGCCGAGAATCACGAAGTGCTGCTGCAAGTTCCGATGAAGCCGTTCGACTATCCCGACAACGATCCCGGCCCGCAGACGCTGCTCGCCTCGCTCACATCCGAGCAGAACGTCGACCGTCTGCATTGGCTGATGAGCCGGTTTCAGGGCTATGTCGGCGTCGCGAGTTACATGGGCGCGCGCTTCACCGCTTCCGAGCAGGCGCTGGCGCCGGTTCTGCGCGAGAGCGCCAAGCGCGGATTGATCTATGTGGACGACGGCTCGTCGCCACGCAGCGTCGCCAGCCAGATCGCCGGCAGCCACAATCTGCCCTTTGCCAAGACCGACCTTGTGCTCGACGCGGTGCCGACTCCGGTCGAGATCGACCGCGCGCTGGCGCGGCTCGAGATGATGGCGCACGACAATGGAACTGCCGTCGGCCTCGCCACCGCGCAGCCGGCGACCATCGCGCGTATCGCCGAATGGGCGAAGAAAGTGGAAGGCCGCGGCTTCTTGCTGGTGCCGATCACCATGGTGGCAATCAAGGCGAAGTCGAGCTGAAGCGCGAATGCCCCCTTACGAATCCCTGCCCTACCGCCCCTGCGCCGGCATCATGGTGCTCAACCGCGAGGGCCTCGTCTTCATCGGCCGGCGGTCGAGCGGCCCCGAGCACATCGACGAGACGCATGTGTGGCAAATGCCGCAGGGCGGCATCGACGAGAACGAGGATCCGTACAAGGCCGCGCTGCGCGAGCTGTACGAGGAAACCAATATCCGCTCGGTGCAAAAGCTCGGCGAAATCGCCGAATGGCTGGCCTACGACATTCCGCGCGACATCGTCGGGCAAGCCTGGGGCGGAAAATATCGCGGCCAGAAGCAGAAATGGTACGCGCTGCGTTTCACCGGCGAGGACAGCGAAATCGATATCGCCAACCCGGCCGGCGGGCACGCCCCGGAATTCATTGACTGGCGCTGGGTTGCGATAAACGAGCTTGCCGGATTGGTGGTGCCGTTCAAGCGGCACACTTACGAGCGCGTGATCAATGAATTCGAAAAAATCGCGCGTTAATGCATCGCCGTGCCGGTCAAATGCCGGTCGACGGTTTTGAAATGATCGAGCCGCGTGATCAGTCTGTCGAGTTCCGAGCCAGGCTTCATCTTCTCAATGCGCTGTTCCAGTTCGCCGATGCGCGCCGCGATCATGCCCCTGTCGATGTCCTGGACCGCCTCGGCCACGTCGGCGAGCACGGTGAGCCCTTCCGCCGACACTTCAGCGAATCCGCCCAACACGACGATCTTTTGTTCGCCGCCGGCGCCGTGAACGGTCAGAATTCCCGGCCGCAACGTGGATACGAACGGCGCGTGGCCCGCCAGCACGCCGAAGTCGCCCTCGGCGCCCGGCACGTCGACTTGCTCGACCTCGCCCGAGAACAGGAGCTTTTCCGGAGATACCAGTTCGAAATGGAAGGTTTCCATTGTTCGCTCAGAATTTGATTTTGCCGCTCTTGGTCGCAAAGCCCAGCGCCAGCCCGATAATACCGCCAATCAGCGTGACGATCGCGATGTGCTGCACTTGACTGCTGGTCAATTCACCGCCGCCGCGCGCGACATTGTCGCCGCGCACTTCGATGCTGATCGGGCCTAGCCGGATTTCCGCCGTCTCCGGCCGGGTGAGATAGCCAGACAGAAACCCAATGGCCAGACCGACAGCCAGAAACACAACGATTGGATTGGATCGCTGCCGAGAGGCCATGACTATGCCGCTTCCGCCGCGAGCTTCTTGCCCTTTTCGACCGCCTCTTCGATGGTGCCGACCATGTAGAAGGCCGACTCCGGCAAATGATCGTACTTGCCTTCGCAAAGGCCCTTGAAGCCCTTGATGGTGTCGGCGAGATCGACCATCTTGCCGGACGCGCCGGTGAACACTTCGGCGACGAAGAACGGCTGGCTCAGGAAGCGCTCGATCTTGCGCGCACGCGCCACCGCGGTCTTGTCCTCTTCCGACAGCTCATCCATGCCCAGAATGGCGATGATGTCCTGCAACGCCTTGTAGCGCTGCAAGATCTGCTGCACCTGGCGCGCCACCGCATAGTGCTCCTCGCCGACGATCAGCGGCGAGAGCATGCGCGAGGTGGAATCGAGCGGGTCGACCGCCGGATAGATGCCCTTGGCGGCGATGTCGCGCGACAGCACCGTGGTCGCATCCAAATGCGCGAATGAGGTGGCCGGCGCCGGGTCGGTCAAGTCGTCGGCCGGAACGTAAATGGCCTGCACCGAAGTGATCGAGCCCTTGGTGGTGGTGGTGATGCGTTCCTGCAGCGCGCCCATGTCGGTGGCGAGCGTCGGCTGATAGCCGACTGCCGACGGAATACGGCCGAGCAGCGCCGACATTTCTGAGCCGGCTTGCGTGAAACGGAAAATGTTGTCGACGAAGAACAGCACGTCCTGGCCCTGATCGCGGAAATATTCCGCCACCGTCAGGCCGGTCAGCCCGACGCGGGCGCGCGCGCCCGGCGGCTCATTCATCTGGCCAAACACCAGCGCACATTTCGAACCCTCGGTCGAGCCGTTGTTCTCGTGCGGGTCCTTGTTGACGCCCGACTCGATCATCTCGTGATAGAGGTCGTTGCCCTCGCGCGTGCGTTCGCCGACGCCGGCGAACACCGAATAGCCGCCGTGGGCTTTCGCGACGTTGTTGATCAGTTCCTGAATCAGCACGGTCTTGCCGACGCCGGCGCCGCCGAACAATCCGATCTTGCCGCCGCGGGCATAGGGCGCCAGCAGATCGACCACCTTGATGCCGGTGATCAGGATCTGCGCCTCGGTCGATTGCTCGGTGTAGCTCGGGGTCGGCTGATGGATGGCGCGGCGCTCCACGCCTTTCACCGGTCCTGCTTCGTCAACCGGCTCGCCGATCACGTTCATGATGCGACCAAGCGTGCCAGGACCGACCGGCACGGAGATCGGCTGGCCGGTGTCGGTGCATTCCTGCCCGCGCACCAGACCTTCGGAGGTGTCCATGGCAATGGTGCGCACCGTCGACTCGCCGAGATGTTGAGCGACCTCGAGCACCAGGCGGTTGCCGCCGTTCTTGGTTTCGAGCGCGTTCAAAATCGCGGGAAGATCACCTTTAAATTGTACGTCGACAACCGCGCCAATCACCTGAGTGATCTTTCCGACAGCATTTTGTGGGGTAGCCATGTTGGTTCCTCTCAAACTAAATAACTGGCGTCAGAGCGCCTCTGCTCCGGAGATGATCTCGATCAGTTCCTTGGTGATCATCGCCTGGCGCGTGCGGTTATAAGTCAGCGTCTGCTTGCGGATCATTTCGCCGGCATTGCGGGTGGCGTTATCCATCGCGCTCATGCGCGCGCCCTGCTCGGACGCGGCGTTTTCCAACAGAGCACGAAACACCTGTATCGACAGATTGCGCGGCAGCAAGTCGGCGAGGATTTCTTCCTCTTCCGGCTCGTATTCATAGGCCGCGGACGGACCGGCATCTTTCGCTACCGGCGCAAACACCGGCGGAATGACCTGCTGGGCGGTCGGAATCTGCTGGATCACCGACTTGAAGCGGGAGAAGAACAGCGTGGCGACGTCGAACTCGTTATTGTTGAAACGCGCGACGATCTTGTCGGCAACCATCTGCGCCTGCGCGAAGCCCATCTGCTTGACGCCGCGCAATTCGACGATCTCGACGATCTGGCGTTCATACACGCGGCGGAGCTGATCGGCACCCTTGCGGCCGACGCAGAGGATCTTGACCTCTTTACCCTGGTGGGCCAGCGCATTGGCGCGCTCGCGCGCCAGCCGCACGATCGACGAGTTGAATGCGCCGCACAGACCGCGCTCGGCGGCGCAGACGACGAGCAAGTGGACTTTGTCGGCCCCGGTACCGGCCAGCAGCTTGGGCGCGGAATCGCTGCCGGCGACACCGGCGGCGATGTTGCCGAGCACGCGGTCCATGCGCTCGGCGAAGGGACGCGCGGCTTCGGCCGCCACCTGCGCGCGGCGCAGCTTGGACGCCGCGACCATTTGCATGGCCTTCGTGATCTTCTGCGTCGCCTTGGTGGAGGCGATACGAACGCGCATGTCCTTGAGGCTGGCCATGTTTTCTCAGTCGCCCTTAGTCGTCTCTATCCTTTGTCATGCCCGGCCTTATGCTGGGCATCTCGCTTAGTAGGGCACAGTGCCCAACTTATCGGGATGGCTGGGTCAAGCCCGGCCATGACGAACTAGGTAAAACTCTTCGCGTAGCCGTCGACCACGCCCTTGAGCTTGGCGCCGTCGGCATCGGACAGATCGCCGCTCTTGGCTATGCTGGCGAGCAGATCGGTGAGCTTGGTGCGCAGCAGCGTCAGCAGGCCGGCCTCGAAGGCGCGCACGCGCGACACTTCGAACTTGTCGAGATAGCCGTTGACGCCGGCATAGATCACGCAGACCTGCTCTTCCATTTTGAGCGGCGAGAACTGCGGCTGCTTGAGCAACTCGGTCAGGCGCGAGCCGCGGCTGAGCATGCGCTGGGTGGTGGCGTCCAAATCGGAGCCGAATTGCGCGAAGGCGGCCATTTCACGATACTGAGCCAATTCTCCCTTGATGCGGCCGGCGACTTTTTTCATCGCCTTGGTCTGCGCGGCGCTACCCACGCGAGACACGGAAAGTCCGACGTTCACCGCCGGGCGGATGCCCTGATAGAACAGGTCGGTTTCTAGGAAGATTTGCCCGTCAGTGATGGAGATCACGTTGGTCGGGATATAGGCCGACACGTCGTTGGCCTGGGTTTCGATGATCGGCAACGCGGTGAGTGAGCCACCCTTGTTGTCGTCGTTCATCTTGGCGGCGCGCTCGAGCAGGCGCGAATGCAGATAGAACACATCGCCGGGAT
>SHVN01000057.1 GCA_009694215.1 Xanthobacteraceae bacterium
GAAGCGCGCGATCTCTACGGCGCCGATCTCGCGCTGATCCGGCCCGACCAGATCGTGGCATGGCGCGGCAATGCATCATCCGAAGCCGCCGCCGTGCTGCGCCGCGCGGCCGGGCATCCTTGATCAAGCGATTAATTTTACGTCTGTTTCAGGCTCGGGCGGAGGCGTATTTGCACGTCACCGCCTCGTGGCGCTCGCGGATCAGGCTGACCGCCACCCGGGCATCGGCGAGGCTCGCCGTCAGCCAGGTCCGGTACTCCAGTTCGCCGGTGTCATAGCGCCGCCCGCGCCGGAACGACAACCACCTGCGAAAGCCGCGCGGCTTCAGGAGATCGCACAGCGACTCGGCCACGTTCCGGGTGCAGCCGAAGGCGACCTGCTCCCGGGTCGAGGCGCGGCAGACTTCGTAGAGTCCCGGCCCGATCGGCGCCTGGATGTACTCGCCGTGATAGTCGTCGGGGAAGGACTTCCAGCCGGTCCAGCGGTCGCTCATCACACTCGCTCGGGAAGCTCTGTGCGAAGCAGTGTCATTTTGGATAAATCAAACGCGCGCGGTTGCGCACGGAAAGTGGAAGCGCAGTCACGCTATCCACAACTTGCGTGTCGCGCCGATGACAAGCGGCCAGATACGAACGATTCAAAACGCGCGGCCGGGCAGCACCAGCACCTTCGGCTTCGCCGGCAGCGTGGTCTTGGACACCACGACCGAGGACGTCTCGCTCATCTCCACCTCGTAGGACTTCTCACCCAGCACATCGAGGAAGCGGCGCAACGAATAGGTGCTGAAATAGTGCATCGGAATCATCAGCGGCGCCTTCAGCGCCGCCAGCACCTCGGCCATGCCCTCGAAATCGAGCGTCACCCCGCCGTCGACCGGCACCATGACCACGTCGATGCGGCCGATCTCGTTGAGCTGCTGCTGGGTCAGGGTGTGGTGCAGGTGGCCCAGGTGGGCGATGCACAAATTGGCCATCTCGTAGATGAAGATCGAGTTGCCGTGCCGCTCGGTGCCGCCGCCCCAGCTTCGGATGTTGGTCGGCACGTTGCGCACCCGCACGTCGCGGACCTGGACGTCATGCCGCGCCGGCTGGTCCGGGCTCGGCCCCCAGCCGCGCAGCACATGCTTGATGCCGGGCTCGGGGCTGTCGGTGTAGTGGGACGAATGCGCGTGGTTCATGGTTGCGATGTCGGGCAGCCCGCGCGGCTTCACATAATCGTTGTAGTCGGTGGCGATCCGGACGCCGCCCGGGCTCTCGATCGTGAAGGTCGAATGGCCGGCGTAAGAGATGCGGGCCTGGTCGCCCGCCAGGGCCGCGAGCCGGAGGGCGGCGGGGATCGCCCGCGGCGGCTGGCCGGCCACCATGCCCGGGCAGTTCTCCATCATTTCCGGCTTTGGCTGCTGGCGGGGCGCCGGCTGCACGCCCGCCGTCGCGGGCAGGGCCATCAGCACCGCGAACGCGGCAAGAAGCCTCCGACCCAGGACCATATCCAGTCCTCCATTCGCCCAGCACAGCGAATGGGAATCTGACACGGATTACGGGACGGGGCCACAATGCAAAATGAAGCGAGCGGCCCTTCCGGCGCCGCCCGTCGTCAAACCGCCGCGAAGGGGTATCCGGTCACCAGCGGTAGAGGTTGTAATAGGATGGGCGCCGCTGCTCGAGCGACGCCGCGATGATGCCGGTGGCCGTCGTCACCACCACGCGGCCGTTCTCGCGCTTGATCGACTCGACCTTGCCCAGCCCCGGCACGTTCGATCCCGGGCCGACCCGGAACAGCGTGCCGTTGCGGCTCTCGACCACGGCGCGGCCGTCATAGTAATCGCGCAGCCGCCAGCCTTCGGCGATCTGCGGCTTCGACTCCTCCTTCGGCGGCGTCACCGAATTGGTGATGTCGGCCGAATTGTCGGCGGCCTGCTGCTGGCGGCGGTCGAGCCGGTCGACGGTTTCCTGAAGCTTGGCAATCTTGCCGGCGGGCTCGGCCTGCGCCTTCTCGGCGCGGTCGAGGCGTTCGGTGAGCTTGCCGACCTGGGCGCTGCTGCTGCGCTGGGCGGTGGCGAGGCTCGTCTTGAGCGCCGTCAGTTCGGTGTTGAGCTGCGCGACGGTGTCCTGCAGGACACGGGTGGCTTCGGCCGTGGCGGTGATGTCCGTCGCGTCGCGCATCAGCGCGCCAGTCGCGGCAGCGCCGGCGATGGCGCCGAGTGCGATTGCGAACGCGACCGCCGCGGCGAGCGGCGCTGAGACGGGCCAGCGCCAGCGGGGCACATCCACCGGCGCGACGGAGGGCTCGACGTTGAGCTCGACCGTGGGCTCGATTTTGGGCGTCTCGGCCGGCGGCGGCGCATCCGCCGCTGCGATCGTCTCAGGTGCGGGCGTTGCCGATGTCGCCGCCGCGTCAGCCGCGGGCGTCTGACGGTCCTTGCGCTTGGCCATGTCCGGGGATTCCCGGTCTGGTGGGTTTACCAACCGGTAACCGTGTTTTGCTTACCAAGCCGTTAATTCGAGCATGACCCCCGAAAAGCGGAACCCCGTTTCCCGCCTTCGCGAAGCCCGCTTCGGCGGGCGAAGGAAGGTCGGATACGGGTCATGTTCAACTAAACAGGCAGGCCGCCCTGCCGGGCGAGGTCCTTGAGCGGAACCTCGGGCCGCGCGCCGATATGCTGGATCACCTCGGCTGCAGCCAGCGCGCCGAGCCGGGCCGCGGTCTTGTGGTCGCGGCCGCGCGCCAGCCCGAACAGAAAGCCCGCCGCGAACAGGTCGCCCGCGCCGGTGGCGTCTACCAGTTTCACGATCGGCGCGGCCGGCACCTCGACCATGCCCTCCTTGCTGACGACCACGCAGCCCTTCTCGCTGCGCGTCACCACCGCGAGCTTTACATCCCCGCGCAGTGCCTTGGCCGCAGTGTCAAAATCCGCAGTCGCATAGAGGCTCTTCAATTCGCTTTCGTTGGCTAACACCAGATCGACGGTGCCGGTCTTGATCAGGTCCAAAAACTCCGCGCGATAGCGGCCGACGCAGAACGCATCCGACAGCGTCAGCGCCACCTTGCGGCCGGCGCCGTGCGCGATCGTGGCCGCCTTGCGGAACGCCTCCTTGGCGTGCGGCGGGTCCCACAGATAGCCCTCGAGATAGATGATGGCAGACGCCGCCACCGTGCCGGCATCGACGTCGGCCGGATGCAGGTTCTGCGCGGCGCCGAGGAAGGTGTTCATCGTGCGCTCGCCGTCCGGCGTCACCATCACGTAGCAGCGCGCGGTCGAGGGGCCGTCGGCGGCCGGCGGCGTGTCGAAGGTCACGCCCGCCGCGCGGATGTCGTGGGCGAAGGCGCGGCCGAGCTCGTCGTCCTTGACCTTGCCGACGAAGGCCGCGCGCGCGCCGAAGCCCGCCACGCCGACGATGGTGTTGGCGGCCGAGCCGCCGGAGATTTCCACCGCGGGCCCCATCGCGTCGTAGATCGCCTCGGCGCGGGCCTCGTCGATCAGCGCCATGCCGCCCTTGGCCATCTTCTGGCGCACGAGGAAATCGTCCTCCGCGCGGGCGATCACATCGACGATGGCGTTGCCGATGCCGAGAACGTCAAACTTCAGGTCGGGCATGAAAGAGCTTTCCGGTTTCGAGGCGCGCGCACTATAGCGGCGAATGTTCGAGCGACAACCGGACAGCGCTGCCGTCATTCCGGCCGAGCGCGTAGCGCGAGTGCCGGAATCCATAACCCCTGCCCACCCGTTGTTGGCCCATTCTCATCATTGATCCTGGCGTGGTTATGGATTCCGAGATCGCTCGCTTTGCTCGCGCCCCGGAATGACGCCCAGGCGCGCGTCATCGCGCCGGGGTTTACGGCACCCGGCCGCCGTCATTCCGCCCCCCCGGCAAAAGCCGAGGGGGTGAAGCGCCGAGAGGCGCCGGTGCGGATCGCCACACCTTTGGCCCGCCTTGCGGACGGGCCGGTCCCTTGCGGGACCGCCGGCCCTTCACGCGGGCCGGCGCGCCTTTCGGCGCTTCACTGCGGGATTTTGGGCCTCGGGACCGTGCTTCCGGGGACGGAAGGGCTTGGGGCTCTCGTCAGTCACGAGCGTTGACTTGCGGCTGGCATTGGTCACGAGGATTTCGCGGACCACGTTCGCGCCGACGCCCAGTTCCATGTGGAAAGCGCGAGCGGTGCCCTTGTCGGAATCGACCAGCGCGACAACGGCGTTCTTCTTCATGCCCTTGCGCCAGCCGCGGCCGCGCTTCGACGTGTTGCCGTAGTAGGTTTCGTCGGCCTGAATCTGACCGCCTTCGCCACCCATAGGAGCGGGTGCAAGGTCGGCCATCGCTTCACGCAAGCGATGCACCATGAACCAAGCGGTCTTGTACGTGACGCCGATGTTGCGGTGAATCTCGTGAGCGCTGCACCCGTTCTTGCCCTGATTGAGCATGTGCGCGGCCATCCACCATTTCGTCAGGGGAACCTTGCTGCGCTCAAACACGGTGCCGACCGTCACGGTGAACTGGCCGTTGCACTCGTGGCAGTAGTACAGGCCGGGGCAGTGACTTACCTTCCATCTTGGCGATCTTGTCGGGATAGCTGTTGCCGCAGTGGCGGCAGATCACGCCATCGGGCCAAAGCACCGCCTCCAGCGCCTCGCGGGCCGCTGTTTCGTTTTAGAAAATGGCATCCTGAAAGGTGGCTTGCTTCATGGCGATCACTGCAATTCGTCGGTTGAAATTGGCATGGCTGGTGCTGACCAGCCCTTTGCCTGCCGAGCTTGATCCAACAACGCCCATAATGGCACGTACTCAGTTGAGGATCGCCTTTACTCCAAAATTCACCAACCTGCAGCGCATTGTATTCGTCCCGCGCCCTCACCGCTTCCCCAGCGTCTTCCACACACCCTTCGCCGTCGCCACGATGCGGTCGCCGACCACTAGCTCGCCGGCCATGAACACCAGGGAGCGCGTGCGGCGCACGACCGTGCATTTGGCCTCGACGAACTCGCCCACCTGAACCGCGTCGATGAAATGCATGTCGAGCTGGACGGTCGCCTGCGGCTGGCGCTCGTTGGCGTACCAGCAGGTCATGCCCATCGAGCGGTCGGCAAAGGTCATCAGCATGCCGCCCTGCACGACGCCGCGGCGGTTGTGGTGCTTGGACTCGGCCTTGAAGGCATAGAGATGGGTGTCGCCGGACACCCGCGTCCAGAACGGGCCGACGAGGCCGATGAAGCCTTCGTCGCAGTAGGGCTCCCAGCCCGCGGCGGCGGGATCGCAGGCGGCGGCGGGTGGATGGGCCGGCGGATCGGTGTCGGGCATGGGCAAACTCGCATCGGGGATGACGTGCGGGGCTCTTAGCATCGCGCGGCGGAGGCTGTCAGCAAAAGGGGCAACTCGCAGGGCGCCGCTTGCATCCCATCCCCCATTGTGGAATGTGGCCCGCGCAGCGACAGGACAGGATCATGGCGTTCAAGGAAAAGGTATTTTCGGGGGTGCAGCCGACCGGCAACCTGCACCTGGGCAATTACCTCGGCGCCATCGTCAAATTCGTCGAACTGCAGAAGACCCACGACTGCCTCTATTGCGTGGTCGATCTGCACGCCATCACGGTCTGGCAGGACCCGCAGGAATTGACCAAGGCGATCCGCGAGGTCACCGCGGCGTTCATCGCCTGCGGCATCGATGCGAAAAAGCACATCGTCTTCAACCAGAGCCAGGTCGCCGAGCACGCCGAGCTCGCCTGGGTGTTCAACTGCGTGGCGCGGCTGGGCTGGCTCAACCGCATGACCCAGTTCAAGGAGAAGGCCAGCAAGGACCGCGAGAATGCTTCGGTCGGGCTCTACGCCTATCCGAACCTGATGGCGGCCGACATTCTGGTCTATCGCGCGACGCACGTTCCGGTCGGCGAGGACCAGAAGCAGCATCTGGAGCTGGCGCGTGACATCGCGCAGAAATTCAACAACGACTACAGCGCGTCGATCGCCGCGCACGGCTTCGGCGACGCTTTCTTCCCGCAGCCCGAGCCGATCATCCAGGGTCCGGCGACGCGGGTGATGTCGCTGCGCGACGGAGCCAAGAAAATGTCGAAGTCGGACCCCTCCGACCAGTCGCGCATCAACCTCACCGACGACCCGGAGGCGATCGCATTGAAGATCCGCCGGGCCAAGACCGACCCCGATCCGCTACCGCACGACGAGAAGGCGCTGGAGGCGCGGCCGGAGGCCGACAACCTCGTGGGCATCTACGCGGCGCTTTCCGACACCACCAAGGCCGCGGTGCTCGCCCAGTTCGGCGGCGCGCAGTTCTCGGCGTTCAAGCCGGCGCTGTCCGACCTGCTGGTCGCCAAGCTCAGCCCAATCACCGCCGAGATGCGGCGGCTGAAGGACGACACCGCCTACATCGATTCGGTGCTGGCCGACGGTTCCATCCGCGCGCAGGCGCTGGCCGCCGAAACCATGAAGGCGGTCAAGGACATCGTCGGCCTGGTGCGGCGGTAAAATTCTTCTACGTGCCGCGAAAATTGCGCAAATATCGTCCACGGCCGCGCCACCCGGGTTCGGCCTCCGGCCGGCCCGGGTGCAAGCTTGTGCCGCCGGCGAGCGCCGTGGCACCATTGACCGTTGTCATGTGAGGCCAACCGAACATGCCTAACACGCGGCGCCGCCGAAGCTACGAGGCCGGCCACAAACCGAAATGGCTGGTGGTGATCGACGACACCGCGGAATGCGACCGCGCGGTGTATTTCGCCGCCCGGCGCGCCGCCCGCGTCGGCGCCGGCGTGGTGATGCTGCGCGTGATCGAGACCCATGACCGCAACCAGCAATGGCTGGGGGTCGCCGACATCATGAAGGCGGAGGCGCACGAGGAGGCCAACGCCGCCCTCGACAAATACTCCACGCGCGCCAACGGCATCGCCGGCGTCACCGCCGAGCGGGTGGTGCGCGAGGGCGCGACCGCGGAAGAGATATTGGGGCTGATCGAGGACGACGAGGATATCGCGATCCTGGTGCTCGCCGCGGGAACCGGCAAGGACGGGCCGGGGCCGCTGGTCACCGGCGTCGGCGGCGCCGCGGGCGACTTCCCGATCCCGGTCGCCATCGTGCCGGGGCACCTGAGCGACGAAGAGCTCGACGCGATGACGTGACGGCCCAACAAGTGGCCTATCGAAACAAATAAAGGGCCGATTCGCCCCCGGAACCCGCGGTTGACCCAGCCCGCCCCAATCGCCACTTATGTGCTATGGTGATTTGAGCCGTACGGGCCTTGAACCCGGCGCAGGCTATGGAGACCACCGATGTTCATCCAGACCGAAGCCACGCCCAACCCGGCGACCCTGAAGTTCCTGCCCGGGCAGACCGTGCTCGAAACCGGCACGCTCGACCTGCGCGAGCCCGCCGACGCCGCGAAATCGTCGCCGCTGGCGGAGCGGCTGTTCGAGATCAAGGGCGTCAACGGGGTGTTCTTCGGCTCCGACTTCATCACCGTCACCAAGTCCGACGGCGAATGGCCGCAGCTCAAGCCCGCCATCCTCGGCGCCATCATGGAGCACTTCATGTCCGGCGCGCCGCTGCTTAAGGCGGGCGAGTCCGGCGGCAACGACGACGAGAACGAGTTCTTCGAGGCCGGCGACGAGGAGATCGTCACCACCATCAAGGATCTGATCGAGACCCGGGTGCGGCCGGCGGTCGCCAACGACGGCGGCGACATCACCTTCCGCGGCTTCAAGGAAGGCATCGTCTATCTGCACATGAAGGGCGCCTGCTCGGGCTGCCCGTCGTCCACCGCGACCTTGCGGCACGGCATCCAGAACCTGCTGAAGCATTATGTGCCGGAAGTGGTCGAGGTCCGGCCGGTTTAACAGCGACAGTCGCGAACCTATCCACGTCATGCCCGGCCTTGTGCCGGGCATCCACGTCTTTGGGCCTTGAGAATAGAAAGTAAGGCGTGGATGGCCGGGACAAGCCCGGCCATGACGGTGCTAAAATCCTCCCATGCGTTTGCTCGCGATCGATACCGCGCTCGAGGCCTGCGCCGCCGCCGTGCTCGACACCGAGCACGGCAAGGTGACGAGCGAATCTCTGCCGATGGTGCGCGGCCACGCCGAGGCGCTGATGCCGCTGATCGGCCGCGTCATGCAGCAGGCGGGCGTGCCGTTTTCCGGGCTCGACCGCATCGCGGTCACCACCGGCCCCGGCAGCTTCACCGGGCTGCGGGTCGGGATCTCGGCGGCGCGCGGCATCGCGCTGGCCGCCGCCAAGCCCGCCGTCGGCCTGACGACGCTCGCCGCCTACGCCGCGCCCTACATCGCCCATGACGACAAGACCGTGGTGGTGGTCGCGATCGATGCGCGGCACCAGCACGTCTATCTGCAGATTTTCGGCCCCGGCGGGCGCACGCTGGTCGCTCCGCGCATCGCCAGCGTCGCCGATGCGGTGCGCGCGGCGGCGACCGGGCCGGTGCGGATCGTCGGCACCGGCGCAAACATGCTCGCGGCCGCCTGGCCGTCGCGCGAACCTGTGCCGATGCTGGTGGAGGACCGCCGCGCGCCCGACATCGCCTGGGTCGCGCGGCTCGCGGTCGCCGCCGACGAGAGCGCCGACAGCCCGAAGCCGCTCTACCTTCGCGCGCCCGACGCGCAGCCCCAGGACGCCGCAAGGCTGCCGCGCCGATGATCGGGATGATCACGCGCCTGTTCGCGCGCGGCGAGCCTGCGCTCACCGAAGCAGGCCCCCGCGACGCCGCCGCCATCGCAACGCTGCACGCGGCTTCATTCCGGCGCGGCTGGAGCGACGGCGAGTTCGAGCGGCTGCTGCTCGAACGCAACACCATCGCGCATCGCGCCATGACGGGACGCACGCTGCACGGCTTCATCCTGTCGCGGCTCGCCGCAGGCGAAGCCGAAATCCTCTCCGTCGCGGTCGCATCCGGGCGGCGGGGACGCGGGCTCGCGCGCTCGCTGCTCAACCTGCACCTGCGGCGGCTCGCGGGCCTCGGCGCCAGCGCCGTGTTCCTCGAGGTCGACGAGGACAACGAGCCGGCGCGGCGGCTCTACCGGCGGGCCGGTTTCCGCGAGGTCGGGCGGCGGCCGAGCTACTACAGCCAAGGCCGTGACCGCGCCGGCGCGGCGCTCGTGTTGCGCCGCGATCTGGTTTGATGCGATGGACGGCACCCGACCCGGGTTTTATGATCGGGCTTAAAGAGGAACTCGTGACCGCGCCAAAAACCAACATCGAGGCCCTTTGCGTCGCCAAGGGCATGCGCATGACCGAGCAGCGCCGCGTGATCGCGCGGGTGCTCGCGGATTCCGCTGACCATCCCGACGTCGAGGAGCTGTACCGGCGCTGCGCCGAAGTGGACAATAACATCTCGATCTCGACGGTGTACCGGACCGTGAAGCTGTTCGAGGACTCCGGCATCATCGAGCGCCACGACTTCCGCGAGGGCCGCGCGCGCTACGAGCAGATCCCGGAATCGCATCACGACCACCTGATCAACCTGCGCACCGGCCAGGTGATCGAGTTCCAGTCCGAGGAGATCGAGAAGCTCCAGGCCGAGGTGGCGCGCAAGCTCGGCTACAAGCTGGTCGATCATCGGCTCGAGCTTTACGCCGTGCCGCTCGACGACAAGCCGCGTCGGTGATGCTCCACTCAGTACCGCTTGCTCCGTTCACCTCTCCCCGCTTGCGGGGAGAGGGAGCACGCTGCCGTTGTATCAGCCGCCTCAACCAATTCGCCCGCACATGAACGAACAGATGAAGTTTCCCGCCGGCACCGCTTTCGGCTCGATCGGCCATCCGATCCGCCGCAAGGAGGACGCACGGCTGCTGACCGGCAAGGGCCGCTACACCGACGACTTCAGCCTCGACCGCCAGACCTACGCCGCGATGGTGCGTTCGCCGCATCCGCATGCGCGCATCGTCCGGATCGAAACGATCGCGGCCAGGGCGATGCCGGGTGTGCTGCTCATTCTGACCGGCGCGGACTGCCAGGCCGAGGCGCTCAAGCCCATTCCGCATTCGCCGGTGCCGTCGACAAATTTCGATCTGAAGCTCACCGGCCGCAACGGCACGCCGGTGTTTCCCGGCCGGCACATGCTGTTGCCGGCCGACAAAGCCCGCCACGTCGGCGAACCAGTGGCGGTGGTGGTCGCCGAGACGCGCGCGCAGGCAATGGACGCCGCGGAAGCCGTCGAGGTCGAGTACGACGTGCTGCCGTTCGTGCTCGCCGCCGAGGACGGCCTCAAGCCCGGCGCCGCGACGCTGTGGGACGAGACGCCGGACAACGTGCTCGTGGATACAGTTTTCGGCGACAAGGAGAAGACCGACCGGGCATTCGCCGCAGCCGCCCATGTCGTCAAATCGAAGTTCAACATCGGCCGCGTCACCGCCGTGACGATAGAATTGCGTTGCGCGCTCGGCGACTACGATGCCGCGTCGGACCACTACACGCTTTATTGCGGCGGCGGCGGCGCGGTGAAGCAGAAGGCGGAAATGGCCGGCGTGCTCGGCGTGCCGCCGGAAAAGATGCGCGTGCTTTCGTATGACATCGGCGGCAACTTCGGCTCGCGCAACCGCCCTTACGTCGAATACGGCCTGGTGCTGTGGGCGGCGGGCAAGATCAAGCGGCCGGTGAAGTACGCGGCGACGCGCTCGGAGGCCTTCCTCACCGACTACCAGGGCCGCGATCTCGTCACCCATGTCGAGGTTGCGTTCGACGAGGGCGGGCGCATCCTCGCCATGCGCGCCGACAACGTCAGCAACGTCGGCGCGCACTGCGTTTCGCTGTCGCCGCTGTCGAAGGGCTCAGGGCTCATCACCGGCAGCTACGCCATTCCGGCGGCAACGCTGCGGGCGCGCGCGGTGTTCACCAACACCATGCCTACCAACGCCTATCGGTCGTCAGGCCGGCCCGAGGTAACGTTTGCCATCGAACGGATCATGGACCTGGCGGCGGATCAGCTCGGCATGGACCGCATCCGGCTGCGCCGCAAGAATCTGGTGCGCGCGAAGGCGATGCCGTACCGCAACGCCGTCGGCATGCTCTACGACAGCGGCACCTACGAGGCCAACATGGACCTCGCCATGAAGATCGCCGACGTCGATGGCTTCAAGCAGCGCAAGCGCGAAGCGAAGAAGCGCGGCAAGCTGCTGGGCTTGGGGATTTCGAACTATGTCGAGTCCTCGATCGGCGCGCCGAAGGAGCGCGCCGAGATCACCGTGAAGCCCGACGGCACGGTCGATTGCGTGATCGGCACCCAACCGAGCGGCCAGGGCCACGAGACAAGCTTCGCACAGGTGGTGGCCGACCTGATCGCGGTGCCGCATGCGGTCATCAACATCATCATGGGCGACACGGACATCGTCAGCGTCGGCGGCGGCTCGCATTCGGGCCGCTCGATGCGCCACGCCGCCACGGTCATCTCCAAGGCGGTGCCGAAGCTGATCGGCAAGGGCAAGGCCATCGCCGCGCGCGCCCTCAACGCGCCCGCCGACAAGATCGAGTTCAAGGACGGCCGCTTCTCCTCGCCGACCAGCAACCGCAGCTTCAATTTCCTCGAACTCGCCAAGGAGGCAGCGCGGCTGACGCTGCCGGCCGAGCTGAAGGACGGCCTCGCCGTCGCCGCCGACAACGAGATGCACGAACCGGTGTTCCCGAACGGCTGCGCGGTCTGCGAGATCGAGATCGATCCCGACACCGGATCGCCCACCGTCACCCGCTACGCCGCGGTCGACGACGTCGGCCGCTGCATCAATCCGCTCATTGTCCACGGCCAGACGCATGGCGGCATCGCGCAGGGCGTGGGGCAGGCGCTGTGGGAGCAGTGCTACATTGACCCCTCCTCCGGCCAGCCGCTCACCGGCTCGTTCATGGATTACAGCATGCCGCACGCGCACACCCTGCCGTCGTTCAAGGCCGAGATCGTCGAGGTGCTCTCGCCGACCAATCCGCTCGGCATCAAGGCCGGCGGCGAAGGTGGCACCACGCCGGCGCTCGCGGTCATCGTCAGCGCCATCGCCGACGCGCTGCACGACCACGGCATCCACGACATCCAGATGCCGGCGACCCCGTTCGTGATCTGGCAGGCTATCCAGCAGGCCAGGTCGAACATGAGCAAAGAAAACATGGCGGGCGGGCCGTAGCGCCCGGATCATTGCCCGTGGATGCCGGGGTCCTCATCAGCCAGCGAACGTTGACGCACCGCCAGACCATGCTGGTGGTGCTGGGCGTGCTGCTGCCCGTGTTCATGGGCTCGCTCGACAACACCATTCTCGCGAGCGCCCTGCCCACCATCGGGCGCGAGTTCGGCGATGTGCACAACCTGCCCTGGCTGGTGACCGCCTATCTGATCTCCAACACCGCGATCACCGCGCTCTACGGCAAGATCAGCGACATCCGCGGCCGCCGCGTCACGCTGCTGATCGCGATCTCGCTGTACATGGCGGGCTCGATCGTCTGCGCGCTCGCGCCCAACATGGTGGTGCTGATCCTCGGCCGGGTGCTGCACGGCCTCGGCGGCGGCGGGCTCACCTCCACCGGCATGGTAGTGCTGGGCGACATCGCAGCCCCCAAGGAGCGCGGCAAGTACTACGGCTATTTCTCCGCCACCTACACCACCGCCGGCGCCTGCGGCCCGGCGCTCGGCGGCTTCATCGCCGAATACCTGCACTGGTCGGTGATCTTCTGGATGAACATCCCGCTTGGCCTGATCGCGATCGGACTCACGCTGACGCTGCTGCGCCACCTGCCACGACACGAGCGGCCGCACAAGCTCGACTTCCTCGGCGCGGCCCTGATCATGGCGGCAAGCTCGTCCTTCATGCTGGCGCTGAGCATGGGCGGCGTGAACTATCCGTGGGCGTCAGCGCCGATCCTCGGGCTGTTCGCCGCGGCGGCCCTGCTCGGAACGGCCTTCATCGTGCGGCTGCGCACCGCGCCCGAGCCGCTGATCCCGCTGTCGATCCTGTCGGACCGCGAGGCGCGGCTCGCGGTCGCCGCCAACGCCTTCGGCTGGGCCCCGATCGTCGGCCTGCACATCTTTCTGCCGATGTACCTGCAGAACATCGTTGGCATGGCGCCCGCGAGCGCGGGCTTGAGCGTGCTGATGCTCGCGGTGACGCTCAACATCAGCGCCGGCGTGACCGGGACGATCCTGCCCCGGCGCGAGCGCTACAAGCGAATCCCGATCGCCGGCATGATGCTCGCGATCGCCTCGATGCTGCTGATGGCGTGGCGGGCCAAGAGCATGACGCTCCTGGAGTTCGAGGTGCTGCTGTTCCTGATCGGCGTGGGCTTCGGCACCATGCCGCCGCTCGCCGCCACCGCGCTGCAGAACAACGTGTCGATCCACACCTTCGGATCGGCGGTCGCCACCATGCAGTTCTCGCGCAACCTGCTCGCGACCATGCTGGTGGCGGTTTTCGGCGTGATCGTCCTTTCCGGCGCCGATACCTCCGCGGGCGCGGTCTATTCCGTCGAGGGCTTCGTCGGCGTATTCTTGGCGGTCGCCGCGAGCTTCGCGGCGTCGCTCGCCGCCGTGCTGCTGCTGAAAGAGAAGCCGCTCGAAACCAGCCACGTTTGATCGAGGTTTGAATCTCCCGCGATCTTCGGTTTTGCGGATTGGCGTTTCCTTTTGCGGCCGAAAAGGGCTAAAACCGTATCGAACGGCAGGAACTACGCAGTCGCGTCAAAGCATCTTAATAATTTGAAATATATAGGGAATTCGTCCACGAACGGCATGACAAAAAAACTCTACGTCAAGTCCTACGGCTGCCAGATGAACGTCTACGATTCACATCGTATGGCGGACACGCTCGCCCCCGAGGGCTTCGTCGAGACCGCGACGCCGGACGACGCCGACCTCATCATTCTCAACACCTGCAACATCCGCGAGAAGGCCGCCGACAAGGTCTATTCCGAGCTTGGCCGCATCCGCGAGTTGAAGGACACGGCCGCAAGCGAGGGACGCCGCGTGACGGTCGCCGTCGCGGGCTGCGTCGCCCAGGCCGAGGGCAAGGAAATCCTCCGCCGCGAGCGCGCGGTAGATCTCGTGGTCGGGCCGCAGAGCTATCACCGGCTGCCGGAGATGCTCCAGCGCGCCGGGCATAGCAGGGTCATCGAGACTGAGTTCCCGGTCGAAGCCAAGTTCGATCATCTCGCGGCGCCGAGCCGCGCGGCGACAAGGAAGCGCGGCGTGTCGGCCTTCGTCACCGTGCAGGAAGGCTGCGACAAGTTCTGTACCTTCTGCGTCGTGCCCTACACGCGCGGCATGGAAGTCTCGCGGCCGGTCGCAAAGATCGTCGCCGAGGCGGAGCGCCTGGCCCAAGCCGGCGTGCGCGAGATCACGCTGCTCGGCCAGAACGTCAACGGCTATCACGGCGAGGGCGCGGACGGCCGGACCTCGACGCTCGGCCGGCTGATGCAGCGGCTTGCTGAAATTCCCGGCATCGCGCGGCTGCGCTACAGCACGAGCCACCCTTGCGACATGGATGACGATCTCATTGCCGCGCACCGCGACCTGCCGGCGCTGATGCCGCAGCTGCACCTGCCGGTGCAGTCCGGCTCCGACCGCATCCTCGAGGCGATGAACCGCCGCCACACCCGCGCCGACTATCTGCGCACCGTCGAAAAGCTGCGCGCCGCGCGGCCGTATATCGCGTTCTCGTCCGACTTCATCGTCGGCTTCCCGGGCGAGACCGAAGAGGATTTCCGCGATACGCTGCGGCTGATGTCCGAGACAGGCTTCGCCAGCGCCTACTCTTTCAAATATTCGCCGCGGCCGGGAACGCCGGCCGCCGACATGGATCAAGTGCCGGAAGCGGTGAAGGACGAACGGCTGCAGCGCCTGCAGGACAACATCGAGCGGCATCAGGCCGCGTTCATGGCGCGCTGCCTGGGGCTCACCTTCGACGTACTGTTCGAGAAGCCCGGCCGCCACGCCGGCCAGATCGTCGGCCGCTCACCCTATCTCCAGCCGGTGCCGGTCGTGGGACCTCCATCCCTGATCGGCGAGATCACACCCGTGACCGTCACCGAGATCAGGGTCAACAGTCTGTTCGGCACGCTGGCCCATCCGCCGAAGCAAACCGCCCCCTCGTTCGCGGAGGCCGCGGGAGCCTGATGCCCGTGCGCCCGCTCGAACCCGGCCAGGGACTGGTGCCTTCCACCGAAGGCACGCCGTCGCAGGTCGTGCTGACCTTCGACGACAACCGCCACGCCTCCGTGCTGTTCGGCCAGTACGGCCAGAACCTCGCGCTGATCGAGCGCCGGCTCGGCGTCGTCGCCGAGCAGCGCGGCAATCACGTCACGCTGGAGGGCTCGCGCGACGGCGTCGAGCAGGCGCGGCGCGTGCTCGAGAGCCTCTACGAGAACATCAAGCGCGGCCAGGACCTCGCCTCGGGCGACGTCGAAGGCGCGATCCGGCTCGCCATCGCGCAGGGCTCGCTGTTCGACTTCGATCCCTCGGCGATACGGTCGGATTCCGAACAGATCAACCTTCGCAAGCGCCCGGTGCGCGCACGCACCGCCGCGCAGGACACCTACATCCGCGCGCTGCGCCGCGATGCGCTGGTGTTCGGCACCGGGCCCGCCGGCACCGGCAAGACCTGGCTCGCGGTCGCGCATGCGGTGTCGCTGTTCGAGCGCAAGGAAGTGGATCGCATCATCCTGTCGCGGCCCGCGGTGGAAGCCGGCGAGCGGCTCGGCTTCCTGCCCGGAGACCTGCGCGAGAAGGTCGATCCGTATCTGCGGCCTATCTACGACGCGCTGCACGATCTGATGGACGCCCGCATCGTCGAGCGCGCCATGCAAACCAACGAGATCGAGATCGCGCCGCTCGCCTTCATGCGCGGGCGCACGCTGTCGAACGCCGTGGTCATCCTCGACGAGGCGCAGAACACCACCGCGATGCAGATGAAGATGTTCCTGACGCGATTGGGCGAGAACAGCCGCATGATCGTCACCGGCGACCCGAGCCAGGTGGACCTGCCGCCCGGACAGATTTCCGGCCTCGCGGAAGCGACGCGCCTGCTCGACGGCGTCGACGGCATCGGCCACGCGGTGTTCACCGCCGAGGATGTGGTTCGCCACGAACTGGTGGCGCGGATTGTCGCGGCCTACGACAAGGCCGACGCGGCCCGCCGGCGCGGAAGCAAGGAATGAAGGCGCACGAGATCTTTCCACCGTTCGTTCCCGCGGAAGCGGGAACCTAGTGCTTGCGGCAAAGTCTGGGTCCCCGCGGACGCGGGGACGAACGGGAGTTGGTCAGCCCCAATTGTCATTCACTCGCAATCGAGCTGAGACGCTGCCTTGAAAAGCCCCCCCGCTCCGGCCCGCCCGCGTCGCCTCGCGCGGCAAAAGGACGTCCAAATCGAGGTCATCGTCCGCTCGGCACGCTGGCGCAATCGGCCCACCGCCAAAACCATCGTGAAATCGGCCATTTTGGTTGCGGCGAAGGCCGTCTCAACGCGGCCCACCGAGCTTGCTATCGTGCTCAGCGATGATTCGGCGATCCGGACGCTCAATCGCGATTGGCGCGGTAAAAATGCACCAACCAACGTGCTGTCGTTCCCGGCACCCGCGCCGGGCAAAGGGCGACCGGCGTCACCATATATGGGGGACATCGTCATCGCCTATCAGACGACCGCGCGCGAAGCGGCCGCCGAGGGCAAGCCGTTCAATCATCATCTCGCGCATCTTGCCGTCCATGGATTTCTTCACCTGCTCGGATATGACCACGAGAACGACAGCGACGCGGAAAAGATGGAGCGGCTGGAACGCAGGATCCTCAAGCGCCTGGCCATCCCCGATCCTTATGCCCCTCGTGAGATCTGACACGCACCATGCCTAACTCCGACGCGCCCAGCCGTCCGGCTGAGCCGGTGGGCAGCCAGAACGATCAGCGCAACCTTCCGGTACCGGTGAGCCGCATGGCGGACGCCGAGAACGACGGCTTCTTCGCCCGGCTCGCACGCGCGCTGTTCGGCTGGAAGAACGGGCCGACGCGCGCCGATATCGAGGTGGTGCTCGAGGCGGCGGGCCCCGGCGAGGCCGGCGTCTCGCCGGAAGAGCGCACCATGATCCGCAACATCCTGGCGCTGCGCGGGCGCCGGATCGAGGACGTCATGGTGCCGCGCGGCGACATCGTCGCCGTGCAGCGGGACATTTCGATCGGCGAGTTGGTGAAGGTGTTCGAGAAGGCGGGGCACTCGCGGCTCGTCGCCTACAACGACACCCTCGACGACCCGAGCGGCATGGTCCACATCCGCGACCTGATCGCCTTCATGACCGCCAAGGCCGCGGTCGATCCGGCCAAGCCGACGCGGCGCAAGAGCGCGCGCATCGCCGGCCTCGACCTCGGCGCAATCGATCTTTCGACGCCGCTGTCGTCCACCGGGATCATGCGCGAAATGCTGTTCGTTCCGCCATCGATGCCGGCGCTCGACCTCTTGGAGAAGATGCAGGCGACGCGCATCCATCTGTCGCTGGTGGTGGACGAATACGGCGGCACCGACGGGCTCGTTTCGATGGAGGACATCGTCGAGCAGATCGTCGGCGACATCGCCGACGAGCACGACGAGGATGAGCTGCCCGCCGTGGTGCGCCAGTTCGACGGCTCGTTCGTCGCCGACGCGCGGGCGAGCCTCAGCGACGTCACCGCCGCCGTGGGCGTCGCATTCGACGTCGGCGACGCGGCCAAGGAGGTCGACACCATCGGCGGCTATCTCATGACGCAGGTCGGCCGCCTGCCGCTGCGCGGCGAGCTGGTGGCCGGCCCCGCGGGCTTCGAGATCGAGGTGCTGGATTCCGATCCGCGCCGGATCAAGAAGGTCCGCATCCACCGCAGCATGAATCGCCCGATCGAGCGCGACCGCGAGGGCCGCCGCCGCTACAGCTCGCCCGACACCACGGCGAGCTCCGCGATCGCGCCGGCGCCGGCGCCCGAAGACGCCGCCAAGGCGCCGCCCCAGACCGCCGATCCCAACGCGACACGCAAATCGTGACCGCCATCGAGATTCAAGACCGGCCCCCGGCGATCACGCGTCTGACGCACTGGATCGTGCTGAGTTGGGGATGGCGGCGGGCGCTGGTGGCACTCGCGGCGGGCGCTTTGTCCGCGCTGGCGCTGGCGCCGTTCGATGCGTGGCCGGCGCTGTTCTTCACCTTCCCGATCCTGGTCTGGCTGGTCGACGGCGCGGCGGCCGGACGTCTCGGGGGGCTGCCGAGCGCGGCAATCGCCGGCTGGTGGTTTGGCTTCGGCTATTTCCTCGCGGGCCTCTACTGGGTCGGCCACGCTTTCCTGGTCGATGCCAAGACCTTCGGCTGGCTCCTGCCGTTCGCGGTGATCGCGCTGCCGGCGGGCATGGCCTGCTACACGGGACTGGGCCTCGCGCTGGCGCGGATGCTCTGGACGCGCGGCCCTTCGCGAATCATCGCGCTCGCCATCGCGCTCACCGCCGCCGAATGGCTGCGCGGCCATCTGTTCAGCGGGTTTCCCTGGAACCTCTACGGCTACACGCTCACCGGACCGCTGGTGCTGGCGCAGGGCGCGGCACTGATCGGCATCTGGGGGCTGACCTTCGTCGCCGTCGCCGTGTTCGCAAGCCCGGCCGTGTTCACCGACGATCGCGCCGACACGCGGCGGCGCTGGCTGCCGCTCGCGCTGAGCGTAGCCGTGCTCGTGGCGTTGGCGGGCTATGGCGCGATGCGGCTGTCGCGCACGCCGACCGCATTCGTCGACAACGTGCGGCTGCGCATCATGCAGCCCAATCTGCCGCAGGACGAAAAGTTCAACTATGGCGCCAAGCAGCGCGTGATGAGCCAGTACCTGGAGATGTCGGACCGCTCGACCGGCCCGCAGTCGGCCGGCGTGCGCGATGCCACCCACCTGATCTGGCCGGAATCGGCGTTTCCGTTCCTGCTGACGCGCGAGCCCGACGCGCTGGGGCAGATCGCTGCGCTCCTGCCGGAAGGCACGGTGCTGATCACCGGCGCGGTCCGCGCCCCCGCGGCGGTCCCCGGCCAGAAGGTCGAGCGCGCCTACAATTCGATCTACGTGATTGACCACGACGGCTCGATCCTGTCGGTGTACGACAAGATTCATCTGGTGCCATTCGGCGAATATCTGCCGTTCCAGGACTTTCTCGAGAAGCTCGGCCTAATGCAGCTCACCAAGCTGCCGGGCGGATTCATTCCCGGCGAACGGCGCCGCGCGATGAACGTGCCGCGCGCGCCGCGCATGCTGCCGTTCATCTGCTACGAGATCGTCTTTCCGGGCGAAGCGGTGCCGAGCGGCGAACGGCCGGGCTGGCTCATCAATCTCACCAACGACGGCTGGTTCGGCGCGAGCTCCGGCCCCTACCAGCATCTGCAGCAGGCGCGCGTGCGCTCGATCGAACACGGACTGCCGCTAGTGCGCGCGGCCAACACTGGCGTCTCGGCAGTGATCGACCCGCTCGGCCGCGTCGTCAGGTCTCTACCGCTCGGCACCGAAGGCGTGATGGACGTCTCGCTGCCGCGCCGGATCGATGCACCGCTTTATGCGCGCACCGGCGACGCCGGAATAGCGCTGATCGTCGGTGCGGCCTTGATCCTGGTCATTCGCCGCCGCGTTCGGCGTGGCTGATGAATACATAATTATGGGTCATGACCGTGAGCCATGCATTGCGCGCCGAACGCAATCCGCGCGCCCGCTATCTCCACGAGACTCCACAATTTTTCCGAACCCGGCGGCATGCGCTCCGCGCTAAGTGACCGGCGATCATGCAAATCGGTTTGCTCGCAAATTAAACTAATTTCGGGATCAACTCTCATCCGGTCTTGAGCGTGGCAACGACTGCGTGCAAATTACGGATTGTGCACGGATTTGAACTGTGAGCAATACTGGGCAAAAAATTCAGCGGCAATTGAGGACACGGAGATGGGTACAAACATGATGGCGAAGAAGGCGCCCAATCCTACGGACGAGTACGTGGGCGCGCGAGTGCGTATGCGTCGGATGATGCTGAGCATGAGTCAGGAGAAGCTCGGCAACGCGCTCGGGCTGACCTTCCAGCAGGTGCAGAAGTACGAGAAGGGCGCGAACCGGATCGGCGCGAGCCGGCTGCAGCAGATCGCGCATACCCTGCAAGTGCCGGTGTCGTTCTTCTTCGACGGCGCGCCGAATGCGCCGGGTCAGACGCACGACGGATTTTCCGAGGCCCCCTCGGCCGCCTACGTCTCCGACTTTCTGGCGACCTCCGACGGCCTCGCGCTGACCAAGGCGTTCATGGG
>SHVN01000058.1 GCA_009694215.1 Xanthobacteraceae bacterium
CAGGCCCTCGTCGTCGCCGCGGATCGAGGCGATCGAGACCTTCTGTCCGGCGAAGGGCCGCAGCGCTTCGATCAGGAACCGCCGCTGCTCCGCCGACAGGCGCTTCTGCGTCTGGGTCCGTTCAAGGGCCGCGAGCCGGTTTTCGGCGTCGTTCAACTTCTGGTGCAGCTCGGAGTTTTCTTTCAGGTAGCGGCTGGAATTGTCGGCGACCGGGCGCGGCCTGGTATCGGCGGTCAGCCGCTTGATGCGGTCGGCGCTCGCCTGTTCGGCGGCGGCCATCAGCGTTTCCTGGCGGAGACCGCAGCCGTAGGCCACGGTCTCGGCGACGACCAGAAGCGCCAGCACGCCCGCGCAACCGATCTCGAAGAAGCGGCTCCGCAATTGATACTCGCCCAGGTCCAGCCATTCCGGCCACACACCGCTGCGAAGCTGCCAGGCTACGAAGCCCGCGAGTGCGGCCATGACCAGAAGCAGCATCAGGCCGACGAGCTGAAAGGCGCCGTGCACGGCGGTAACGGTCTGGAGCGAATCCCATCCGGGCATGATTCGGCTCACCGACCTGTCGCGGCGTTAACCAATCGCAGCCGCTGTTGAGGCAGCGCGATATCAGCGATAGCCTCAAGACCAATGCAAGAAGCGATTGCCACGAGCGTAAATGCGACGCGCCGCATGCGCATGGCGGCGCCGTTCCGCGTGTTTTTCGGCCGCGCGCTCGATATAGCCCTGCCGGCGCTTTACCCCGCCTGCCGAGAGCCGGTCGGCGGCAACGGCCTGTGCGCGCCGTGCTGGTCGAAGCTGTCGCTGATCGCGCCACCTTATTGCGAACGGCTCGGCATACCCTTTGCCTACGACCCCGGCCCCGGCGTGCTGTCGATGCAAGCGATCGCCGATCCGCCGGCCTACCACCGCGCCCGCGCCGCCGTGCGCTACGACGACGTTGCGCGCGCTTGTGCATTCGCTGAAATACGGCGACCGGCTCGACCTTGCGCCCACCATGGGCCGCTGGATGGCGCGCGCCGGGCGCAAACTGCTCACCAACGCCGATGCGCTGATCCCGGTGCCGCTGCACTGGCGGCGGCTGTGGGCGCGGCGCTTCAACCAGTCGGCGCTGCTGGCCAAGGCAATTTCGCAGGAGGCCGGCGTTGGCGTGGCCGATGCCGCCCTCAAGCACATCAAGGCGACGGCGCAGCAGGTGGGCCTGTCGCAGCCCGAACGCGCGCAGAATGTGCAGGGCGCTTTTCGGGTCCCCCCGAGCGCAAATCCGAGGTGGCGGGGCGCCGCCTTGTCCTGATCGACGACGTGCTTACCTCCGGCGCCACCTCCGACGCCTGCGCGCGGGCGCTGTTGCGGGCGGGCGCCCGGAGCGTGGACCTGCTGGTGTTCGCGCGGGTTGTCGACGCGGTGCGAGCCCCCATATAAACTAGTAGCCGGAACCGCGAAGCAACCGTCATGCCCCCCGTCGAAATCTACACCACGCCCTACTGCCCCTACTGCCTGGACGCCAAGGCGCTGCTGAAGAAGAAAAATGTATCCTTCACCGAGTTCGACGTGTCGCGCGACCGGGATTTGAAAGTGAAAATGATTCAGCGCGCCAACGGACGCACCACGGTGCCGCAGATTTTCATCGGCTCGACCCATGTCGGCGGCTGCGACGATCTCTACGAGCTCCACGGCCAGGGCAAGCTCGATCCGCTGCTGAACGGACAGGCCGCCCCATGACCGGCTCCACCTTCCGCGTCGGTCTCATCCAGACGCGGGCCGCGCGAACGCCTTCGGCCAATCTCGACGCCGTCGTCAAGCTGATCGGCGAGGCCAAGGCGGGCGGCGCCGACTACGTGCAGACGCCCGAGATGACCAACATCATGGAGGTGAGCCGCGACAAGCTGTTCGCCACCATCGTGCCGGAGGAAAACGACACCAGCCTCGCAACGTATCGCGAGCTGGCGCGCAAGCTTTCGATCCATCTCCACATCGGCTCGCTGGCGATCAAGGTCACCCCCGACAAGGCGGCCAACCGCTCGTTCCTGATTGATCCGCGCGGGGAGGTCGTCGCCCGCTACGACAAGATCCACATGTTCGACGTCGATCTCGCCAACGGCGAAAGCTACCGCGAGTCGCGGAGCTACCGGCCCGGCGAACTCGCGGTGATGCACGACCTGCCGTGGGGACGGCTCGGCCTGACCGTCTGCTATGATCTGCGCTTCCCCGCGCTCTACCGCGCGCTGGCGGAGGCCGGCGCTTCATTTCTCGCCATTCCCTCCGCCTTCACCAAGCAGACCGGCGAGGCGCACTGGCACGTGCTGATGCGCGCGCGCGCGATCGAGAACGGCTGCTACGTGTTCGCCGCGGCGCAGGGCGGCAAGCACGAGAATGGCCGCGAGACCTTCGGCCATTCGCTGGTGGTCGATCCGTGGGGCCGCATCGTCGCCGAGGGCGGCATCGAGCCCGGCGTGGTGATATCCGAGGTCGATCCGGCCGAAATCGCCGCGGCGCGCAGCCAGGTGCCGTCGCTCCAGCACGGCCGCCGCTTCGAGGTGATCGAGCCCATGGCCGAGCCGGCGCATCTGCGGGCGGTGCGGGGGCCGGCATGATCCACTATTCGCTGGTCTGTGAGCGCCGGCACGACTTTGAAATCTGGTTCAAGAATTCCGCCGACTACGACAAGCAGACCAAGCGCGGCCTCGTCACGTGCCCGGCCTGCGGCTCGGCCAAGGTCGAGAAGGCGATCATGGCGCCCTCGCTCGGTCATGGCAGCCGGAAGGACGTGACCGCGCCCGAGCCCCAAGCCGCGCCGACCGAGGCGCCGGCTGTGGCCGAGAGCAAGACGCCGGTCGCGATGGTGTCGCGGCAGGAGCGCGAGTTCCGGGCCAAGCTCAAGGAACTGCGCGATCATCTCACCAAGAACGCGGACAACGTCGGCGGCAAATTTCCCGAGGAAGCGCGGAAGATGCACTACGGCGAGATCGAGCACCGCTCGATCTATGGCGAGGCCTCGCCGCAGGAAGCGAAGGAGTTGCTGGACGAGGGCGTGGAGCTGCACCCGCTACCGGTGCTGCCGGACGAGCGCAACTAGGTCACTGCACCAAGATCAGCAGGGCTACGCCGAGCACGATCAGGCTCATCCCCAGCGCCTCGCGAGGCGTCGTCGCCTGCTTGAAGATGAAGAACGAGATCGCCTGCGCGAACAGCACCTCGACCAGCGCCAGCGTGCGCACGTTGGCGACGCTGGTGAGCGCGAACGCCAGGAACCAGAACTCGGATGCGGTCGCGCCCATGAAGCCCGCGAACAGCGACGGCCGCCATGCCCGCCCGATGGCGATCAGCACGGCACGGTCGCGCATCAGAAGGTAAAGCGTCAGAAGTCCGGCCTGCAGAATCAATCCGATCGCCAGGGTCAGCGTCGCGGCTAGCACGAAGCTCGGCAGTTCCAGCGACAGGATCGCACCGCGATAGCCGACGGCGGAGAGCGCAAACATCGCCCCGGAGAACAGGCCAAGCGCCACCGGTCGGTAGCCGCCCTCCATCGCTCCCTTGCCCTTGAGCGACATCGCCACCACGCCCGCGGTGGCAAGCAGGATCGCAATCACCATTCCCAGGGTGACGTGGTCGCCCAGGAAGATCACGCCGAATAGCGCGGCCTGCACCGCCTCGGTCTTGATGTAGGCGATGGTCACGACGAACGAGCGGTCGTTCATGGTCGCCAGCATCGTCGCGGTCGCGACGATCTGCGCGCCGGCGCCGAACAGCACCCAGGGCCAGAACATGGCCGGCGGCATGGGCAGGGGAAGGCCGGTCGCCATCAGCACGCCGGCGAGAAAGACCAGGGCGAACGGAAATCCGAACAGGAATCGCACATGGGTCGCGCCGACGGTACCGAGCGCGGCGGTGAGCTCGCGCTGCATGGCGTTGCGCGCGGTCTGACCCGCGGCGGCGAGCAGGGTGAAGGGAATCCAGAGCAGGCTCGCGGCGATCACTTACGCCTTCTCCGCCACGAGCATGTAGTTCACGTCCATGTCGCTCGAAAGCTGCCAGCGATCGGCGAGGATGTTGTAGATCACGCCCTGGCTGCCGGTCACTCGCAGACCGCCTTGCTCCATCGCGATCTCGAGCTCGTTCGGCGTAACGAACTTGTCCCAGCGATGGCTGCCGACAGGAAGCCAGCGCAGGATGTATTCTGCGCCGACGATCGCCAGCGCGAAGCTCTTGAGCGTGCGGTTGAGCGTCGCGGCGATCATCAGCCCGCCGGGTTTCACCATCTCGGCGCAGCTCCGGACGAACAACGGCACGTCGGAGACATGCTCGACCACCTCCATCGCCAGAACGATGTCGAAGCTCTCGCCGGCCTCGGCCAGTTCCTCGGCGGTGGTACAACGATAGTCGATGGCGAGGCCGGATAGGCTTGCGTGCTCCTTCGCCGCCGCGATGTTGGTGGCGGATGGGTCGACGCCGACCATCTCGGCGCCCAGCCGCGCCAGCGGCTCGGACAGGAGCCCGCCGCCGCAGCCGATGTCGAGAATGCGCAGGCCCTTCATCGAATCGAGCTTCTTGGGGTCGCGCGTGAAGCGCAGCGCGGCCTGGTCGCGGACGTAGCCAATGCGCACCGGATTGAACTTGTGCAGCGGGGCCATCTGGCCGCGCGGGTTCCACCATTCGGCAGCGAGCGCGGAAAACCGCTCGACCTCAGCCGGGTCGACCGTGCTTGGGGCGCTCTGACGCTGCGGCTTCTGGGCCATTGCTGCTCTCGGATGGTTAACGGGGCGGCGCGGTTGCAGCCCCCCGACCCCGCCGGTATGTATACGCGCCTTTTTGGCCGGTGCTCCAGCGCCTTTGCGCCGCCGGATATGTGCTTGCGGAGACGCGTTACCCACCATGGCCCGGCTCGTGATGAAATTCGGCGGAACGTCGGTCGCCGACATCGACCGCATCCGCAACGTCGCGCACCACGTCAAGCGCGAGGTCGATGCCGGCCACGAGGTCGCCGTGGTGGTGTCGGCCATGTCCGGCAAGACCAACGAGCTGGTGGCCTGGTGCCGCGCCGCCTCGCCGCTGCACGACGCCCGCGAGTACGACGCCGTGGTCGCTTCTGGCGAGCAGGTGACCTCCGGCCTCCTGGCAATCACGCTCGAAGGCATGGGCATCAACGCGCGCTCCTGGCAAGGCTGGCAATTGCCGATCCTGACCAGCAACGCGCACGGTTCGGCGCGCATCCTCGACGTCACCGGCGCGGAGCTGATCAAGCGCTTCAAGGAGCGCAAGGAGGTCGCCGTCATCAGCGGCTTCCAGGGCGTCCACAAGGAGACCGGCCGCATCACCACGCTCGGCCGCGGCGGGTCCGACACGTCGGCCGTGGCGATCGCCGCCGCCATCGGCGCCGACCGCTGCGACATCTACACCGACGTCGACGGCGTCTACTCCACCGACCCGCGTGTGGTGCCCCGCGCCCGGCGGATGAACAGAATCGCGTTCGAGGAAATGCTCGAATTTGCTTCGCTCGGCGCCAAGGTGCTGCAGGTGCGCTCGGTCGAGCTCGGCATGCTGCACAAGGTGAAAATCTTCGTGCGATCGAGCTTCGACAAGCCCGAGGACATCGACCCGCACGGCACGCCGCCGGGCACCCTCATCTGCGACGAGGAGGATATCGTGGAACAGCAGACCGTCACCGGCATCGCGTTTTCCAAGGACGAGGCCCAGATCTCGGTCCGGCATGTGCCGGACAAGCCGGGCGTCGCCGCCGCGATCTTCGGCCCGCTGGCCGAAGCCAGCATCAACGTCGACATGATCGTGCAGAACGTGTCCGCCGACGGCGCGACCACCGACCTTACCTTCACGGTGCCGGCGGCCGACTTCCAGCGTTCGTTGGACGTGCTGAACAAGTCGAAGGCCGCGATCGGCTTCGACCATATCGACGGCTCGATCGACGTCGCCAAGGTGTCGGTGATCGGCATCGGCATGCGCAGCCACGCCGGCGTCGCCGCCGACGCCTTCAAGGCGCTGGCCGGCCGCGGGGTCAACATCCGCGCCATCACCACGTCCGAGATCAAGTTCTCGGTGCTGATCGACGCGGCCTACACCGAGCTTGCAGTGCGGACGCTGCATTCGCTCTATGGGCTCGACAAATAGGGCGATGGCCCCGATCATTTCCTACGCCCAGCGTTACGAGGATATGCACCTGCTGCGCGCCTTCGGCGAGCAGACGAGCGGCTTCTACATCGACATCGGCGCAGGCCACCCGGTCTACGACAACGTCTCCTTCGCGTTCTACCTGCGCGGCTGGAGCGGCGTCACGGTCGAACCTAACCCTTGGCTCGCACAACTGAGCGAAGCGGTCCGGCCGCGCGACCGCCGCATTCAATCCCTGGCCGGCGAGACGCCCGGCGAAGCGACCTATTACCTCGTCGAGGATTTTCACGGTCTTTCGACCACGGTCGAAGGCCACGCCCGGATAGCGGAGAGCAAATTCGGCAAGCGCTCGCGGGCCATGACGATGCCGGTCACGACTTTGCGCTCGCTCTGCGAGCAATACGCCCCGAGCGCGATCGACTTCCTCAAGATCGACGTCGAAGGCGCCGAGCGCGAGGTGCTGGCCGGCGGCGACTGGGAGCGGTTCCGCCCCAAGGTCGTGCTCGCGGAGGCGCTGGCGCCGGTCACGATGGCAGAGGCTTTCGTCGCCTGGGAGCCGCTGCTCCTGGACAACGGCTATCGCTTCGCCTTTTTCGACAGCCTCAATCGCTACTACGTGGCCGAGGAGCACGCCGCCCTGGCCGGACGACTCGCCGCCGCGCCGGAATCGTTCGACGGCGTCGTCCCGTTCCGCCAATTCAAGCTGGCGCTCGACGACACTTCGCACCCGGACCACGGCCTCGCCCGGCTCCTGGCTGGCCTGGATATGGTGCGGCTGCCGCTCATGTCCATCGACGCGATAGCTGAGCGACTCATCGACGGCCTCAATCCGGCCGATCGGGACCGTGCGGTGCAACTGTTCGACATCGCCGCCGCCTATCTGCGGCTGTTCGGCAGACCCGCGGCGCCGGAGTGGGCCGACAGTCTCCGGCTCGCGCCCAACGCCACTGTTCGCGAGTTCTACCGCAGTGCGGTCGCCAGCGCGCCGTTCCGGGCCGCCTGCGGGCGCATCTCGGCTAGCTCCGCCTGGTAACCGTCCCGTCGCAACAGACGCCTGGAAGGCGCTTTGGCTTGCGGTTTGCATAGCGCATTCGCTATAGCCCTTGGATCAATGCGGCCCTGAGGAACATGCCATGCGTGGCGCGCTCGGCGGTCCGCGCGTGCTATTGCGCCGGCTCCGCGAGGTGATGGCGGAACCGGTCAGCGCGCAGGAGCGCCTCGATAAGATCGTCGTGCTGATTGCCGCCAACATGGTGGCGGAGGTCTGCTCCGTCTACGTGTTGCGCGTCGATGGCACGCTCGAGCTTTACGCCACCGAAGGCCTCAAACCCGAAGCGGTCCACCAGACCGTGCTGCGGCAAGACGAAGGCCTGGTCGGCCTCGTGGCCAGCGAGGCCAATCCGATCAACCTGTCGGAGGCCCAGACCCATCCAGCCTTCTCGTTCCGGCCGGAAACCGGCGAAGAAATCTACCACTCGTTCCTCGGCGTGCCGGTGCTGCGCGGCGGCAACACGCTCGGCGTGCTGGTGGTGCAGAACCGCGCCAGCCGCGCCTATTCGGAGGAAGAGGAAGAGGCGCTGCAGACCACCGCCATGGTGCTGGCGGAGATGATCGCTTCGGGTGAACTCCTCTCGATCGCAAAGCCCGGCGCCGAGCCTGCAATCAAGCCACGGCTGCATCTCACCGGCCAACCGCTGGCCGAAGGCATCGCGCTCGGCCACATCGTGCTGCATGAGCCGCGCGTTACGGTGAAGAACGTCATCGCCGACGACGTGCAGGCGGAATTGAAGCGCCTCGACGATTCGATCGCAGCGCTGCGCGCCGATCTCGACCTCATGCTGGAGCGCCGCGACGTCGCCGACGGCGGCGAGCATCGCGACGTGCTCGACGCCTATCGCAGCTTCGCCCACGACCAGGGCTGGCTGCACCGGCTGCGCGAGGCGGTGATGACCGGCCTCACCGCCGAGGCCGGCGTCGAGCGCGTGCAGTCCGACACCCGCGCCCGCATGCTGCGCGTCACCGACCCCTATTTGCGCGAGCGGCTGCACGACCTCGACGACCTCGGCAATCGGCTGATGCGGCAGCTGATGGGCCAAGATCACGCGCCGCCGCGCGAGCAATTGCCGGACAACGCCATCCTGGTCGCCCGCTCGATGGGTCCGGCGGCGCTGCTCGACTACGACCGGCGGAAGCTGCGGGGCCTCATTCTCGAGGAAGGCGGCCCGACATCCCATGTCGCGATCGTGGCGCGCGCGCTCGGCATCGCCGCGGTCGGCGAAATCGACAACATTGCGGGCCTGGTCGAATCCGGGGATGCCGTCATCGTCGACGGATCGACCGGCGACGTTCACCTGCGGCCGGCCGCCGATGTCGAATCGGCCTACGCCGAACGGGTCAAGCTGCGCGCCCGCCGCCAGGCGCAATACCGCGCGCTGCGCGACAGGCCTTCCGTGACCAAGGATGGCCAGCCGGTCGCGCTGATGATCAACGCCGGCCTTCTCGTCGACCTGCCCCACATCGCGGAAACCGGCGCCGCCGGCATCGGCCTGTTCCGCACCGAATTGCAGTTCATGATCGCGCCCGAGATGCCACGCATCAGCGAGCAGCTTTCGCTGTACCGCTCCGTGCTCGACGCTGCCGCCGGCAAGCCGGTGACCTTCCGCACCCTCGACATCGGCGGCGACAAGGTGCTGCCCTACATGCGCGCCGAGCAGGAGGAAAATCCCGCGCTCGGCTGGCGCGCGATCCGGCTCGGCCTCGACCGACCCGGCCTGATGCGAAGTCAGATCCGCGCGCTGCTGCAAGCCGCCGCAGGCCGCGACTTGAAGGTCATGTTTCCAATGATCGCGACCTGCGCCGAGTTCGACGCGGCCAAGGAGCTGATCGAGCGCGAACTCACCTCGCTCCGGCGCCGCCGCCACAAGCTGCCGGACCGCGTCGAGGTCGGCGCCATGGTCGAAGTGCCGTCGCTTTTGTTCCAGCTCGACTCGCTGATCCCGCGCGTGGATTTCCTCTCGGTCGGCTCCAACGATCTGGTGCAATTCCTGTTCGCGGCCGACCGCGGCAACCGGCGCGTCGCAGACCGCTTCGACCCGATTTCGCCGCCGGTGCTGCGCGCGCTGCTGCAGATCCTCAACAAGGCTCGCGCCGGCGGCAAGCCGGTCGCGCTGTGCGGCGAGCTTGCCTCCAAGCCGATCGGCGCGCTGGCGCTGATCGGCTTGGGCTTTCGCACGATGTCGCTGACGCCGTCCGCGCTCGGCGCCGTCAAGGCCATGCTGCTCGATCTCGACGCGTCAAAGGTCGAGGCGCTGCTGCTCCCCATGGTGGAAAATCCACCGCTGGACGGCACCATTCGTGAGAAGCTCGAAGCCTTCGCGGCCGCCGAAGGGCTGCAGTTGTGACCACGCTGCCGGAAATGAAGCTCGACAACCTGCTCACCCGCCACGCGATGGTGGAGGCCGAGCTGTCGCGCCAGCTCCCGCCGGAGCAGTTCGTGAAGCTATCGCGCGAATTCGCCGAGATCGACCCGGTGGTGGCCAAGATCAAGGCCTATCGCGAGGTCGCCGCCGAGATTGCCGATCTGGAAGCCCTGATCGCCGACCCCAAGACTGAATCCGCTATGCGCCAGATGGCCGACGACGAACGTCACGCGCTCATGGCCAAGCGCGAGCGGATCGTCGAGGAGCTGCGGCTTGCGCTCCTGCCCAAGGACGCGATGGACGAGCGCAACGTGATCGTCGAGATTCGCGCCGGCACCGGCGGTGACGAGGCCGCGCTGTTCGCGGGCGACCTGTACCGCATGTACGAGCGATTCGCCGCGCGGCAGGGCTGGACCACGGAAATCCTCTCCCTCACCGAGGGCACCAAGGGCGGTTTCAAGGAAATCGTCGCCGAGATCAAGGGCCGCGGGCCTTTCGCCCGGCTGAAATTCGAGTCCGGCGTACATCGCGTGCAGCGCGTGCCCGACACCGAGGCACAGGGCCGCGTTCACACCTCGGCCGCGACCGTCGCGGTGCTGCCCGAGGTCGAGGACGTAGACATCGAGATCAAGCCCGACGATCTCAAGATCGACACCATGCGGTCCCAGGGCGCCGGCGGCCAGCACGTCAACAAGACCGAATCGGCGATCCGCATCACCCACATGCCGAGCGGCATCGTCGTGATGGTGCAGGAGGAGCGTTCGCAGCACAAGAACCGCGCCAAGGCCATGACGATGCTGCGCGCCAAGCTCTACGACGCCGAGAAGACCAGAATCGACAAGGCCCGCGCTGCGGAGCGCAAGGACCAGATCGGCTCGGGCGATCGCTCCGAGCGCATCCGCACCTACAACTTCCCGCAGGGGCGCGTCACCGATCACCGCATCAACCTGACGCTCTACAACCTACCGAAGGTGATGGAAGGCGAGGCGCTGGGCGAGATCATCGACGCGTTGATCACCGAGCACCAGGCCGAGCTCCTGGCGGCCGAAGGCGTTTGATGCCGCAGCTATCGCGGGACATGACCATCGCGCAGGCGCGCCGCGCGCTGGCCGACGCGTTCCGTCAGGCCGAGCTGGACTCCCCCGAACTGGACGCCCGGCTGCTGGCGGGCCATGCGCTCGGACTCGATCACACTGGGCTCACGCGCGAAAGCAGCCGAAGCCTCAACGCGACGGAGGCGCAGGCCCTGTCCGCGCTCGCGGCGCGACGGCTCACGCGCGAGCCGGTCGCGCGCATCCTGGGCCACAAGGAATTCTGGGGTCTCACGCTGCGGCTCAATGAAGCTACGCTGGTGCCGCGGCCGGAGACCGAGACCGTGGTCGAGGCGGCGCTGGCCGCGATCGACCGGGACGGGCCTCGCACCCGCGCATTGCGGATCGCCGATCTCGGCACCGGCTCCGGCGCGCTGCTGGCGGCGCTGCTCCACGAGCTGCCGAATGCCTCCGGCATCGGCACCGACGTGAGCCGCGAGGCGCTTGCCGCCGCGCGCGACAACGCCGATCGCCTGGGCCTGCTGGCGCGCGCCGAATTCATCTCCAGCGATTTCGGCGCGGTGCTGACCGGCACCTTCGACCTCGTGGTGAGCAACCCCCCGTATGTCGCGAGCGGCGACATGGCCGCGCTGCCGCCCGAGGTCCGCCTCGATCCACGCCGCGCGCTCGACGGCGGCGCCGATGGGCTCGACTGCTATCGCACCATTGTGGGACAGGCGCCTCGTCTACTCAAGCCCGACGGCCATATGGTGGTCGAGCTCGGCATCGGCCAGGAGCCGGCCGTTGCTATGTTGTTCCGCGCGGCAGGATTGGCCCCCTCTCCCGCGCGCCCCGATCTTTCCGGGATTCCGCGTGCCTTGCATGTTCGTGTTGCCACAATGACGCCATGACACATGAACATTGCGGATAGGCAAAAAAGCGCTTGGATTATCGTTTGAGACGGACTAGCTTCGGGTCACGGAATCGACCCGAAGGTTGCACTGCGCGGGGCCCGGAGCGGATTGCTCGGCGAGGCTGGCAGTGGACCGGAGAAGAGCCGGGTCAGACGGCAAACAGGATCGCCGAATTCGGGTCTAGCCAGCGGTCGAGCGCGCATCGGACTTTACGACGCATTAACGACAACGAAGCGCATGGTGAGAGACAAGCGCCGCCGCGGCAAGATCGCGGCCGAGGGGTTGTTGCGGCCAACGCAATCATAATGGCCAACGAACGAACATCAGGGTCCGATTGAGGGGACGTCGCATGCCGGCCGGGTCGTCCGAGCCGATACGCGCGACATGCTGAAAGCTGTGACTTGAGGTTGGGTGAAGGAATCGGCGGAGCAACAACCGCCGCTAACAGGAGTCGGCGACAGGCGAGCCATGAGAAACGGACAAAACAAGCGCATGCGGGGACGTAATCGCAATCATAAGAGCCATCACAGCGGGGGCGGTGGAGGCGGCGGTGGCGGCGGTCACCATCACAATCCGCTGACGCGCGTGTACGAATCGAACGGCCCGGAGGTGAAGATCCGCGGGACCGCCCACCATGTCGCCGAGAAATATCTGCAGCTTGCCCGCGACGCCCAGGGCTCGGGCGATCCGGTCACCGCAGAGAATCACTTCCAGCACGCCGAACACTATCTGCGTTTGATCGCGGCGGCGCAGGAGCAGTTCCGGGCGCAGAATCCGTTCTACCAGGCGCCGCCCGCGCCGGGCGAAACGCGCGACGACGCCTTCGAGGGCAACGACGACGATGGCGGCCAGCCGGGCCAAGGCCAGCCGATGCAAGGCCAGCAGCCAACACAGGGTCAGCCGAATTTCGGCAACCAGCAGCCGCAGAACTACAACAATAACAACAACCAGCAGCCGCCGTATCCGCCGCGCGAGCAGCCGCAGCCTTACGCCGGCCAGCAGCCGAACTCGAACTATCAGGGCCGACCGCAGCATCAACCGCAGCAGAACCAGCCCTACAGCCCGCCGCCACAGCAATATTCGCAGCAGCCGGCGCAGCTATCCCACGCTCCGGCTAGCGACGTCGACCGGCTGCCGTCCTTCATCACCGGCTCGCAGCCGCAGCCAAGCCCGCAGAACGTCGCGCCGAACGGCCATGACGACAATCAGGGCGGCGACCGCTTTCCGCGTCACCGCCGCCGCCGGCATCGCGGCCCCGGCGGGCCGCGGTCCGAGCTGCCGCAGGATTTCCGCGGCGACGACGGCCCCGAAGCGGGCAACAGCTAGGGACGTTCCAAATTTGAAAAGCGAGAGGGCCAAGCATCCGCCTAGCCCTTTCTATTTGGAGCATGATCTTATCCGAAAATCGGTTCCCACTTTTCGGGATCATGCTCGGTTGCTTACCGCGACTGCCTTGCCGCGCCGCCGGGCGATGGCGCCAGCACCGGCTCGAGCGCCGGCACCAGACGGCGCTTCTCGCGCTTGGCCGGTATGGCGCGATAGACCTGCTTGGTCGCTTCGACGATATGCACGCCGGCGAACGGCGCCGAGATGGTCGCGCCCGCGCGCTCCCAGGCTGCCGCCGAGCGCAGGAACCAGCCGCGCTGGATCGGCGGCACATACAGCGCCTCACTCCACGCCACCGGCGTGAACCAAGCATCGCGCAGGAGATGGGTGATCTGCGGGCGCGAATAGGGCCGGCCGTTACCAAAAGGAGTGGTGTCCATGCGCGCCCACAGGCCCCGCCGGTTCGGCACCACCGCAAGCAATTGCCCACCGGCTGCCATCACCCGCCAGATCTCCCGCAGCAGCGCGGTCGCGTCCTGCGACATTTCCAGCGCATGCACCAACAACACGCGATCGACCGCCGCGTCCGGCAGCGGCAGTTCCAGTTCATCGACCAGCGCCGAGAGGGCCGGCCGTGTAGTCGGCCATTTCACCACGCCCTGGGCGGCCGGCATGAAGGCCAGGCAGCGCTCGGCCTCCTCGCGGAACAGCCCGAGGTAGGGCGTGGCATAGCCGATGCCCAGGACGCGCTGTCCGCTCGTGTCGGCCCAGCGTTTGCGAATACCGCGGCCGACGAAATGCCGCGCCACGGAGCCGAGCCGCTGGCCGTAGAAATTGCGCAGGTCGACGACATCAATGGACATGGCGGAATTGTACCATGAACGCCGCCCGAGTTCGGGCGTTCAATGCCACGGGTTAACCATGCTACGGTCCTACCCGGACCTCATGAGGACGACAGATGCCGGCTGAGACAAAACTGTTCCGCTGCCTGAAGGACAATTACGGCGTGCTCATTCACGACAGTGCGAGCGGTGCCACCGCAGCGATCGACGCGCCCGAGGCGGCGCCGGTCGAAGCCGCGCTCAAGGCCACCGGATGGACACTCACCGACATCCTGGTGACCCATCACCACGCCGACCATACCGGCGGTATCGCCGAGCTGAAGAAGAAATACAATTGCCGCGTGGTAGCGCCGAAGGCCGAGGCCGGAAAAATCCCGCTGGTCGACCAGACGGTGCGCGAGGGCGACAAGGTCAGCGTCGGAAAACTGACCGCGAACGTGATCGAGACGCCCGGCCACACGCTCGGCCACATCACCTACTGGTTCCATGGCGACAAACTCGCCTTCGCCGGCGACACGCTGTTCTCGATCGGCTGCGGCCGGGTCAGCGAGGGCACGCCGGAGATGATGTGGGGGTCGCTGAAGAAGCTCCGCGACCTGCCCGGCGAAACGCGGGTCTATTGCGGCCACGAATACACGCTGGCGAACATCAAGTTCGCGCAGACCATCGAGCCGGGCAATGCGGCGCTCAAGGCGCGGGCCGCGGAAGCCGCAAAGCAGATTGCCGATGGCCAATGGACCATCCCGACCACGATCGACGAGGAGAAGGCAGCCAACCCGTTCCTGCGCGCGGACATGCCTTCGGTCGCCGCAGCCGTCGGTCTTGCCGGCAAGTCCGCCGTGGAGGTGTTTGCCGAGGTCAGGGCGAGGAAGAATAAGTTCTAGCTCAATCCTTCGCGCGCTCGACGTAGGAGCCATCCTCGGTCATCACCACCACGCGCGTGCCGGGGCCGATGAACGGCGGCACGTTGGTGCGCACGCCGTTCGACAGCGTGGCAGGCTTGTAGGACGACGACGCGGTCTGTCCCTTAGTGGCCGGCTCGGTGTCCGCGATCTCCAGCACCACCTTCTGCGGCAGCACGATCGCCACCGCGTTGCCCTCGTGCACGCTGAGCATCACCTTCATTTCCGGCTGCAGATAGGCGGCCTGGTCGCCGACGAGATCCGCCTGAAGGGTAATCTGGTCGTAGTTTTCCGAGTTCATGAAATGGAAGCCCTCGGCATCGTTGTAGAGAAACTGATACTCGCGATCCTCGACTAGGGCGCGCTCGACCTGCTCGGTGGTCTTGTAGCGGTGCTGGGTCTTCACGCCGTCGCTGATCCGGCGCATGTCGACCTGGGTGGTCGGCGTGCCCTTGCCGGGATGGAAGCTCTCTGCATTCATGACAACGTAGAGCTTGCCGTCGATATCCAGAACATTGCCCTTACGAAGCGAGCTGGCGATGACCTTCACAGCTGATATTCCTTGTTTTTGCCTTCCGGGGCCGGCCCCCGCGATTTCGGGCCAAACCATACTGATCCTGGCCCGGTTCGCCAGCATTTTTCGCAAGCCCGCGAGGACCATATGACCGACCCCTCCCCCTGGTGGGACCGCGAGATCTACGTCGACCGGCGGCCGTTCCTGCTGGCCCGCGGCCGTATCCTTTCGGCGCTGCGGGAGTGGTTCCGCCGGCGCGGCTTCCTCGAGGTCGAGACGCCGGCGCTGCAGGTGTCGCCGGGCAACGAAATCCACCTGCATGCCTTCGCGACCGAACTAGCCGGCCCCGGCGGGGGTCGCACGCCGCTCTACCTCCACACCTCGCCGGAGTTCGCCTGCAAGAAGCTCCTGGCCGCGGGTGAACCACGGATTTTCAGCTTCGCCCGGGTGTTCCGCAATCGAGAGCGCGGGCCGCTGCACCATCCCGAATTCACCATGCTGGAGTGGTACCGGACCAACGAGCCCTACGAGACGCTGATGGAGGATTGCGCGGCGATCCTGGTCGAAGCCGCCAAGGCGGCCGGCTGCCTGCAACTGCAATGGAAGGGCCGCGCCGCCGATCCCTATGCCGCACCCGAGCGATTGAGCGTCGCCGAGGCGTTCAAGATATTCGCGGGCATCGATCTGCTGGCGACGCTCGACGGCGACGCGGGCGACCGCGACAAGCTCGCCGCCGCGGCCCGCGCCGCCGGAGTTCAAGTCGCCGGCGACGACAACTGGTCCGACGTGTTCAGCCGCGTGCTGGTCGAGCGGATCGAGCCGCGAATGGGGCTCGGCCGGGCGGCGCTGCTCGACCGGTATCCGTTGCCCGAGGCCGCTTGGGCGCAGCGCGCCGACGATCCGCGTCTCGCAAAGCGTTTCGAGCTTTATGCCTGCGGCGTCGAACTTGCCAACGGATTTGCGGAGATCACCGATCCGGCCGAGCAGCGCCACCGCTTCGAGGAGGCGATGGCGAAGCGGCAGCGCCGCTACGGCGAGCGATATCCGATCGACGAGGATTTTCTGGCAGCGCTCAACACCATGCCGCCCGCCAGCGGTATCGCGCTCGGCTTCGACCGGCTGGTAATGCTGACGACCGGAGCCGCGCGGATCGAGCAGGTGCTGTGGGCGCCGGTGGCTGGCGACGACAGATAAGATCGCCGCATTGACGCTCGCGATCGGGGCGAACTAGTGTGCCGGATCATTCGAAGGAGATGGTCATGTTGAAGTTGCGAGCGCTTATCGTCGGGGCTGTCGCGGCGGCCGGTTTTGCTCATCCCTCCCTCGCGCAGACCTATCCCTCACAGAACATCACCGTCATTGTCGCGTTCCCGGCTGGCGGGCTTGCCGACATCATCGGGCGGCTGGTCGCGACCAAGCTCGAAGCGCGCCTCAAGCAAAGCGTCGTGGTGGAGAACCGCGGCGGCGCTGGCGGCAATCTCGCGGCCAAGGCGGTGACCGGCTCCGCGCCGGATGGCTACACGCTGCTGGCGACGACCTCGGGCCTCGCCGCCAACATGACCGCCTCGAAGAACAAGGGTTTCGAGCAGAGCGACATCCGGCCGGTCGCCATCGTCGCCATCAGTCCCGACGTGATCGCCATTCATCCGAGCAATCCCGCCAAGGACCTGAAGGAGTTCGTCGCCAACGCCAAGGAGAAGAGCTTCACCTACGGCAGCGCTGGCGTCGGCACCGGCCCGCATATCGGTGCGGAGTATTTCTTCAAGGAGGTCGCCAAGGTGAAGTACGTGCATGTGCCGTTCCAGGGCGGCGCGCCGGCGATCACCGCCACGCTCGGCAATCACGTCGATGCGCTGGTGCTGACACTGCCGCCGACCACACCGCACATCCGCGGCGGCGCGCTGCGCGGCATCGGCGTGGCGAGCGACAAGCGAAATTCGGCGATCCCGGACGTGCCTACCTACGGCGAGATGGGATTCCCGAACGTCTATTCCGGATCCTGGGTCGGCTTCTTCGCCCCGGCCAAGACTCCCGACGCCGTAGTGGAAAAGCTCAATGCGGAGATCAACGCGGTGATGAAGGAGCCGGACTCGCTCGACAGGATCGCCAAGGCCGGATTCGACCCGGTGGTGAAGAACGTCGCCGAGGTGAACGCCTACTTCAAGAGCGAGGTGGGCAGCTGGGGCAAGATGGTCAACGCCATCGGGTTTTCGAACTGATCGCACCATCGTTCGCGAGCCTTAGCAATTTCATCGGCTGTCATCGCCCGCGAAAGCGGGCGATCCAGTATCCGACAACACTTGTGATTAATTCAGCATAGCCTTATCGATTGCGTGGTGATTACTGGATGCCCCGCCTGCGCGGGGCATGACATCCGAGAGCGCCATGAACGCCGCCCCGAAAACCCTGCGCCATCTGTCCGATCTTGAAGCGGCGGGGCTCGCTTCCGCTGAAAAACGCGCCGCGCTGGAAAAGGTCGCAGCCCAATACGCTGTCGCCATCACACCGGCGATGGCGGAACTGATCGACCGCGCCGACCCGCACGATCCGGTTGCGCGCCAGTTCGTGCCCGATGGGGCCGAGCTTGATGTGCGGGCCGAAGAGCGCGCCGATCCGATCGGCGATCACGCACACAGCCCGGTCGAGGGAATCGTCCACCGCTATCCCGACCGCGTACTGCTCAAGCTCACCCATGTCTGCGCGGTCTATTGCCGCTTCTGCTTCCGGCGCGAGATGATCGGACCGGACACGACGCCACTGACCGCGAAACAACTCGACGCCGCGCTGGGGTATATCGCCGTGCATCCGGAAATCTGGGAGGTCGTGCTGACCGGCGGAGATCCGCTGGTGCTGTCGGCGCGGCGGCTGCGGCAGGCGGTATCGCGCCTCGCGGCCATCGCGCACGTCAAGGTGATCCGCGTGCACACGCGCGTTCCGGCCGCCGATCCCGGGCGCATCACGCCGGAGCTTGTCCAAGCGCTCAAGGCCAAGGGCAAGGCGACCTACGTCGTGCTGCACGCAAATCATGCGCGCGAACTGACCGACGCGGCGCGGCAGGCCTGCGCAAGGCTGATCGACGCCGGCATCCCAATGCTCGCCCAGTCGGTGCTGCTTGCCGGCGTCAACGACGACCCGCAGACGCTCGGCGCGCTGATGCGCGCGCTGGTCGAATGCCGCATCAAGCCCTACTACCTGCACCACGGCGATCTCGCGCCCGGCACCTCGCACCTGCGCACCTCGATCAGGCGCGGCCAGGAGCTGATGCGGGCGCTGCGCGGCCGCCTGTCCGGCCTGTGCCAGCCGACCTACGTGCTCGACATTCCCGGCGGCCACGGCAAGTCGCCGATCGGCCCGAACTATCTGACGTGCGACGGCGAAGGCCGCATGGAGATCGAGGACTTCAACGGGGAATTGCATTACTATCCGCCGCCGACGTGATCGCGCTGCTCGATCTCAAGCCGCATCCCGAAGGCGGGCATTTCCGCGAGACCTTCCGCGACCCGCGCACCGTCGAACGCGGGCGCGCGGCGTCGACTGCGATCTATTTTCTGCTCAGGCGCGGCGAGCGCTCGCACTGGCATTGCGTCGACGCGGTGGAGACATGGCATTGGTACGCGGGCAGCCCACTGACGCTGCAGATCAGCGAAGGCACCGGCGTGACGGCGATCGGTCTTGGCGGAAAGCTCGACGCGGGCGAGCGCCTGCAGGCGATCGTTCCGGCCGGGTTCTGGCAAGCGGCGGAAAGCCGCGGCGACTGGAGCTTGTGCGGCTGCACCGTCGCGCCGGGATTCGAGTTTTCCGGCTTCGAGCTCGCGCCCCGCGACTGGACGCCGGGCTAGGTGAAATACTGGCCGCCGTTGGCCGTGAGCGTCGAACCGGTGATCAGGCCGGCGTCGTCGGACGCTAGGAACACCACGCAGCGCGCGACCTCCTCGGGCTCGCCCAGCCGGCCGATCGGGATCAGCGGCAAGATGCTCTTCTCCAGCACATCCTTCGGCACCGCCTGCACCATTTCGGTGTTGATGTAGCCGGGGCAGATCGCGTTAACGGTGATACCTGAGCGAGCGCCCTCCTGCGCCAGCGCCTTGGTGAAGCCGATCTCGCCAGCCTTGGCGGCGGAATAGTTGGTCTGGCCGAATTGGCCCTTCTGGCCGTTGATCGACGAGATGTTGACGATGCGGCCGAACTTGCGCTCGTACATGCCTTCGATCACCTGCCGCGTCATGTTGAACAGCGAGCCGAGATTGGTGTTGATCACCGCGGTCCACTGTTCGGGCTTCATGCGGTGAAGCTGGGAATCGCGGGTGATGCCGGCATTGTTGACCAGCACCTCGACGGGGCCAAGGTCTGCCTCGACCTGCTTGATGCCGGCGGCGCAGGCCTCGAACGACGAAACGTCCCACTTGTAGACGCCGATGCCGGTCTCGGCCTTGAATTTCTGCGCCGCCTCGTCGTTGCCGGCGTAATTGGCCGCGACCTTGTAGCCGGCCGCCTTCAGCGCCTTCGAAATGGCCGCGCCGATCCCGCGGGTTCCGCCTGTCACCACCGCAACGCGAGCCATGAGCTCCTCCCGGATTTTCTTATCCCCTCGGCATCACACCTTAAAGACGCCGACGGATAAGGGCCACGGGATTTCTCCGTGGCCCTTTTTATTCGCTTTGGTTCTGACAACGGAGCGCGCCGCGTCGCTCACTTGCCGCATTTTGCCCGAACGGCGGTGATCACCCCGTCCCGATTGTCGAAACCGAGCGCCATCGCGGCCTTGGGGGTTCGCTTCGCAGCAGCGCAATCGGACGAGTTCGGACCGTTCTCGCTATTGCTGTCGCTGGCAGTGCGCGTGCCTTGGGCGGCCGCCTTGCGGCGCTCGCGCTTCCGGCTGGGCTCGGGCGGCGACAAGGTCCGGCTCGCGGTCTCTGGAGCAACAACCGCCACGGCGGGCGCAGGCGCTAGTGGTGGGGGTGTTGCAGCCACCAACAGCCGGGCTCGCTGGGCCCGAGCGAGATTGGCGTAGACCCGCATTCCCCGGATAGCGCTCTTATTTTTGCAACGCTCACGCCGATTCAGATATAGGCATCAGCATCTTATCCTGGATCGAGCGAGGCGATCATGGCGCACCCAGCGGGTGAACCGGGATCGGACGTTCCTCGGCTCAATTT
>SHVN01000059.1 GCA_009694215.1 Xanthobacteraceae bacterium
ACATGGCCTTCGCGGCCGGGCAGAAAATCCTTGATCCGCTCCCACTGGTCGTCGCGTAATGCATGGCGGCGCATCGGTCGGCCCTCCTCAAGCCGACCGCCCATGCGTCACAGAAAAACTGATTTGGGAATCCCTAACTGAAGACAGGCCCTAGGAAATAGCCCCCGGGATGGGCAGATTCTGCGCCGGCCGCGTCACCGCGGAAGGGATCGATGGGACTCGACGTCAACACGCTGTTTCTCGTCACGATCTATGTCGAGGCCATGCTGGGCCTCCTTTTGCTGTTCGCCTGGATCCAGAATTCCAGCATTCACGCGGTGGCCTGGTGGGGCTGCGCGCATCTGCTGCGGGCCGCCTCCGTCGTGCTGTTTGGCATGTACGGCTCGGTGTCGGACGCGATCTCCATCGACCTCGCCACACCATCCTGTTCAGCGCCTTCGCCGTGACGTGGTCGGGCGCGCGGGTGTTCGACGGCCGCGAAATCGAGCCGGTGTATCTGGTCGGCGGCGCGGTTGTGTGGATTCTCGCATGCCGCGCGCCGTTCATCGTCGACTCGCTCGACGCCAAGGTGCTGCTCTCCTCCGGCATCATCACCGCCTACGCCTGGTCTACGGCGTATGAATTCTGGCGCGGCCGCGGCGAGCCGCTTGTGTCGCGGTGGCCCGCGATCTTCATGCTGTTCGCGCATGGCGCGCTGTTCCTGCTGCGCACGCCTTTGGCCCAGGTGCTGCCATGGTCGCCGACCAGCCAGGTGTTCAACAGCGTGTGGCTGACGGTGCTGAGCTTCGAGGCGCTGTTGTTCACCATCGCCATCGCCTTCATCCTGCTAGCGATGGCGAAGGAGCGCACCGAATTGCGCCACAAGACCGCAGCGCTGATCGATCTGCTGACCGGCATCGCCAACCGCCGCGCCTTCCTCGAAGAGGTCATGGCGCTGAGCAAGCGGCAGGAAACGGAGGGCCGCCCGGTCGCGGTGCTGCTCGCCGATCTCGACCACTTTAAGTCGATCAACGACCGCTTCGGCCATGCGGTGGACGATCGTGTGCTGCAGATCTTCGCCGCGGCCGCGGGCGCCAAGCTCGGCCCCTACGACCTGATCGGCCACCTCGGCGGCGAGGAATTCGCCATCGTGCTGTACGATTCCGGCCGCGACAAAGGCCTCGCCATCGCCGAGCGAATCCGGCTGTCGTTCGAAACAATCTCCGCCGACGTCGATGGCCGTCCGATCGGCGGCACCGTCAGCATGGGCATGGTGATCGCCGAGGCGGACCTGTTCGACATTCCGGGCCTGCTGGCGCAGGCCGACGAGGCGCTCTATTGCGCCAAGGAGCGCGGCCGCAACCGCGTCGAGGTGGTATCGCCGCAGCAGGTGCCCGGGCGCGCGCAACGCCATCCCATGCCGGCCGCAACCGCGGTGGCGCACAGCGCAGCCTGATCCGATCGGCTGGCGGCCCTGCGGGCTGCCTTTCGTCACAACGCCGGTGTCACAGGTGGCGGCATTTGCTATGACACGGCATGATCGAAAGCATCGAGCTTGAGAAATGCACCGGGTGCGGCATATGCGACGTGGTCTGCCCGGCCGACGTGATCCACATGGAGCCGCAGCCAGTCGCGGCTGAGATCGCGGGCCTGCGCCAATTGAGGCTCCTGCCGGTCATCAAGTTCCGCGAGCACTGCATCACCTGCTTTAGCTGCGAAATCTTCTGCCCGGAGCACATCGTCGATGTGCATCCGTCGGTGAAGAACCGCCCGCGGCCCTGGTGAGCCCGATGGACAAGCTTGACGGCTTACTTATCGACACCGACGTGCTGGTGGTCGGCGCGGGAGCGGGCGGGCTCATGGCCGCGCTCTCCGCCAAGCGCAACGGCCCGCCGGGCACCCGCGTCACGCTGGTCGACTCCTGGGCGATCGGCCGCACTGGCCACACCGCCTTCTCCAACGCCTGGACCATCGTGGCGCTGCCGGGCGAAGACATCGACGGCATCCTGCATGAGATCGTCGCCGGCAACGACGGCATCGCCGACCAGGAACTGGTGCGACGGTCGCTGATCGACTCCCATGCGCGGCTGCAGGATTTCGAGAAAATGGGCATGCACTTCGGCCGCGACGAGGTCGGCGCCTACAAGCGCCGTCCGACGCGCGGCCTCGATCTCGCCCGCGTGATGTATCCGGAGGGCGGGGGGCTCGAATTCGCCTGGAAGCTGCGACTCGCGCTTGAGGAGGCCGGCGTCCAGCTCATCGACCGGCTGTTCATCACCGGCCTGATGCGCGGCGGCTCCGACCGCATCACCGGCGCGGTCGGCATCAACAGCCGCACCGGCGAGTTCAGCGTCATCAAGGCGCGGGCCACCATTGTTGCCACCAACGCCATTACCTTCCGCTCGGGCTTTGTCCGCGACATCACCGGCACCGGCACGCTCTTGGCCTATCGGGCCGGCGCGGCCTTGCGCAATGCCGAGTTCTCCTACGTCCGGCCGGGAACTCCAAAATTCTATTTCGAGGGCATCACGTTTGCGATCCAGGAGGGCGCGCGCTGGGTGAACGCCAAGGGCGAGGCGTTCATGGACGAATACGAGCCGGAGTGGGGCGACCAGGCCGACGTGCCGCGCATAGCCAAGGCGATGGCGATGGAAAACCGCAAGGGCAACACGCCGCTCTATCTCGACATGTCACCCATTCCCGAACACCTGCGGGAGTATTTCATCCAGAGTAAGGTCAAATGGATGGACAACTTCTTCCGCAAGCTTGGCGACGAGACCAAGACCGACATGTTCGGCAAGACGCCGTATTACGCGCTCAACCAGATGACCAAGATGGGCATCCGCACCGGCGCCGACTGCCGCTCCGACGTGCCGGGGCTTCTCTCGGCGGGGCTGGCGCAGGCGGGCTGCGCCAATCATTTCGCCGGTTTCCACATCGGTCTCTGCGTCGGCAACGGCTGGATCGCGGGACAATCCGCGATCGAGGATCTGGAGCGCCTGCCGATGCCTTCGCTCGATGCAGCCGAGGTGCGCGCGCTGCACGCCGAGGCCCATGCACCGCTCAAGGCCACGGCGGCGGCGGAGTCCGACCGCATCCTGCGCGACCTGCAGGGCGTGATGTTTGCCTACGACACCGGCATCCTGAAACGCGAGGACCGGCTGCAGCAGTCCCTCGACCGGGTGACGGCGCTATCCGAGGAATTCAAGACCATCGCCGCGCCGCACACCCACGAGCTTGTGCGGCTGAAGGAAACCGAGGCGATGCTGCTCGCGGCGCGCTTCATCCTCGGCGCCTCGCTTTATCGCACCGAGTCGCGATTGAGCCATTTCCGCGAGGATCACGATCTGCGCGACGACGACAACTGGCTCTGCTGGGTGGACGTCAACGAGGGCGGCAACGGGCCTTCGTTCAGCAAGATCCCGGTGCCGACGCCCTATTGCTCGGTCACCCTGCCGCGCAGGAAGCCCTCGCGCCTTGCGGCACAGCAGACCGTCGCCGGAGTCTAGGGATCAGCGCGTCAGGACGATGAAATCGGTATAGGCGCCGGTCTCGTCGGAGAGCTTGTTGTCGGACACGATCAGCGACGAGCCGGACATCATCATTTTGGAGATGCGCTCCACCGCGTCCGGCGGCATGACGATGCGGTCGAGCGCCGCGCTTGCACTCGGCAGCGGCGTCGCGGCCTCGACGATCTTGACCGCGCGCTCGTTGCGCGGCTTGCGGCTGTTCTTCGAAGCCTTGGGCTCCACCTTGGGCTTGATGCGGCTCGGGATCGACACCACGGTCCAGCGCAGGTCCTTGCCGCCGGCCTTCAAGCCCATCGCGGTATAGACATGGGTGCCGATCGGCTGATCGGGCTGCTCGAACGTCACCGGCGTCTCGAACAGCGGCTGCCAGCCCTGGCGGACGTAGAGCTTGCCTTCCTTGAGGCTGACGAACACCGAGACCGGCCGCCGGCCCGCCTCCTTGACGATGGCCGCGGGCATGGTGGCCGGGCGCTCGTCGATGACGATCGGCGCAGGCGCGGCGCGTGTCTGGGCGGGCTTGGCTTCGACGGACCTGGCCGCGTCGGCGGACGGAGTGGCGGGCTCCGATGTCTCGGCGGGCTTCGCCGCCTCGGCTGTGCTGCCGATGCCGTCGGTCGCGGACGTTTTTATGATTTGCTCTCCCGCTGTCGCATTCGCGGCGTCGGCGGTGCGAACCAGCGCCGAGGTCACGGCGGGCGCCTCCACCACCTTGGCAGGCCTCGGCACGAACAGGCGGGCGTGCTCGATCGGCACCGGCGCGACCTCGTCGCGGGTGACGATGACGCGCGCGCTCATCTTGGTCGTCGTCCAGAGCCGTTGCGCGAACTCGGTGGTGAGGCGGACACAGCCATGTGAGGCCGGATAGCCGGGCAGGGGCCCCTGGTGCAGGGCCGATCCCGACCATGTGATGCGCTGCATGTAGGGCATGGCCGCGCCATAGAGATTGGAGACGTGGTGCCGGCTCTTCTGGATGATCGTGAACACGCCCGTCGGCGTCGGATGGCTGGGCGTGCTTGTGGAGATCGCGGTGCTCGCAATCGGCACGCCGTCGTCGAACAGCGTCGCGCGCTGCTTGCCGATCGAGACGATGATGTGCAGCGGCCCCGCCGGGGGTGGTAGCGCAGTTTCGGATGTGCGTCCGCTCTTGCGGTCGCGGGCTTCGGACTTCTCCGCTGCCCGGGCGCGCGGCTTGATGGATGTCCGCGACAGCCGGTCGTAGGGCGAGACCGCTCTCGAACCTCACCAGGACTCGGCGCTTGCGGGCGAAGCCTGGACCGCAGGGCCCACGCACACCAAAGTCGCAATTGATACCCCGGCAATCAGCGCGGCGCGCTTTATCGCCTGTTCTCCCAGCCCGACCGCCCGCCCCCGATGGCAATTTAGCTCAGCTTTTCGAATTCACCAGTTCAAATTGCCGTTAATTCCCAGGTCGTTGTGCCCCATTTTGAGATGGCGATGCGTACGTCGAGCCATGCCGGAATCGCAGGTGCGCTGCGGGCGGATTTTGAGGCATGATGCTGCCGATCATCGAAGCGACAGGAAGCGCCATGAAATATCGCCGATCGGACGCCAAGGACCACGCCTGCGCCCACATGAAGGGCATCTGGGCGGCCGCCCTGATGCCCTACGCGGAGGACCTCTCGATCGACGAGAAGGGTTTTCGTAAGAACCTACGGCACTGGGTGGACGATCTCGGCATCGACGGCGTGTTCGTCGCCGGCAAGCAGAGCGAGTTCTTCTCGATGTCGGTGGCCGAGAGGAAGCGCTCGTTCGAGATCACCGTCGATGAGATCGGCAAGACGGCCGGCGTGATCGCGTCCTGCTCCGATCAGAACATGGACACGGTGATCGAGCTTGCAAAGCACGCCCAGGCGGTCGGCGCGCCCTACATCGTGGTGCATGCGCCGGTGCTGCACTTCCTGCACAAGCAGGAGGAGACGCTTTACCAGTACTACAAGACGATCAGCGAGCAGGTCGACGTCGGCATTGCGATGTGGAGCCACCCGGACTCCGGTTATCTGATGAGCCCGGAATTGTGCGCGCGGATCGCGGAATTGCCGAACATCGTGGCGATCAAGTACAGCGTGCCGCGCGAAATGTATGCGCGCCTGACGCGCCTTGTGGGCGACAAGCTGATCGTCAGCACGGCCTCGGAGGAGGAGTGGTTCGACAATATCGTCGAGCTCGGCTGGCGGCTTTATCTCTGCTCGTCGCCGCCCTACCTGTTCCAGGCCAAATCCGATCGCCGCATGCGCGACTACACCGATCTCGCGTTCGCGGGCGAGGTGGCGAAGGCGAGGGTGATCCGCGACAGCCTCAACCCGGTGCGCGAGGCGTTCCGCCGCACGCGGCCGGCGGAGAAACCGCCGTCGCACTCGAAATACTGGCAGGAGCTGCTCGGCCAGGCAGGCGGACGGGTCCGCCCGCCGATGCTGGAACTGACCGACGCCGAGAAGGAGGCGACGCGCAAGGCTTTCGAGACTTGCGGATTGAAGGCGCCGGGCGCGACCCAGAAATCATCGGCGGCGTGAGGAGAGACCGACCATGTCGACCGGAAGACTGAAGGCGTTCAACTTCAACAAGTGGATCAGCGAGAACGAGCACCTGCTCAAGCCGCCGGTCGGCAACAAGAAGGTGTTCGAGGACGGCGACATGACCGTGCAGGTGGTCGGCGGCCCGAACGAGCGCGCCGATTATCACGACGATCCGGTGGAGGAGTTCTTCTACCAGCTTAAGGGCAACATGGTGCTCAAGGTCGGCGACAACGGCAATTTCTACGACGTGCCGATCAAGGAGGGCGAGGTGTTCCTGCTGCCGCCGCATGTGCGCCACTCGCCGCAGCGGCCCGCCGGTTCGATCGGACTCGTGGTCGAGCCGAAGCGCCAGCCGGACGAGCTCGACGCCTTCGAATGGTACTGCTTCGAATGCGGATCGCTCGTCCACCGCATCGAGGTGAAGGTGACGCATCTGGTCCGCGACCTGCCGCCGCTCTACGAGGCGTTCTTCGCCGACGAGGCGGCGCGCAAGTGCAAGAAGTGCGGCGCGCTGCATCCCGGCCGCAAGCCCCCCGCCGGCTGGGCGAAGATCTAGGCCCAACACCGAGCCGGCCCTGTCCGACGGCGCGGCGGTTGCCCCGGGTAGCATGGCTTAACGTCAGTTCACTAGGATCGGCGGGCATCCGGAGATTGCCCGCCATGACTTCGCTCGACACGATGGCCCCGCTGGCGCGGCCGATCCCAGCCGCGCTGCGGTCGGCGCCGGTGCTGTTCGCGGCAACCCTGTTCGTATCGGCGCTGCTGCTGTTCGCCGTTCAGCCGATGTTTACCAAGATGGTGCTGCCAAGGCTCGGCGGGTCGCCCTCGGTCTGGTCGGTCGCGATGGTGGCGTTCCAGACCTTTCTTTTCATCGGCTACGTATACGCCCATGTGCTGACGCGCGCGTTGCCGCCGCGGCGGGCGGCCATGGTGCACTTCGGATTTCTCGCGGTGGTTGCGGCCTCGCTGCCGCTCGGCATCGCCGCGGGCTATCTCACAAGGCTCGCGCCCAACGGCGCGATCGTTGTTCACATCTCGAACCGGCATATGGAACTGGCCAGCGTCGTCGCGGCTGTCGGCGCGGCCGAAGGACTTGTCGCCTACGTGAAGCAGGACGATCAGGTCAACGACTTCCTGAGCGACTACCGCGCCAATGCCAAGGTCGCCGTTCTGGCGAAGTCGGTCGCCGATCTCGGCGATCTTCCGTCCTGCGCCGGATGGCGGCGGTTTGAGCCGGTGCCGGGCATCGCCAGCTGGACCGACGACTATTCCGACGTGCTGCGGGCAATCCTGCGGCTGAAGCTCGGCAACTAGGCTCGGCGCTCCCGGTTACCTCGGCTCCTCGGCGCGCGTCGATGTCGCCGGGCCGTCGCCGACGATCAGCAATACGGTGTCGCCCTCCTTCGCGCCGTCGTAGTGGATCTGCTTGCCGAAGTGGGTCACGAACGTGCCTGCCGGCATGGGCACCGTGCTGTCGGGATCGAATTTGGCGCCGGTGCCGACCCACCACGGTCCCTAGACGACCGTGATGCACCTGTCGTTGGGATGAAAGTGCGGACGGCTCATGTTGCCGGCCTTCCATTTGGTGAGCACGACATACATGCCGGGCTTCGACGGATCGCCGACCATGACGGCCTGCTCGACGCCGGGGTTTGCGCCGGTCTTCCACGGAATCTGGTCGGGCAGCTTGAAGGCAACGGCGGCGGGATTGAGTTCGGCGGCCGCGGCCGGCCTCAGCAGACCGATGATGACCGCCGCGGCGATGATGCAGCGAGACATGAAACCTCCCCGGAATGTCATCGTCATTGGGCCAAATGGGCCGAGGCGCCCAGTCTAGCCGAAATCCATGCGCCGGAGAGGGTGTGTGCTCCGGCGCCGGACGCTTTGGCGCGTTGACAGGACGGCAGAGCCAGCGCGAAATTGGTCGGTCGCGGCGCGCTGCGGCGCCAACGGAGGTTCCATGATGAAGAAGCTTGTCGCGGCAATCGCGGTGCTGGTCGCTCTTTCGGGCGGCGCGCTGGCGCAGGACTACCCGAACCGCATCATCAAGATCATGCAGGGCTTTCCGCCCGGCGGCAACGTCGACATCATCGCCCGCATCCTCGGGCACGAGATGGAAAAATCGCTCGGCCAGTCCATCGTGGTCGAGGCCAAGCCGGGCCTGGCCGGCGGGCTCGCCGCCGAAACTATCGCGCGAATGGACCCCGACGGCTATTCGCTGCTGGTGCTGCCGAGCGCGCATCCGGCCTATGCAGCGCTGTCCAAGAACGTAAAGTTCAAGGTGGTCGACGACTTCACCTGGATTTCGGTGGCCAGCTTCTATCCGTTCATGATCTGCGTGAAGGCGGACTCGCGCTTCCAGACGCTCAAGCAGTTGATCGACGAGGCGCGCGCCAAGCCCGGCGAGCTGAAATACGGCTCGGCCGGCGTGGGCTCGATCCTGCACACGACCGTCGAACTGATCGGCAACCAGACCAAGACCCAGTTCCTGCACGTTCCCTATCGCGGCGAGGCGCCGGCCATCACCGGGGTGTTGCAAGGCGACGTCGATTTCATCGCCACCACCACCGGGCCGATCAGTTCGCGCGTGAAGTCGGGCGAGTTCCGGGCGCTGGCGGTGACCGGTAAGACCCGCTGGCGCGATTTTCCCACGGTTCCGACGGTCGACGAGGCGACCATTCCGGGCTTTGAGGTGATCTCCTGGACCGGCCTTGCCGGCCCGGCCAACATGCCGAAGCCGATCGTCGACCGGCTCAACGCCGAATTGCGCAAGGCCCTCGCGGTGCCCGATGTGAAGCAGAAGTTGGAGTCGATGGGCGGCGATCCGCGCGCCACCACCCCCGACGAGATGAAGGCTCTGGTGCAGCGCCAGTACGATGTCTGGAAGAAGCTCGCCGTGGAGGCGAACCTGTCGATCAATTAGGGCGCGTCCACCCATGAATGATGCTCGCGGCGATATCTATAACGATCTGCATGCAGGACAGCTGAAGGCACAAGAGCAAGAAAATCGGCAATCCGCGGACTGCATCCTCGATATTCTTTGGCAATACCTGCAGCCGAAATCCGCGCTGGATGTCGGTTGCGGGTTGGGAACCTGGCTTGCCGCGCTGCAGGGCCGGGGCGTCAAGGATCTCCGCGGCATCGACGGCCCGTGGCTCAAGCCCGCCGATGCCGTTTGCGATCCCGCGCTTCTGCAAGTCTGCGATCTGGAGTCGAAATTCGCGCTTGGCCGGACGTTCGATCTGCCGTCTGTCTGGAAGTTGCCGAGCATTTGTCGTCGGCGGCGGCCGAACGGTTTGTCGCGAGCCTGGTCGGCCATGCTCCGGCGATCTTGTTTTCGGCGGCGATCCCCTTCCAGGGCGGGCACCACCACGTCAACGAGCAATTCCTCTCCTATTTGGAGGCGCATTTTGCAAAGCACGATTTTCTGCCCATCGACGTCTTTCGGGCCGGATTTGGAATGACCTGCGGGTGAAGTGGTGGTTGCGTCAGAATATCGTGCTGTTTGTTCACAAGGACATGCTGCGGGCCAATGAAGCTCTGAGCCGTGCGGCATCTGAACATCGCGGCCCGATTTCAATCGTGCACCCCGATATCTATCTCTCGCGTTTGTAGGATCTCGCCTCGCAACTGAATCAATTCCAGCAGCTCGACGCATTTCTGCGCGCGGGCGGCGTGTTTCGGACCAGCGTCACTGCGGACGGTCAGATCAACGTCGTGCAGATTGCAAAGCCCTGAGCCCCGGAGACCGGCGCCGTCGCTTCCGCCGGCTGGGCCGTTCGGATAGACTGTCAACAGCCGCGACTGTTTCCCGAGCCGTGAGGTCCCCCATGAATGCGCCCGCCAAGGTCTCGTCCACGATCCCGTTCGACGCCGCCCGTCTCGACAAGCTGATGGACGAGGCCGGCATGGATGTGCTGATCGCGACGTCAAAGCACAACGTGCAGTACCTGCTGGGCGGGCACCGCGCCTTCTTCTTCGACTACATGGACGCGATGGGGCTCTCCCGCTACCTGCCGGTCCTGGTCTATGCCAAGGGCGCACCCGACAAGGCGGCCTACTTCGGCCATCGCCTGGAAAACTTCCAGCGCGAGATCCATCCGTTCTGGACGCCGGTGCAGCAGTGCAACTCGTCGGGCTCGATCGACACCATGCAGAAGGCGGTCGAGCACATCCGCAAGGCCGGCATCAAGACCAAGGGGATCGGTGCGGAGCTGTCGTTCCTGCCGGTCGATGCCGGCAAGGCGTTGCAAAATGCGTTCGCCGGAACGCCGATGAAGGACGCGCTGTTCGTGCTGGAACGGATGCGCTCGATCAAGACGCCCGATGAGCTGAAGAAGCTCAAGATCGCGTCGGAGGCGGTGATCGAGTCGATGCAGGCGGTGATCGCCAAGCACGGCCCCGGCGCGACCAAGGCGGAGGTCACCGAGGCGTTGCGCCGCGAGGAAACTAACCGCGGGCTCACTTTCGAATATTGTCTGATCACCGCCGGCACGAGCCTCAACCGCGCGCCGTCCGATCAGGTCTGGGGCGAGGGCGACATCATGTCGATCGACTCCGGCGGCAACTACCACGGCTATATTGGCGATCTCTGCCGCATGGCGATCCAGGGCGAGCCGGACGCCGAACTGGAGGACATGCTGGCGGACATCGAGGCGATCCAGCGCGCTTCGATGAAGCCGATCAAGGCCGGCGCCATGGGCAGCGAGGTCTATGCCTCGGCCGAGGCGGTGCTCGCCAAATCGAAGTACAACAACAACACCCATTTCCTCGGTCACGGCATGGGGCTCGTCAGCCACGAGGCGCCGCGGCTGACCAACACAGGCCCGGTGCCCTACGACGATTACGACGCCCACCGGCCGCTCGAAGCAGGCATGGTGATCTCGGTCGAGACCACGCTGGCGCATCCCAAGCGCGGCTTCATCAAGCTCGAGGACACTGCGGTCGTTACCGACAAAGGCTGCGACATCTACGGCGAGGGTGCGCGCGGCTGGAACCGCGCGGGCGCCGCGGCCCGGTCCTAGCGCAAGCGGACACGCGCGGCATTTCACCATGAAGATCGCGCGTGTCACCGCTACGCCCCTCAACGTCCCTCTGCGCATCCAGTTGGTCGGCCTCGATCGCAGGACGTCGCTTGCCTGCTGTCACATCGAGGTCGAGACTGCCGACGGCCTGATCGGCCACGGCCTCACCAGCATCACCGAAGAGGACGTGGTCGCGCAGATCGTCAACGGCGTCGCGGGTCCCGCGATTCTGGGCGACGATCCGCTCGCGCATGAGCGCATCTGGGACAAGCTCTACTGGACGCTGATGCCGCGAGGCCAGACCGGTTACGCCGCGCATGCGCTCGCCGCCATCGACGTGGCGCTGTGGGATCTCAAGGGCAAGGCGCTCAAGCAGCCGGTGTGGCGGCTGCTGGGCGGCGCGCATCCCCGCGTGCCGGTCTATGCGACGTTCGGCTTTGGCTTCTTCGACCGCGAGCAACTCGCCGCTGCCGCCAAGCTCTGGGTGTCGCAGGGCTTTCGGCGGCTGAAGATGACGGTCGCGGGGGATGCGCTGCGCCACCGCGACGAGCGCCCGGTCATGGACGCGATCCGCGAGGACGCCGCGCGCGTGCGGGCGGTGCGCGAGGCGGTCGGGGCGGACGTCGAGCTGTTCATCGACGCCAACTGCAATCTCGATCTCTACCACGCCACCAAGCTGGTCGAGATGGTGAAACCTTGCGGCATCTCGTTCTTCGAGGAGCCGCTGACGCAGAACGACGTGCCCGGCATGGCGCAGCTTCGCCGCGCCACCGGCATGGCGCTGGCTTGCGGGCAGAACGAGGGGCTCGCCTTCCGCTTCCGCGACCTGCTGCGCGCCGAGGCGGTCGACTACGTGCAGCCCAACGTCTGCATCACCGGCGGCTTCACGCAATGCGCCAAGATCGCCGGGATGGCCCAGGCGTTCAACGTCGGGGTCGCAAACGGCGGCGCCTGGGGCTTCCACAACATGCATCTGCAGGCGGGCGTGGCGAACGGCACCCTGGTCGAGCACCACTATCTCGCCGTCGAGCTGTGCAAGCAGATCTACCGGGGCCTGCCGGAGCCCAGGGACGGGCATTTCGTCATGCCGGAGGCGCCCGGGCTCGGTTTCGAGCCCGACCGGGACGCGCTGCGCGAGATCGCCAAAATGCCCCTGTCGCAGGGCCGGGGCAAAGGCTGATCGGCGCTCAGACGGGCATGCCACGGGTTCGCAGCGCGGCAACCCGGCTTTTCCGCTCAAATCGGGCCGCCCGGGAGGGGAATTGTCGGCGTGCGCCGGGGTTAGAATCTCCGGGGAGCTGAAATCCCACTTGATCGTGACGGGCCGTTCGGGGGATCATTTTACCTGCAACAAAATACGACTCAGACAGCGGATGTTCGGCGGCTTCCGGGGGGATGCCCGGGGACCAACGTGGGCTGCCAAGACGTCGTGCGCTGGGGACCTGGAAAGAGATGATCGGCATCGTTCGGCTTGCGCTGCGACGTCCCTACACCATGGCGATCGCCGGAATGCTCATCCTCCTGGGGGGCTTCCTCTCCGCGCAGCGCATGGTCGTCGACATCTTCCCCAACATCGATATCCCGGTCGTCTATGTTGCCTGGAACTACCCCGGCCTCTCCGCCGAGGACATGGAACGGCGCGTTGTGCTGGTCAGCGAGCGCGCCTATTCCACCACCGTCAACGGGATCGAGCGCATCGAGTCGCTGTCGATCCCGGGGCTCGGCATTCTCAAGGTCTATTTTAACCAGGGCACCGACATCGGCGGCGCGATCGCGCAGATTTCCGCGCAGAACAACTCGATCCTGCGCATCGCGCCGCCCGGCATCACGCCGCCGAACATGATCCGGTTCAACGCGTCGAACGTGCCGGTGGTGCAGGTCACGCTGAACAGCAAAACGCTGCCCGAACAGCAGATATTCGATTACGGCATCAACTTTCTGCGGGTGAAGCTGTTCACCATCCCGGGCCTGTCGATTCCGGCGCCCTACGGCGGCAAGCAGCGCCAGATCATCGTCGACGTCGATCCTTCGCGGCTCAGCGCCAAGGGCTTGTCGCAGATGGACGTGGTCGGCGCCTTGCAGGCCACCAACGTCATCGTGCCGGCAGGCGTCGCCCGCATCGGCGAGCGCGAGTTCAACGTCAAACTCAATTCCAGCCCGCAGATGGTCGAGCAGTTCCAGACCCTGCCGGTCGGCGTCCGCGACGGCCTCACGGTGTCGCTCGGCGACGTCGCCAAGGTCAGCGACAGCTTTGCGACCCAGCAGAACGCGGTGCGCATCAACGGCCAGCGCGCCAGCTACATGAACATCCTGAAGAACTCGGACGCCTCGACGATCGCCGTGGTCAAGGCGATCCGCGAAGTGATGCCGGAGGTTCAGGCCACGGCGCCGGAGGGGCTGGAGCTTGCGCTCGACTTCGACCAGTCGGTGTTCGTGCAAGGCGCGGTCGACAACATCATCCACGAGGCTGTTCTGTCGTCGATCCTGGTCTCGCTGATGATCCTGATCTTCCTCGGCAGCTGGCGGAGCACGGTGATCGTGTCGCTGTCGATCCCGCTGTCGATCGCGGCCGGCGTGGCCGGCCTGTTTTTCGCCGGCCAGACCATCAACCTGATGACGCTCGGCGGCCTGGCGCTGGCGATCGGACTTCTGGTCGACAACGCCACGGTGACGATCGAGAACATCCATCGCAACCAGGCGCTCGGCAAGCCGCTCACCGTCGCGATCCTCGACGGCTCGAACGAGGTGATCCAGCCGCTCACCGTCGCAACCCTCGCCATCTGCATTGTGTTCTTCCCGGTGCTGCTGCTGACCGGGCCGTCGCGCTTCCTGTTCATTCCGCTCGCCATCACCGTCGTTCTGGCGATGCTGGCGTCCTACGTGCTGTCGTTCACCGTCGTTCCGGCGCTGGCGCGTTATCTGCTGAAGGACCATGACCATCACGCCCCGAAGAACCTCGGCGCGCGGATGTCGGCTGCGTTCGATCGCGGCTTCGAGCGGGTGAAGAACGGCTACGGCAATTTCCTGGCGCTGGCGCTGGTGAAGCGGAAATTCGTTCTCGGCTGCTTCGCGCTGCTGCTCGCCGCGACCGGGGCGCTGGCGCCCACCATCGGCACCGACTTCTTCCCCACCTCCGACGTCGGAATCCTGAAGATGCATGTGCGGGCCCCGCGCGGCATGCGGCTTGAGGAAACCGAGAAGATCGTGGCTCAGGTCGAACGGAGCATCCGCGAAGTGGTCCCGACCAAGGAGCTTCGCACCATCAACTCGACGATCGGACTGCCGTTCTCGCTCAATCTCGCCTTCGTGCCGAGCGACAACACCAGCGGCATGGACGCGGAGCTCCTGATCTCGCTCAATCACGGCCACAAGCCGACCGTGCAATACCAGCGGTTGATCCGCGAGAAGCTGAACGCCGAATTCCCCGGCACCCTGTTCTATTTCCAGACCGCCGACATCGTCAGCCAGGTGCTCAACTTCGGCCTGTCGGCGCCGATCGACATCCAGATCCAGGACTCGAACTTCCCGCGTGCCTACGCCTCCGCCCAGCGCATTCTCAGGGCGATCCAGAAAATCCCGGGCGTGGTCGATCCCCGCATCGCCCAGGTGCTGGACTTCCCGACCATCCAGATCGACGTCGACCGCCAGCGCGCGGCGCGGATGGGCATTTCCCAGCGCGACGTCGCCAACAACATGCTCACGTCGCTGGCCGGCAGCGCACTTGTCGGACCGACCTACTTTCTCAATCCGCTGACCGGCGTGAATTATACCGTGGCGGTGCAGATCCCGGCGGACAAGATCAACTCGGTCATGGACGTCATGAATCTGCCCGCCAATCCCGCAGCGCCCAACATCAACCCGAACATTCCGGCCACGACGCTGCTCACGGTGCCGAATTCGCCGGTGACGCGGATCGCCGACATTGCGTCGATGAAGGCCACCACCGCGATGCAATCGATCAACCACTACACCGTGCAGCGGGTGGTGGATGTCAACGCCAACATCGACAGCCGCGATCTCGGCAGCGTGGCGGCCGAGATCAAGAAGGTCATCGCCGAGGAGCAGAAAAACCTGCCATCGACGGTCAAAATATTCCTGCGTGGCCAAAATGAGGTGATGGAGACCTCGTTCCGCAATCTCGGGCTGGGCCTGATTCTCGCGGTCATTCTGGTCTATGCGGTGCTGGTCGTGCTGTTCCAGTCATGGGTCGATCCGTTCATCATCATGATGGCGGTGCCCGGCGCGCTGATCGGCATCCTGTGGACGCTGACGATCACCGGCACCACGATCAACGTCGCGTCGCTGATGGGCGCGATCATGTCGATCGGCATCGCGGTGTCGAACTCGATTCTGGTCGTGAGCTTTGCCAACGATTTGCGCAGCCGCAACGAGAGCCTCACCCCGTTCGAGGCGGTGATCGAGGCCGGCAAGACCCGGCTCCGGCCGATCCTGATGACGGCGCTGGCGATGATCATCGGCATGGTCCCGATGGCGCTGGCGCTCGGCGAAGCTGGCGAGCAGAACGCTCCGCTTGGCCGCGCCGTGATCGGTGGCCTGGCCTTTGCAACCATTGCGACGCTGATCCTGGTGCCGATCTTCTACACGCTGCTGCGGCGCCAATTGCCTACCTTGCACAGTCTCGATAAACGCTTTGAAGCTGAAGCCGCGGGTTCGTCGGCTGGAGGTTCCGTTCATGGCTGATGTTGCACCTGCGGCCGCTTCCGGGGCCGGGCGTTCCATCAAGTTCTATCTGTGCGGCCTGGCTGTCGTTGCCGGCGCATTCGCCGCGGTCGGATATTTCCATCTGAGCCGCAACGAAACCGTCGCGGCCGCGCGCGAGGCGAGGGGCGCGGCCGTCGACCGCGGCCCTCGCGTCGAGTTCGTGGCGGCGGCGATGGGCCCAAGCGAACGGACCGTCACGATGCTCGCGGACGTCCGGGCGAACGCGACGGCGATCTTGTACGCCAAGGTCAGCGGCTACGTGAAATCGGTGCACGCCGATCGCGGCGACAGGGTCGAGGCGGGACAGGTCGTCGCCGTGATCGAGTCGCCTGAGATCGACCAGCAGTACGCCGCCGCGGCGACCGATCTTGAGCACAAGCGGCGCAATCTCGCGCGCTCCCAGGAGCTGTTCGCGAAGGGCAACACCACGCAGGTGGCGATGTTCCAGTTCGAGACCGATGCGCGCGTGGCCGAGGCCAACGTCAAGGGTCTTGAAACCATGAAGGGCTACCAGACCATCCGCGCGCCGTTTCCGGGGCGGGTGACGGCGCGCTTCGTCGATCCGGGCGCGCTCATCACCAACGCGCAGACCAATATGGTCGGCGCGCTGCCGATCATGACGGTCTCCGACGACAGCCGCCTGCGGGTCTATTGCTACGTCCAGCAGCAGGACGTGCCGTTCATCAACGTCGGCGACCTGGCGGACGTTGTCGATGCGAGCAATCCCGAGCGCCGCATGAAGGCCAAGATATCCCGCATGACCGGCGAGCTTGAGACCCGCACGCGCACCATGCAGATCGAGATCAATATCGACAACACCGAAGGCTTCTTGGTCGCCGGCAGCTTTGCCAACGTCACTGTGCACATTCCGATCAAGAGCTATCCGCAGATTCCGGTGAGCGGGCTCCTGATCCGCGGCGCCGACGCCTTCGTTGCGATGGTAGAGAACGACAAGCTGGCCTACAAGAAAATCCGCATCGCCTCGACCGACGGCAATACGGTGACGGTGGCGGAGGGAATTCGGCAGGGCGATCGGGTCGCGATCAACCTGCCGGATGAGGTGACTGAAGGCTCGAAGGTGCAGCCGATCCTCAAGAAATGACCTGAGGCGGTCGCGGGGCCGTCCGGTCCCGCGCTAGCCCCGCTTGCGCCACATCGCGCGGCGCTGGCCGGTCGCGGCGGTGGTCGGCTGCGCCGACTTGTGGCGGAAGGTGATCCGCCCGCGCGCCAAGTCGTAGGGCGACATCTCGACGGTTACGCGGTCGCCCACGCCGGTGCGGATACGGAACTTGCGCATCTTCCCCGCAGTGTAGGCGAGGATCACGTGATCGTTGTCGAGCTTGACGCGGAAATTGCCGTCCGGCAGTTCCTCGGTCACGTCACCTTCGAATTCCAGCAGTTCTTCTTTGGCCATGGATCGTCCTATTGATCGTCCTTCAGGCTGTCTTCTCGCAGTCGCAGTCTAGCGCGGCTGCATGAAAGAAACTTTGGCAAAATCGCTGCCGACCGGCTGGGTCGAGGCGATCGGGCGGGGGCCCTGACTGGCGGTGCTGTGCGGGACCTGATGCCGGCTCTGGCGGTCCGGCTGTGCATGATGGTCATCGCGCCCGTGGTTGTGCTTCTGACCGTTGCCATTGCGCTGCCCGCCGCGCTCGCTGCGGCCGCCGTCGCGGGCCTTGGCGTTGCGCTGCTGTTGGCCGGGACGGCCATGGCCGCGGCCGTTGCGGTCCTGGTGCTGTTGCGGGGGACGCGCGCCCGGGCGCGGCTGCGTGGCGGTTCCCGTGGCGGGGATCGCCATCCGGATCAGCTTCTCAATGTCGCGCAGGAACGGCAGCTCGTCGTGCGAGCACAGCGAGATGGCGATGCCGTCGGCGCCGGCCCGCGCGGTGCGGCCGATGCGGTGCACGTAGCTCTCCGGAATGTTGGGCAGGTCGAAGTTGATGACGTGGCTGATGCCCTCCACGTCGATGCCGCGGGCGGCGATGTCGGTCGCCACCAGCGTCCGGATGCGGCCGTCGCGGAAGTCCTTCAGCACGCGCTCGCGCTGGTTCTGCGACTTGTTGCCGTGGATCGCTTCGGCGGCGATGCCGTCCTTGTTGAGGCCGCGAACCACCTTGTCGGCGCCGTGCTTGGTGCGGGTGAACACCAGCACGCGATCGACCTTCTCCTGCAGGATGATGTCGGACAGCATCTTCGGCTTGCTGCCGCGATCGACGTGAACGATCCGCTGCGCGATGCGCTCGACCGTGGTTGCCTGCGGCGTCACCGACACCTTGGCCGGGTCCTTGAGCATCTGGCGGGCGAGTTCCGCGATGTCGGCCGGCATGGTGGCCGAGAACAGCAGCGTCTGCCGCTGCGCCGGAAGCTTGGTGATGATCTTGCGGATATCGCGGATGAAGCCCATGTCGAGCATGCGGTCGGCTTCGTCGAGCACAAACACCTCGACGCTGGAGAGCCGCAGCGCGTTGCTCTGGATCAGGTCGAGCAGACGGCCCGGTGTCGCCACCAGCACATCGACGCCATTCATCAGCGAGCGGACCTGGGCGCCCATCGACACGCCGCCGATGGCGAGCGTCGACTGGATGCGCAGATGCCGGCCATAGGCGCGGAAGCTGTCGAGGATCTGGCCGGACAGTTCGCGGGTCGGGCTTAAGACCAGTACGCGGCAGGTCTTGGGCTGCGGGCGGACGCGATTGGCGGCGAGGTGATTGAGGATCGGCAGTGCGAAGGCCGCGGTCTTGCCGGTGCCGGTCTGGGCGATGCCGATGACGTCGCGCTTGGCGAGCAGTAGCGGGATGGTCTGGGCCTGGATCGGAGTGGGGGTGACGTACTTCTCTTCAGTCAGCGCGCGAAGAATAGGCTCTGCGAGGCCGAAATCGTTAAATGAGTTCAATTCAAAGTCTTTCTATGTGCGGCCAGGCCGCCGCGCATAGGTGCGAGCGGAATCCGAACGCGGGGTTCGAGACATCCCGCGTGGACAGGGATGTCAGTGTGAGAATTGTCGGAAAACGGGGCTGAAAACCTCAGGCGCGAATTGTGCGCCGAAATCGTCTTTACACGCGGCCCGGAAACGACTTGGAGAATCAAGTCTTTGTTCCAACTGAGCACTACATGGCAGGTCGGCATGGCCTTTTCAAGGCTTTTCGGCCGGTGGGCGGCCGGGCTGACGATTTGAGATTAACCGAAGGTGCCTGGCCTGGCGGCCGGAAACCGTGGAACCGGAACCCATGCGCCCGTTTGTCATGGCGCTTGATCGCTGGTTGCGAACGGAGGATTTCCCATGACCAAGGCGCTTTTGACCGCGGCGGCAGCAGCCACGCTCGTGATGCTGGCTACTCCCGCTTCCGCCCAATATCGCTTCGATCGGAGCGTGGACCCGAGCCAATGCCGCTGGTGGCAGACCTGTGACTACGAAGGCCGGCCGTATCGTGGCCATCGGGTCTGGCGGGCGGCGGACAGGCCGCGGTGCCCCGTGGAAGCGATTGAGCGTCGGCTTTCCGATGGCCGCGTTGTGACGGATCGGCGCCGCAACTGCGCAGCCCTCAAGGGCTGATCCCGCCGGCCGTGGCGAACTCGGAGATCGGCCGGTACATCGCCTCCTGAAAGCGTCCTGACTGCGCCGTCGGCGCGGGCTCGGATTCGCGCGACGTGCGCAGCCCGATCAGCGGCGTGTGGCGGTCGAGGCCGATCACCGGCAGCCAGATCATCTCCGGTTGCGCCTGCGCGATCGCGGCCCGCGCGGCACCCGCTTCATCGGGGCTCATGCCGTCGAACGACGCGATGTGCAACGCGCCTTGCGGTGGCA